>DBFWKV010000031.1:0-146738 GCA_048465795.1 Alistipes sp.
CTTGCCGAATTCGTGGACTTGTTGTTCGATCCATTGTTGGTCGCGTCCGAGTTCGTGAGCGATAATTTGTGCGACTTTCGGAGCTGCCTTCTGTGCTTCGCGCGCATCGACGAACAGGAGCCTGACTCTCCTTGCGAGGACGTCGTCGACGGTCGTCGCCATCTCCTCGCGCACGGCCCAAATGACTTCGGCTACGGTGTATCCGAACTTTTCGGAAATTTTCTCCCCCCATTGCGGGTTCTTCCGTATCATTTCGAGAATTGCGGGCTGGTCTGACCCGTACACGTACATGTGATCGGCCAAATCGGGCTTCGGCCTGTACCCGTGAATCCGGAATGATTTCGTGCGGCACTTTCGTGCGGGAAGAATTCCCAACTCTGAAATCTTGTTCACGGTATCTTCGGCCATCAGGCGGTAGGATGTCCACTTGCCTCCTGTGATTGTCACGAGGTTGTTCTCGGATACGATGATCTTGTGGCTTCTCGAAATCTCTTTTGTGCTCTTTCCCTCCTTCTTGGGCGCCGCGAGGGGTCTCTGTCCGGCAAACACGGATAGAATGTCCTTCTTCGTGGGTGCGGGATTCATGTAAAGCCCTGCCGTTCCGAGAATGAAGTCGATCTCCTCCTGCAAAGGCTTCGGCTCGCTCTCGGGCTTCTCGCGAGGAATGTCGGTTGTTCCGACTACGACCTTATCGTGCCAGGGGACCGCGAACAGGACGCGTCCGTCGGAAGTCTTGGGCACCATGATGGCGTAGTCGCTCTGCAGGAACTTCTTGTCCAAGACGATGTGTACTCCCTGCGAGGGTTTCACCATCTTACGGTGCTCTGCGGAATCCATCTGCATGATGTCGTCGACGAAACAGCCTGCTGCGTTTATGACGCTCTTTGCCTTGACCTCGAAGGTCTTTCCGGAAAGGGTGTCGCGCACGACGACGCCCGCCACCTTCCCGTTCGCATCGTGGAGCATGCTCTCGACGGCAGTCCGGTTCAGGACGACGCCCCCGTTCTCGACACAGGTCTGTGCGAGGTTTACGGCCATGCGTGAATCGTCGAACTGTCCGTCGTGATACACCACGCCCCCTTTGAGTCCCTTCTCGACGGAAGTGGGGAGATACTGCCGGACCTTCTTTGCAGAAATGAATCGGGATCGTCCGTATCCGAACCCGAATGAAAGGAGGTCGTAGAAAGTCAGTCCGCAGAAGTATAGGAAATTGTCCCAATAGGAATAGTTTGAGATTACGAAAGCCTGGTCTTTAACCAGATGCGGTGCGTTGGCCTTCATTCGTCCCCGTTCGCGGAGTGCTTCCAAAACGAGCATCACGTCCCCGTGCTGAAGATACCTCACCCCACCGTGTACGAGCTTTGTGGATCGGCTGGATGTGCATTTAGCAAAATCCTCGCGTTCGAACAGCGCAACGGAATATCCCCTTAGCGCGGCGTCGACAGCGCACCCGAGCCCCGTGGCTCCGCCGCCTACAACCACTACGTCCCAGACTTTGGACGGATCTTCGATTTGCTTGAGTAGATTTTCTCTTTGCATGTTTACTGGGGTTTTATAAGTTTTTAAAATCTTGCAATTTTATTTTGAATTGTGATGTGTAATGTTTGTTATTTCAATACGAAACAAAAGTAGCGATTATATTCTTATTTTCCAAAACAATTTAAGATATTTTTTTGTGAATACGTTTGTTTTCAGGCGTATGGGTGCTGAATGAACCTGGAGGCCGTTTCTGTTGGGGGTTTCGAATCGCAAATATTTATCCGGAAGAATGCGAAGCGTTTATTGTCAGCCGGTAATAGGGGCTTATGCCTGATTGAGGATAGTGAAAAAAGTCTCCTTTCCTGTTCGGATTGTCGTTGGATTGCGAGCTGAATTTTGAAACGAAATAAGTATGGGTTTTCGGTCTGCGAGGGCGGTGCAAAAACCGAAGCCCGGACGATGCCGGGCACGGAAACTAAAACAGAAATTCGACACAAAAATCCCGGCCGAAACCGGGAAAACGTGGCGGGAAAGCCGGAAGAAACCTATAAGTGTTTGAAAACTCCGAGGTTGTCGAGGAAGATCAATGCCAGCACAGCCGGACAGATATAGCGCAGCAGGAAGATGAAAATGCCGTAAATACGGAATTTGAGTTCCCCGTTATTGGTGATTTGCGCCTGTAAGACCCGTTTGTCGAGTTTCCAGCCGACAAAGATGCAGGTGAAGAATCCGCCGGCCGGCAGCAGGATGTTGGCCGTGAGGAAGTCGAGCAGGTTGAACAGGTCGAGACCGAAAATCTTCCACCCGTTCAGCACCCCCAGCGACAGGGAGGCCAAAGCGGCCAGCACGATCGTCGAAGCGGTCGTCGTCCAGGCTGCCGCGCGGCGGTTCAGGTGCCACTCCTCGTGGAAATAGGCCGTGATGACTTCGTGCAGCGAGATGGTCGAAGTGAGTGCTGCGACCACCAGCAACAGAAAGAAAATCGTCGACCAGACCATGCTCCAGGGCATGCCGTTGAAGATGCCGGGCAGCGTGATGAACACCAGCGAAGGCCCCGACGAGGGTTCGATCCCTACGCTGAAAACCGCCGGGAAAATCACCACACCGGCCAGAATCGCCACCAGCGAATCGAGAATCGTGACATTCAGGGCTGTATGCCGCAGATTGGTGTCGGGCTTGAAGTAGGAGGCGTAGGTGACCATCGTGCCGATACCGATCGAGAGCGAGAAGAACGCCTGTCCCAGTGCAACGAGCACGGTCGAAGGGGTGACCTTCGAGAAGTCGGGTTTGAAGAAGAATTCCAGACCCGCTCCGCCTCCGGGCATCAGCAGCGAGTGGATCGAAAGCGCAATGAGGATGACGAACAGCAGGGGCATAAGCACCTTTGCCGAACGTTCGATACCTTTTTGTACCCCCAGCGTAATGACGAAATGGGTCGCCAAGACGAAAAGGCAGGTATAGAGCACCGGCCGCCAGGGATTTCGGATGAAGGTTTCGAAGAGGCTTTTATACTCTTCGGCAGTGGTGTAATGGGCGATGTCGCCCGTCAGCGAGTGGATCATGTACTCGGCCGTCCAGCCCGAAACCACGAAGTAGAAACCCAGGATCAGAAAGGCTGCCAGCACCCCGTTGTAGCCCAGAAAACTCCATCCGGGGGCGAGCGCACGGTAGGCCCCGACGGCATTTTTGTGCGAGGCACGGCCGACCGAGAACTCGGCCACCATGATCGGCAGGCCCAGCAGCAAGACGCAGAGGATGTAGATCACCAGAAAAGCTCCGCCTCCGTTGTCGCCCGCGACATAGGGGAAACGCCAGATGTTGCCCAGTCCGACGGAACTGCCTGCCGCGACCAGCACGGCGCTCAACTTGCCACCCAGGGTGGCGCGATGCTGCGAGTGATGCATATCCAAAAGTGAAAGGTGCTACTTTTCCAATACGACGCTTACCTTTTCCAGTTTTCCGCCCAATGGAGGCGCCAGTTTCGATACGGTGCATTTAATGTGCCGTATCTGCGGGAAGCGGCCGTACAGGGCTTCGATGATGTTCATCGCCACCCTTTCGATCGTGCGCTGCGTGACGCGCATCTGCGTCGTGACCGTTTCGTAAACCGTCAGGTAGTTGACCGCCCGGCGCACGTCGTCGTGCACCGCGATGTCGCTCAGTTCCGACGTGATTTCGAGATCGACCGTGAAGCGGTTGCCCACCTTCTGCTCCAGGTCGTAGCAGCCGTGATAGGCATGGAACTCCATGCGGTCGAGGCGAATCAGGTACTCCATCTCCTATTCGGCAATCACCAGGTAGTAATTCTTTTTGCCGCGCTGTACGAGCAGGTATTTGCCGGCGATCAGGTCAGCCTCCGTTACGGGGCGCATCGGGTCTGCAACCTTCTCCTTGTTGAGCGACACGCCGCCGCCCTGCACCATCTTGCGGCACTCGCCTTTCGAGGGGAAAATCTGCGTCTTCTCGGCGCAGAGGTCGAGGAACGGCATCTCCTGTCCGGTACGGGCGATGCGGAACTGCGGCACGCCCTCGAACACCTGCAGCAGCGTCTGCTCGTCGAGCCGCCGGAGCGCCTCCGAGGTCGAACCGCCGAAGAGGATCGCCGATGCCTCGACGGCTTTTTCGTACTCCTCTGCGGAGTGGATCATGGTGGTGATCTCCTGTGCCAGCCGTTTTTGCAGGATGCGCAGGTGGGGAGCCGTTTCATGTTCGGCGGTCAGGGCGTCGATCGTCTCGCGATCGAGCAGCGTGAAAATCTTGATGTAGCGTTTGGCGTCCTCGTCGCTCACGTTGAGCCAGAACTGGTAGAATTTGTAGGGCGAGGTGTAGCGCGGATCGAGCCAGACGTTGCCGCTTTCGGTCTTGCCGAACTTCGTGCCGTCGGCTTTGGTGATCAGCGGGCAGGTGATGCCGAACGCTTCGGCCTCGCCGCCCAGCTTGCGCCGGATCAGCTCCGTACCGGTGGTGATGTTGCCCCACTGGTCGGCGCCGCCCAACTGGATTTTGCAATTCATGGTTTCGTAGAGATGCAGGAAGTCGTAACCCTGTACCAGTTGGTAGGTGAACTCGGTGAACGACATGCCTTCGCCTTCGCCGTTGAAACGCTTCTTTACGGAGTCTTTGGCCATCATGTAGTTGACGGTGATGCACTTGCCGATGTCGCGGATGAAGTCGAGGAATGTGAAGTCCTTCATCCAGTCGTAGTTGTTGACCATGCGAGCGGCGTTCGGGGCGTCCGAATCGAAGTCGAGCAGTTTCGAAAGCTGCCGCTTGATTGCGTCCTGGTTGTGGCGCAGGGTCTTTTCGTCGAGCAGGTTGCGCTCCTGCGACTTGCCCGAAGGGTCGCCGATCATCCCTGTGGCACCGCCTATGAGCGCCAGGGGACGGTGGCCGCACATCTGGAAGTGCTTGAGAATCATCACGCCGACCAGGTGGCCGATGTGCAGCGAGTCGGCTGTGGGGTCGATACCCAGGTAGGCAGTGGTCATCTCCTTTTCGAGTTGTTCCTTCGCGCCGGGCATGATGGTGTGAATCATCCCGCGCCATTCGAGTTCTTCTATGAAGTTCTTTGTTGCCATTATTTTTTGTCGTTTAATTGTCGAAAAGTCGTCCGGATATGTTCTCCGAATGCGGGGTATGTTGTTCCATGTCGGAGGCGTGGATACCGGATTTGTAAACACGGCGAAACGTTGTATTCGGGCTGGACGGAGGGGTTGCCGCATCCGCCGGGGCCACGAAAAAGGTAACACCGCCGATTTACGGATTGTGTTTTTACTCTATTTCTAAATCCAATGCTTTGCGCAGTTCGGTCACCAGCGGATTCTTTTCGGTCATGTGTTTGAGCCGGTCTTCGAGTTTAATGGGCCTTGCCGCCCTAATCTGTTCGTTGACCGTCACTTCCAGTTCGATCAGGCCCGCGACGCCGGCAATTTCGGCTACGCGCATCAGCATCTCGGTCTTCGTGCGGAGGATTTCCTCCTGCAGCGCTGCCGTCGGGACGCTCACGCGAATCGTGTTGCCCGCGAATTGCATCAACTCGAAGGCCGCTACGAAACGAGGCCGTTTTTCCTGGATCAGCCGCAGGATGCGTACACGCGCCGCCTCCAGTTTCTCTTCGCATCGGGGGTCGATCTGCGCCGCTTCGGGTTCGTCGGGCGTTTCGCCGTCCGAAAGTTCCTCCTCTTCCTCCGCCGATGCCGCCATCAGCGCCGAAATCGAAGCCCCGGAAATCAGCGAAGTCCGGGCAGGCCGTGCGGCCTGCGGAGCCGGAACTGCCGTTTGTGCAGAAGGGGCTGCTTGTGGTGCGGGAGGTATCTGCGTTGCCTGTGCCGCTTCTTTTGCGGGTTGCGGCGCAGGAACGGGTGAAACGGGCACCGGCGCTGCTTGGGACTGTGCCGGCACGCCGGACGCAGGCTGCGCTGCGGTCACTCCGTCCGTCGCCGGGTGTGCCGGAGCGGTGGCTGGAGGCTGCGGAGCAGGTGCGGAACATGCGGCAGTTGCCGGAGAGGGAGATACTGCCGCCGCCGTGCGGGGCGTCAGCGGGGGAAGTGCGTATTCCTGGCTGGTTACGGAATCATTTTTTTTTTGACCGAGCCCTGCAATCTTCATCAGGCCCAGTTCCACGAGCAATCGCTGGTTGGAGGATTGCCGTATTTTCCCGTCGAGTTCCGTGAGGATGGAGATTGCTCCGAACAGAAACCCGACTTCGCAGGCGGCCGCCTGCGTCCGGTATCGTTCGAGCAGCGTACCCGTCATTTCGATCAGCCGCAACGTTTCGGGGCGTTTGGCCATCAGCAGGTCGCGCATGTGGCGGTTCAGACCCGCCATGAAGGTTTGGCCCGAGAATCCGCACCCCAGCACGGCGTCGAACGTGACCAGCGAGTCGGCGTAGTTGCCGGCCAGCAACATCTCCGATACACTGAAATAGGTGTCATAGTCGAGCACGTTGAGTGTCCGGGCCACCTGCTTGTATTGCAGCGCCGTGCCGCAGAACGAC
This sequence comes from Alistipes sp., assembly GCA_048465795.1. Taxonomy (GTDB): domain Bacteria; phylum Bacteroidota; class Bacteroidia; order Bacteroidales; family Rikenellaceae; genus Alistipes. The sequence goes on from DBFWKV010000031.1 coordinate 6,476, forward strand.
ACGGCCTTGTCGAACATCGACAACGCGTCGCGCATGCCGCCGTCGGCTTTCTGCGCGATGAGGTTCAGCGACTCTTCGTCGGCTGTAATTCCCTCCTGTGCTGCAATGTATTTGAGGTATTCGACGCTGTCCTCCACGCGGATGCGGTTGAAATCGTAGATCTGGCAGCGGGAGAGAATCGTCGGAATGATCTTGTGTTTTTCGGTGGTCGCCAGGATGAACACGGCATGAGCGGGCGGCTCTTCGAGCGTCTTGAGAAAAGCGTTGAAGGCTGCGGCCGAGAGCATGTGCACCTCGTCGATGATGAACACCGAGTAGCGGCCTACCTGCGGGATGATGCGCACCTGCTCGATGAGCGTGCGGATGTCTTCCACCGAGTTGTTCGAGGCAGCGTCCAGTTCGTGAATGTTCAGCGAACGTCCCTCGTTGAACGAGCGGCACGACTCGCACGCGTTGCACGCCTCGAAAAGACCCGTTTTTGCTTCGGTATCCGACATCCAGCGCACGTGTTCGCCTGTGGGTGTGATCGCTCCTTCGCCCGGTTTGCATTCGCAGTTGATCGCTTTGGCAAAGATACGGGCACACGTGGTTTTACCCACGCCGCGCGGGCCGCAGAAAAGGTAGGCGTGAGCCAGTTGCCCGCGCACGATTGCGTTGCGCAGGGTGGAGGTGATATGCTGCTGCCCGACGACCGAAGCGAAGGTCGCGGGGCGGTATTTGCGTGCACTGACAATGAAATCGCTCATAGTAGCGCAAAGATAGAAATAATAGAGTTAAAAATTAAAAATTAAAAATTAAAAATGTAACTCAGGCCGTGTTTTCCCCGCCGGCGGGAGACGATGGCTGCAAGACGCATCGTACTGCTGTGCGTGGGTAGGGATGTGCCATGTCGGATTTCCGGTGCAAAAAAAGCGGGAACCCCTGCCGGAATTCCCGCTTTATGATCAGATGTCCTGATGCGGTTACTCGTCGATCTCGACCGATCCGTCGGGCAGCACGTTGAAGTCCACTTCGTAATACTGCATCGATTTCTTGCCGGCGCTTTCTACGTACTCCTTGCCGCGTTCGGTCATGTTGAGGTCGAACGAAGCGTCGATCCGGCCGATGTCCTTCCCCCGGTCGATGAACGAATTGCCCGTAGGAAGCACCTCTTTGAAACGATAGGTGCCGATGCTCTTGAAGTCGTACTTCTCGGGGAGCATCGCCTTTGCCGCCTCGTATTGCTGCCGGATCGCCTCGGGGTCGATCATTTCGGGGGTTATACCCTTGACTTCGTTGTAGTTGAGCTTGTCCATTCCGATGCCGATGGCTTCGTGGAGGTTGCTGGCCGTGCCGGCAACCGGACCCGCGAGGTGGAAGGTCTGCGTGAAGCAGCTGTTATCCTTGTTGATCATGCCGACGCAAAGCATCTGGAGGTTGTTTTCGAGTTCTTCCCCCTCCATCCAATACAGTTCGTAAACCTTCCATTTGTTGAGGTCGACATTTTTCTTGAACCCGTCGATGACCAGCTGCGTACCTTCGACGGTATCCATCTTGGTAGGACTGATGGCCTTGCTGATCGAATCGCACGAAACGGCTGCGCCAATGATCGTGACCGCACCAATGAATTGTAAGAGTTTTTTCATAGGAAATAAGGATTAGTTGAAATTTTCAATGTTTTCTCCGCCCTGCCCGGGTGGAACTGTATCCAGCTCTTTTAAACGCGGGCAAAGTTAGGAAAAAAACGGTTCGCAGTTTCGGTTTGGATAAATAAAATGCCCTCCCCGTTCGCGTGTGGTTCCGGGATAGAATGGTTTTTGTAACTATCCTGCTTGATTGTCCGGCACCGAAAGAAGCATCCGGACGAGCTTTTCGTGTGTGGATCTGTCAGTTCAACTGCCGCTATGACCGCTTTCGTGTGACAGATTGTGACACGCTCTGACATCCTGACGCAGCATCTATACTTGGCAGGTATTTTGCGGACAGATAGTTCGGAACGTGCAAAAAATATCTTCGAACTATGAATATCAATACCTTAACCATCAAAGCGCAGGAGGCGCTGCAAAGTGCGGTGTCGCTTGCCAAACAGAACGGTCAGCAGGCCGTCGAACCGATGCACCTGCTCGACGTGCTCGTCAAGGAGGACGATTCGCTTTCGGCTTTCCTGCTGGGGCGTGTAGGCGTAAACGTGCGCACGCTGCGTGACGAGGTGCGCCGTGCGGTGGATGCGCTGCCGCGCGTTTCGGGCGGTGACGGCGAGCAGTTCTTTTCGTCCGACGCCTCGAAAGTCGTGCAGCGGGCCGTGGACTTTACGAAGAATTTCAACGACAAATACGCTTCCGTCGAGCACCTGCTGCTCGCCCTGGTGGCCGAGCGCGGCCCGGCGGCCGACATACTCAAACGCAACGGGGCGACCGAAAAGGAGCTGCTGGAGGCCATCCGCGTCTTCCGCAAGGGATCGACCGTCGATTCGCAGACGGCCGAGAAGGAGTTCGACGCGCTGGGCAAGTATGCCATCAACCTCAACGAGCAGGCCCGTTCGGGCAAGCTCGACCCGGTGATCGGCCGCGACGAGGAGATCCGCCGTGTGCTGCAGATTCTTTCGCGCCGCACGAAGAACAACCCGATTCTGGTGGGTGAAGCAGGCGTCGGCAAGACGGCTATTGCGGAGGGAATCGCCCGTCGGATCATCGACGGCGACGTGCCGGAAAACCTCAAGTCGAAGATGATCTATTCGCTCGATATGGGCGCCCTTATTGCGGGTGCCAAATACCAGGGCGAGTTTGAGGAGCGGTTGAAGGCCGTCGTGCAGGAGGTGACCGCCTCGGAAGGCGAGATTCTGCTCTTCATCGACGAGATTCACACGCTGGTCGGTGCCGGCAAGTCGTCCGGCGCGATGGACGCGGCGAATATCCTCAAGCCCGCCCTTGCGCGCGGCGAGCTGCGAACGATCGGCGCCACGACGCTCGACGAGTTCCAGAAATATTTCGAGCAGGACAAGGCGCTCGAGCGCCGTTTCCAGAAGGTGATGGTCGACGAGCCGACGCAGGAGGATGCCATCTCGATCCTGCGGGGGCTGAAGGAGCGTTACGAGAACCACCACCAGGTGCGGATCAAGGACGAGGCGATCGTGGCGGCCGTCGAGCTTTCGACGCGCTACATCACCTCGCGTTACCTGCCCGATAAAGCCATCGACCTGGTGGACGAGGCCGCGTCGCGTCTGCGTCTGGAGATGAACTCCGTGCCCGAGGAGATCGACAACCTCGACCGCCGCGTGCGCCAGCTGGAGATCGAGCGGGAGGCGATCCGCCGCGAGAAGGACAAGGAGCGCGTCGCCCAACTGACGAAGGAGATCGAGGAGCTGAAGTCGAAAGACGCCGAGATGCGGGCCAAATGGCAGGGACAGCGCGACCTGCTGAAAAAGATACAGGCGAATAAGGATGCGATCGAACGTCTGAAGGTGGAGGCGGAGCGGGCCGAACGCCAGGGCGACTACGGCAAGGTGGCCGAGATTCGCTACGGCCGGATTCAGGAGGCGGAGAAGCAGATCGCGGCCCTGCAGGAGGAGTTCCGCCTCACGTCGGCCAACGGTTCGATGATCAAGGAGGAGGTCGATGCGCAGGACGTGGCCGAAGTGGTGTCGCGCTGGACGGGGATTCCCGTAACGCGCATGCTGGCCTCCGAACGCGAGAAACTGCTCCACATGGAGGACGAGCTGCACAAGCGTGTCGTCGGTCAGGAGCAGGCGATTGCGGCCATATCGGACGCCGTTCGCCGTTCGCGTGCGGGGTTGAACGATCCCCGCAAGCCGATCGGGTCGTTCATCTTCCTCGGAACCACCGGTGTCGGCAAGACTGAACTGGCGAAGGCGTTGGCCGAATTCCTTTTCAACGACGACCAGATGCTGACGCGCATCGACATGAGCGAGTATCAGGAGCGGCACAGCGTGTCCCGGCTCGTGGGAGCGCCTCCGGGATATGTCGGTTACGACGAGGGCGGGCAGCTTACGGAGGCCGTGCGGCGCAAGCCCTATTCGGTGGTGCTGCTCGACGAGATTGAGAAGGCGCATCCCGATGTGTTCAATATTCTGCTGCAGGTACTGGACGACGGTCGTTTGACCGACAACAAGGGCCGCACGGTCGATTTCCGCAATACGATCGTCATCATGACCTCCAACATGGGATCGCAGGTCATTCAGGAGAACTTCGCGGCGGCCTTCGACGGAAAGAAACTGCCGGAGGAGGTGGTGGAGCGCACCCGTCAGGACGTGATCGACCTGCTGAAGCAGCAGCTCAAGCCCGAATTCCTGAACCGCATCGACGAGATCGTGATGTTCGAACCGCTGACCCGCAGGGACATCGAGCGCATCGTCGACATTCAGATGAACATCGTGCGCAAGATGCTGGCGGAGAACGGCGTGCGTCTGGAATACAGCGATAAGGCGCGCGAGTGGATCGCGGCGGCGGGGTACGATCCGCTGTTCGGCGCCCGGCCCGTGAAGCGGACGATCCAGCGCTATATCGTCAACGACTTGTCGAAGCGAATCCTGGCGGGCGACATCGACCGCACCAAACCGATCTGCATCGATGCCGGCAAGGACGAACTGAAATTCTCGAACTGACGACAGCGGTAAAAAGGAGCGGCTCCGGGAAACCGGGGCCGCTCCTTTTTTGTACCGTTGCCGATCAGGCGGCATATTTGAAAATCATACCCAGGAGGCGTGCCAACGGCCTAATGCCGCTGCGGATCGCGGCTGCATAGAGCCGGTGGCTCACCTTCCGGGGCCTGTCGCAGTCCGCAAAGAGCTGCGCATCGTATTTCGCGGGCTGAAGGCCCCGCAGGAGGATCCATTTTTCGATGTTGAGCCGTCCGAGCACGATGCTGTTGCGGTAGGCGGCGTAGTCGGGCTGCGCTTTCATGTACGCTTCGATCGCGCGGTTGGCCGCGACATACTGTGCCGCAGCCCGGTCGTCGAGCCGTTTCATGTAGGAACCTTCGCGCGCCTCGCGGTAGGCATAAAGCGTGTCGGGAATTACGGCGACTTCCCGTGCGGCGTGTACCAGGCGCGGCGTGACGGCGTAATCTTCGGCGAAGTTGATTCCTTCGACGGGGTAGATGCCGTTTGCGGTGAAGAGCGAGCGCCGGATCAGCATGCCCCAGGGGCGGTTGTTGATGCGGTGCGTCTGGGCGAGCAGCGTATGCAGGATCCGTTCGCGGTTCCATTGCGGCATGTGCACCCGTTTGCCGCGCAGGGGGGCGGTTTCGGGGTGTTCGGTGGCGAGGTATCCGGCGTAGACGAGGTCGGCGCCGGGGTGTGTGCCGGCCGCCGCCAGCAGTTTTTCGAGCGCGCCCGGCAGCAGCATATCGTCGCTGTCCACATGGAGCAGCCATTCTCCGCGTGCCGCGTCGATCGCCGTGCGCCGTGCGGCGGCCAGTCCCCGGTTGGTTGCGTGGTGCAGGATGCGGATTTGCGTTTGCCGCTGCGGGAACTCCTTCACGACCCGTTCCAACACGGCGATCGAACCGTCGGGCGATGCGTCGTCGACGAACAGGAATTCCACGCCCTCCTGCAACGACTGTCCGAAGAGCGAACGGGCGCAGTCGGCGATGTACGGTTCGACGCCGTAGACCGGGACGAGTACCGAGAGGCGGATGGCGGGATCAGCGTTCATAGCTCGATTTTTCAGGGAGAATCCGCTCGAAAGCCTCGCACAGGCGGCGGCTGACGCCATCGAAGTCGGCGATTGCGGCGTTGTCGTGCAGGCAGATCATGCGGTAGCGTTGGCGGACGATATCGTGTGCGACGGCATCGATCTGCCGGTCGCCCAGCGTCATCGTATGGCTGTCGGCCAGGCTCCGGGGCACGAACTCCCCGCGGCAGAGACCGTCGTAGCGGACAAGCCAGTGCGAGAGGTCGGTCAGGTCGCGGAACGTGTTGCGGCACGAGGCATCCAACTGCGGACCCCAGATTTCCCAGGCCCGTTCGAACTGCGACCGGAGGTAGGGCTGCGGGATGTGAGGATCGAGAATTCCCGGAAACCACGACCACGGCAGCAGGGTCAGGCTTTTCAACAGGTTCGCCGCGCCGTAACGGGGCGAAAACCACTTTCCGAAATGGCGGCGCATCACCTCGTTTTTGCGGTGCGCGGCGTTGAGCAGTTCCAGGTTGTTGTAGACGATATGGCCTACGGACGAAGGCTGAACGAGGCTCAGGCGCGCCATGTCGCGCGGCAATCCGCGACGGAAAAAATCGTCTTCCGCGCAGGGGCGGCACAGGAACGTATCGTCGTTGAACAGCACGAAGCGATCGGCAAGCCCCTCGATGCGGTGGATGTTCAGTTCGATGGTGTTCGAGTTGAACGTCGGAAGATACTCCCCGGGAATGTAGTCGCGGTGGTTGACGATGTGCAGTTTGGGGTTTGACGTGTCGAGCCACGCGGGGAGGTGCCCCCACGTGATGAAGTGAATACGCCGCACCCAGGGGGCGAAGCGTTCCACCGCACGGAACCAGTAGTGCAGGTTGCGCCAGTCGCGGAAGCGGATCGTGGAGGCGTCCTCATGGGCCGTATGTCGGGCTGCGCGAAACTCCTGCTGCCAGGCCGGGTCGTTGCCGTCGACCCAGAGGATCACGAAATCGATCGTTGCTGTCGTATTCATCTTTTTTGTCGCTTTTTACATGGAATTACTGCACCAGCAGGTTGCAGCCCCGGATTTCGGCATGGTCGATCCGGCCTTCGACGGTGAAACTGCCGTCGGCGAAAACCGTGCCCGCATCCTCCGTCTGCAAGAAGGCGCACGAGGAGCGGTTAGCCAGGTCGATGACGTTGATGCCGCCCCGCGAGCCCGGGGGCAGCAGATCGAACGGATCGTTGACGTCGCGCGTCAGTACCCGCATCCATCCCGGCGCGCGGAACCGGTTGTGGCCCTGTGAATAAGCCTGCGACGTAAGTTCGGCCATGCCGTATTCCGAGTGGATCGCCTCCACGCCGAAGGCATCGCACAGCATGCGGTGGAACTCCTCTTTGGGCAGCTCTTCCCGGCGGCCCTTCATGCCGCCCGTCTCCATGACCACGGTGTCGTGCAGTTTCGGTGCATGGCGTTCGGCCAAATCCCACAGGGCATAACTCACGCCCAGCAGGATTTTGGGCTTCGGGTCGGCCTGCATGTCTGCGAGCAAACGCTCGTAGTCGTGCAGGTAGAAGCCGCCCGAGCCGCAGTCGGCGATAAGCCGGTCGACCATGTAGACCAGCGACGAACCCTGCCGTTCGAGGTAGTTGGGCAGCAGTCCGTAGAGGCTCCACCGGGCGGGATCGCCGTAGAAGGTGCGGAATGCCGCACGAAAGGTCTGTTCGTACCACGCCAGCGAGTGCATCGGATGCCGCGAGGGGGTCATCCCCGTGGTGGCACTCGACGTAAAGACAATCTCGGGCGGCGTTTCGCCGCAGTAGACCTCCCGGCTTTTGAAGAGACCGATCGGCAGGAACGGAATCTCGCGCAGCGTGCAGACCTCCGATGGCCGCACGCCGATGCGTTCGATGTATTCCCGATACGGCGGGCACGCCTCCGCCTGGAAGCGGAAGGACGCGAGGGCTGCGGATTCGAACGCTTTGTCATCCGCGATGCGGAACAGGTCGTTTTCTGACGTTATCATATGTTTTCTTCATGCCGGCGGGTAGCCGGTTATGCAACAAGACAAAAGGCAAAGCCGCAAATTGGTTCGCAGACTTTGCCGAGCCGCATCCTGTATTTTACAAATATAGGGAAAAGTGCAGGCAGACGGATGAATTTTCCAGATTTTATTTATCTGTGACTTTGTGATGTCGGGGGATTGCAACGGGGGAAACATTGCACGTAAGAGCGCAGCGCAGGCTCCGGAGCCTGAATTGGCTGTTGTGCCCGGCAGCGCCGCGAACTTTACATGCGAGGGGGGGGGTGAAAGCCCGGATGATCAAAACGCTCCGAACCCGACCCGGCCGTCGTCGCCGAGATTTGTCTTTTTCAACTGGGCTTCGACTTTTTTCAGACATTCGTCGTACTGCTGCTCCGAAAGCCAGGGTTTCATTGTTGCGTTGAGCTGCTCCAGCTTTTCGATCTGCGGACTGAGAATCTGCTGTTTCTGCGCATAGGTTTCGGCCTTCATAAGCTCTCGCACCAGCTTCATGGGCTGTGCGGCGCGCTGCAGATCGTCTTTCATCGCTTCGGGCAGGCTCCGGGCTTTGTCTTTGGGCAGGCTTCCGTACAGGAGCAGCCCCAGGCTGACTTCCCGCGCCAATTGGCGATACATCTTCTGAAAACGCGCGCTCCGTTCGCCGATGGTGGTTGCCATCTCGTCCAATTCCTGTTCGATCTGCGTCATCTTTCGTTCGGCATCGGAGTAGCTGCCGAACAATTTTTCCTTTTCCGCCTCCACGGATTTCTCCACCTCGGCAAACGAATCCTGCAGCGCGCGGAATTGCTCCGGCATTTCGGTGCCGGCGCCGTTCTGTTCATACGCGGCGAAGGTCTCCTTGAGCGAATCGATCTGTTCCTGTGGTACTTGTCCGCAGGCCGTCAAGGCGAGCAGCCATCCGGATAACATCCATTTTTTCATCTTTTTTGCAGTTTGGTTCTCTGCGATCCGGGGTAGCCGAAGACGTTTCTCTTCCCATGCAGTTTCCTGCCGGGGCAACACTGGGAGCAATCTTCGGCATGCCGACGTCCGAACGCTCGAAAAGAATCCGGACGGGGATCACTCTTTTATCGGGGTAAAGGTAGGAAAAATATCGGATTTTTATGCCGATCATTTCTGTCGGGATTGTTCCGGCAGAAGGGAATAGCGCATGCGGGAACGGAACGGCATGCCCCCCCGTTTCTGAAAATGCAAAAACAACAACCTGCGGCCCGGACAGTCCGTTCCGCCGTTGTTGTTTTTCGCTGTTACAGGGCCTTGCGGCCGCTTGTTACTTTTTGACTTTCGGCGCGAGGATCATGTTCATCTTCTTGCCGTCGAGCTTGGGCATCGACTCCACTTTGGCGATCTCTTCGAGATCGGTGGCGAAGCGCAACAGCAGGATTTCGCCCTGCTCCTTGAAGACGATCGACCGGCCGCGGAAGAACACATAAGCCTTTACCTTCGAACCTTCTTTCAGAAAGTTGGTAGCGTGCTTGAGCTTGAAGTTGTAATCATGGTCGTCTGTCTGCGGGCCGAAGCGGATCTCCTTGACCACGACTTTCACCTGATTGGCTTTCAGCTCCTTCGCCTTCTTTTTCTGCTGGTACAGGAACTTCTGGTAGTCGGCGATGCGGCATACGGGCGGTTCGGCCTTGGGTGAGATTTCGATCAGGTCGAGTTCCATTTCGTGCGCGAGCTTCAGGGCATCGCGGGTCGAAAGAACCTGCGGCTGTTCGATGTTGGCGCCTACCAAACGCACTTCGGGAACCGTGATCTGTTCGTTGATACGGTGCGGATTTTCCTTCTCGGGCGGTCTGCGCCCATAACGGTTGTTGCCTGGAGCAGGCTTCGGTCTGTTATTCCCGGGGTTGAACGGCCTCGGCGGGAATGGTTTCGGTGCTGCGATAATCGTACGTATTAAAAAGGTTAATCGAATTGTTTATTTCTTTTCCATCTTGTTGGCCTCGATCTCCGTCGTGACCAGTCCCGTGATGAAGTCGCGGAACGCGTCGAGCGTCATCTGACCCTTGTCGCCTTCGCCCTGGGCGCGAACCGAGACGAGGTTTTCGGCCTCCTCCTTTTCGCCGACGATCAGCAGGTAAGGGATGCGCTTCAACTCGTTGTCGCGGATCTTGCGGCCGATCTTCTCGTTGCGGTCGTCGACCTCGGTTCGTACGTCCGACTTGTTAAGGAAGTCGGCGACCTGCTGTGCATAGTCGTTGAACTTCTCCGAGATGGGAAGCACCACGACCTGCTGGGGCGAGAGCCACAGGGGGAATTTGCCGCCCGTGTGCTCCAGCAACACGGCCACGAAACGCTCCATCGAGCCGAACGGCGCGCGGTGGATCATGATCGGGCGGTGCAGACGGTCGTCGGCGCCCTTGTACGTCAGGTCGAACCGTTCCGGCAGGTTGTAGTCCACCTGGATGGTTCCCAACTGCCATTTGCGGCCGATGGCATCTTTGACCATAAAGTCGAGCTTCGGTCCGTAGAAAGCGGCTTCGCCCAGTTCGACGACCGTGTTCAGCCCTTTCTCCGCCGCAGCCTGCATGATGGCGCTTTCGGCTTTTTCCCAGTTTTCATCCGAGCCGATGTATTTCTCCTTGTTATTGGGGTCGCGCAGCGAAATCTGTGCCGTATAGTTGTCGAACTTCAGCGTTTTGAAAATATAAAGCACGATGTCGATCACCCGCTCGAACTCTTCGAGAAGCTGATCCGGGCGGACGAACAGGTGGGCGTCGTCCTGCGTGAAGCCGCGCACGCGCGTCAATCCGTGCAGTTCGCCCGACTGCTCGTAACGGTAGACGGTGCCGAACTCGGCCAGGCGCACGGGCAATTCCTTGTACGAACGGGGCTTCGAACGGTAAATCTCGCAGTGGTGCGGGCAATTCATCGGTTTGAGGAGGTACTCCTCCCCCTCGATCGGGGTGTGGATGGGCTGGAACGAGTCCTTGCCGTACTTGGCGTAGTGGCCCGAAGTGACGTACAGCTCCTTGTTGCCGATATGCGGGGTGATCACCTGCTGGTAGCCGTACTCCTTCTGCACACCCCGCAGGAACTGCTCCAGGCGGTCGCGCAGGGCGGCTCCTTTGGGCAGCCACAGGGGCAGGCCCTGGCCCACGCGCTGCGAGAAGGTGAACAACTCCAGCTCCTTGCCCAGCTTGCGGTGGTCGCGTTTCTTGGCCTCCTCCATCATCACGAGGTACTCGTCGAGCATCGACTTCTTGGGGAAGGTAATGCCGTAGATGCGGGTCAGCATCTGGCGCTTCTCGTCGCCGCGCCAGTAGGCGCCGGCCACGGAGGTCAGCTTGATGGCCTTGATGTAGCCCGTGTTGGGGATGTGCGGTCCCCGGCAGAGGTCGGTGAACGCTCCGTTGGTATAGAAAGAGATCGTGCCGTCCTCGAGCGCCGAGATCAGCTCGACCTTGTACTGGTCGCCCTTTTCGGTGAAGGTTTTCAGCGCTTCGGCTTTGGGCACTTCGCGGCGCACGAGCGGTTCCTTGTTGCGGGAAAGCTCCAGCATCTTGTTTTCGATCTTCGCGAGGTCGGTCTCCGTGATGGGGGCCGGGCTGTCCACGTCGTAGTAGAAGCCGCTCTCGATGGCCGGCCCGATGCCGAACTTGATGCCCGGGTAGAGGGCTTCGAGCGCTTCGGCCAGCAGGTGCGAGGATGTGTGCCAGAAGGCGTGTTTGCCCTCTTCGTCGTCCCATTTGTAGAACTTGATCGTGGCGTCGTGGTCGATGGCGCGGGTCATGTCGACCGTCGTGCCGTTTACCGAAGCGGCGAGAGAGTCGGCAGCTAAACGAGGGCTGATACTTTCCGCGATTTGGTAAGCTGTTGTCCCTTCGGCGTATTCTCTGACGGAGCCGTCGGGAAAAGTGATTTTAATCATTTGTATTGTAAATTAAGTTTTCGGAGCCATCGGCGCTTCCACAATTACGAGACGGAATACGCCTCCGGTTTGTCCGGTTTTTTCTTCCTTTATTTGTCGTGCTCCTTTTTACGGGCATCGCGGATCGTTGCGAATCCCCAGACGATGCCCAACAGGACGGTCAGTTCTCCGAAGATCAGTTGTTTGATGTCCGATCGCCCAATGAGTAATCGCAAAACCAACCGAGTCCCAGCAGGAACCATGCGGCTGTGAAGCATGTGCCGACACGGATTTGTCTGAGCGGGTTCATGCTACTCCTCCTTTTCGTTTTGCGGCAGCTCCCGGACCGATATGTCCCGTCCGCCGCGTTCGCGCTCGGCGCGCTGAAGCGGATTGCGCGACCATTCGGCCCACGCACGCCGGTTCTCCACGATGTCGATGGCCGTGTAAATCGCCGCACGCATCGACTGCGGGTCGGCCTTGTCCTGGCCCGCGATGTCGTACGCCACGCCGTGATCGGGCGAAGTGCGCACTTTGGGCAGGTTGGCCGTGAAATTCACGCCGTCGGGCGAGAGCGTTTTGAACGGCGTCAGTCCCTGATCGTGGTACATGGCCAGCACGCCGTCGTATTTGGTGTAGTTGCCGCTGGCGAAAAGCCCGTCCGCCGCAAAAGGCCCGAAGGCCAGAACCCCCTTCGAGAAAGCCTCCACGATCGCCGGTTTGATGATTTCGTTCTCCTCGCGTCCCAGCAGTCCGCCGTCTCCGGCATGGGGGTTGAGCGCCAGCACCGCAATGCGCGGTTCGACAATGCCGAAATCCTCGATGAGCGACCGGCGCAGGGTGTGCAGATCGCGGACGATTTTCTCCTTCGTGATGCTGCGGCTGATTTCCGCTACGGGGATATGTTTGGTGACGAGTCCCACGCGCAGCAGGTCGCTGCACAGGATCATCATCGGTTCGCCGCCCAACTCGGCTCCGAAGAATTCGGTGTGCCCCGTGAAGCGGAAGTCATCACTTTGTACGGTTTCCTTGTCGAACGGCGCCGTGACCAGCGCGTCGATCGTTCCCTCCTTCAACTCTTTGACAGCCGTCCGGAGTGCGTCAACCGCCGCACGGCCCGCCTCGACGGTGGGTTTGCCGGGTTCGACGGGTATCTCCTCCTCGCCGCACGCCACCAGATTGACCCGTCCCCGGCGCGCTTCGCGGGCCGAAGGCACGGTGCAGAAGGCGACGTCCCCCGGTTCGGCGATCGTCGTTCGGTAATAGGCGGCCACTTTCGGCGATCCGTAGATCACCGGCGTGCAGAGTTCCGTCATGCGCGGATCGGCGAAGGTTTTGAGGATAACCTCCCAGCCGACGCCGTTGGTATCGCCCTGCGTGATGCCTATTTTGAGTTTCTGTTCTGACATAGATACTTATATTTCAACTTACAAAGATATACATATTATTCAGATTCCGCAACGTGTCTGTCGTAATAAAGGTGAAAAATTGCATCCCGGCAGGCTGGATTTCTTTGCAATTGATGAAATTTAGCTATCTTTGTTACATGGCAGTCTCTCAGGGCTGTCGACATGATTCGGATAAAAAGCGCATCGGCTTTTTTCTTACTGTCGGAAATTGGACACTTTCGCGTAACGTAAGGAATGAAGGTTGATGCTCTCGCTGTTTTTCGGCGTGGGCATTTACTGCATTCTACGTTACGGGTCGTCCAATACCTCGATGGTGGATACGGTGTGATGCCCGCGCTTTTTTCCGTGTAAAGACTTGGGAAAATGAGTTTGCGAGACCGACTGATTCCGAAATGTAATCCCGAACTTGTAGAAGCGGTTTTCGAATTGATGTTCGAGACGTTGTGGCTGGCCCCCTATGACCGGCGGCGACGGAACACCGTCTACATCGAATACGAAGTGTGTGTGCGTCACGCGGTACGTTTGCTGAATGTGATCGATCTCTCTTCGGCCGGCAGGGAGCAGAGAGAGCAGGTGTCGCACGCTGCCCGTGCGCTCGCCGACAGCATCCGGCGGCTCTGCGCCGAGGGGATTTTTCCGACTGACCGGTGTGAGGCCGCGTCGGAAGTCGCGGAGGAAATCGTGCGGGTTGCGGATAACGGAATTGCGGTGGAACAAATGTAAGTTCTGCCGGGTTTGGTCGGGGTGCGGTTCGTTTTTGTCGAAATTGCGTCGCATCGTTCGCCTCCGCTCACGATAATCGCGCGCCCTTTTTCGGCTGCGGTTGGTTTCGGGGGAAGTTAGTTCTGTCGGAATTGCGTCGCATTCCTTGCGTTCGCTCGGAATAACGCGACGCTTTTTCTGCTGCGGCTCGGCCGTGCGGCGGAAGTCATAAATGATGAAAAAGAAATAGCAGACGGAATCCGGACAATAAATTGTCGCTTCCCGTCTGCTATTTCTTTTCCGGCCTTCGGCCTTACTTTCGCCACACGGCGCTCGCCTGGCGGCGAAATTCAGCGCAGACGATCCCCGTGGCCATTGCCACGTTGAGCGACTCGGAGCCTTGCCGGCCGGCGGGATAGGGCGGAATGAACAGGCGGCGGGTGATGAGCCGTTCGACGGCCGGCGTCACGCCCCGGCCTTCGTTGCCCATGACGATCACGCCGCCCGGGGTGAGCGTACTGCGGTAGATATTGTCCCCCTCCAGAAAAGTTCCGTACAGCGGCATTCCCAGTGCTTTGGCCTGCGAGAGGAATTGTTCGAGCGGTGCGTAATGTACCCGCACGCGCAGGATGGCCCCCATCGTGGCCTGCACGACCTTCGGATTGAAGCAGTCGGCCGTATTTTCCGAGCAGACGATGTCCCCGATGCCGAACCAGTCGGCCAGGCGGATGATGGTGCCGATATTGCCCGGATTCTGCACCCCGTCGAGCGCCAGCACGAGTTGTCCGGCGAGTGCGCCCGCGTCGAGCCTGTAATGCGGGATTTCGACCAGCGCCAGCGAGTTGTTGGCCGTCTTGAGCAGCGACAGACGCTCCATCTCTTTCGGAGAAACCTGTTCGACTTCCGGCCCTTCGAAGACCCCTTCCAGCGAGAAAATTTTGCGCACGTGCAGGTGCGAAGCGCGCAGTTCGCCGATCAGCTTGGCGCCTTCGGCGACGAATAGCCCGCTTTCGGTGCGGGCCTGCTTGTCGGCAAGCGAGCGGACGAGTTGGATTTCAGCTTTGGTCATGGTGTGTCGGTCGTTTTCTCCATGCGGCAGGCGCCGTCTACGGGTTTGGGTTTTGTGCCGCACGATTTTCGGGCTTCGATAACGAAGGTCTCGCCCTCATTGGCCGGATAGGTTTCGGCAAAGAGCTGCCGGGCTTCGGCGACCAGCGCCGACTCGTCCTTGTAACGCGATGAGAAGTGGCCGATTACGAGCCGTTTTGCACCGGCTTTAAGCGCCGCTTTTGCCGCGTCGGCCGTGGTCGAGTGGCCCCGTTCCTTTGCGATTTTTTGTTCCGCCGCCGCGTAGGTCGTCTCGTGGTACATCAGGTCGACCCCCCGGCATAGGGTCGCGGCTTTGGCCGAGTAGTTCGTGTCCGACAGATAGGCATAGGCACGGGGCGCGTGGGGGCAATAGGTTAACGCTGCATTCGGAATCGTCTCCCCCGTGCCGAGCGTCACGTCCTCGCCCCGCTTGGCCGCAGTGATCTGGGCCACCGATAAATTGTGTTTGACGATCTTGAATTTGTCCACGTTCAGAGGAGGTTCCTTCTCCCGGAAGAGGAAGCCCGCCGCCGGAATCCGGTGCCGCAGGGGGATGCTCCACACCTCCAGCGTGCGGTTTTCGAACAGCAGTTCGTGCCGGGTCGTGTGTACTTCCGTCCAAGCGATCGGGTAGGGCAGATCCGGGTCGAAATACTTCAGGTGGCAGGCCAGCATCTCCCCGAAAGGGGACGGTGCGAAGACTTGAAGCACGGTTTTCCGGCCGTACAGCCCCAGCGTCGAGAGCAATGGGAAAAGCCCGAAAACATGGTCGCCGTGCAGGTGCGAGATGAACACCGCGCGCAGTTTCAGCGGATTGATGCCGTAACGGAACAACTGCTGCTGCACCCCTTCGCCCGCATCGACCAGAAAGTACTGTTCGTTGACGTTGACCACCTGTGCCGACGGATGCCGGTTCGGGGTGGGTTTGGCCGAGGCGGAACCTAATATGGTGACGCTAAAGCTCAATTTGTTAGCGAATTGAAAAGTAAGAATTCAGAATTAAAAACCGGGTTGCGCAGCAACCTGCGACACCCCTGCCCGCGTATCCCTTTTTTGAATTGCGAATCGTTTTATAGAGGTCTACCGCAATAAAAACCGTTCGCAGTCCAGGGCCGCGATGCAGCCCGAAGCGGCAGCGGTGATGGCCTGCCGGTAGTGGGGATCTTTGACGTCGCCGGCGGCGAAGACACCCTCCACGTTGGTTTTCGACGTTCCGGGTTCGACCTTGATGTAGCCTTCGCGGTCGAGTTCCACCTGGTCGGCGAACAGTTCCGTGTTGGGGTGGTGGCCGATGGCCAGGAACACGCCCGTCACGTCGATCTTCACCTCCGAACCGTCGGTGCGGCGCAGCAGCAGACCCGTCACGCCCGAGTCGTCGCCCAGCACCTCGGCGGTGTTGTGCTCGAAGAGTATTTCGATGTTCGGCGTGCGTTTCACGCGTTCCTGCATGGCTTTCGAAGCGCGCAGGTGGGGCTTGCGCACGATCAGGTAGACCTTGCGGCAGAGCGAAGCCAGGTAGGTGGCTTCCTCGCACGCCGTGTCGCCGCCGCCGATGACCGCCACGTCCTTCTTGCGGTAGAAGAACCCGTCGCAGGTGGCGCAGGCGCTCACGCCCTGGCCCCGGTATTTGGTCTCCGAAGGCAGTCCGAGGTACTTGGCGGAAGCCCCCGTGGCGATGATGATACTTTCGGCCAGCAGCTCTTTCTCTCCGTCCACGATCACATGGAACGGGCGCGACGCCAGGTCGACGTGCGTGATGACCCCTTTGTGGATCTTGGCGCCGAAACGTTCCGCCTGCCGGCGCATGTCGGCCATCATCTGATTGCCGTCCACACCGTCGGGATAGCCCGGGAAGTTCTCGATCTCGGTAGTCGTCGTGAGCTGTCCGCCCGGCTCGATTCCCTCGTAGAGTACGGGCCGCAGGTTGGCACGGGAGGTGTAGATTGCGGCGGTATACCCGGCGGGGCCGCTGCCTATGATGAGGACTTTGATTGCTTCTTCCATATTTTGCATATTTGTTTTTCTGTCATTCATTATTCGTTCCAAACTCCGTCAGCCGCCGTCCGAGATAGTCGAACAGCGCCCAGCGCCCGTCGAGCCGCACGCGGGCCACGCTCTGTGCGGGGTCGTACTCCACGATTTCGTATTCGGGCGGGATTACGTAACCGCCCGTTTTGTCGATCAGGCCCATACCCGTTTCCGTTTCCACCTCGGCGCGTCCTTCGCGGAAGTCTCCGGCCCAACGGAAAAGGGCGGCAATCACCGGGTTGTTGTCGGTATCGACGAAACCGAATCCGGTCTCGTCCTCGACGCAGACCAGCCCCTCGAAGACGTGGCTCGTCCACCGGTGGCCGGTCAGACGCCGCCCGGGATTGTAGGTTGCCGTTGTGTCGCTGACGGTCTGCGCGCCGGGCAGGTTGCCGATGCGCAGGCGCAGGGCTTCGAAGGCCGCCGTGTCGTCGCCGCCGTCGAACCGTGCGTAATGGTAACGGAGGGGGATGAGCCGTCCGTCGCTCCAGACGAGATTTTCGGCTTTGAGGTTATTGTGCGTAAAGCCCAGTTCGCGCAGCTCCTCCTGCAGCCGGTCGAGGGCCTGAAGCAGTGTTTCGCGGCTGAAGGTGGCAAGCGCCTCCTCGAAGCACATGCCTTCCGGAAGGCGTTGCAGTACCAGGTCGGTGCGGCGTTCGGCGCCCGTGGCGTCGGTGAAGGACATCTCTTCGGGCAGTATGCGGTATTCGGCCAGGTGTTCGGTATTGAGTCGTTTCAACTGTACGGCCGTGCGTTCGATGTGCGGCAGTGCCGAGGGCGAAAGGGGCAGGAACAGGAGCCAACGGCTGCCGTTCCAGGTGATTTCCGCCTCGCCGAAAAGGGTCGTGCGGCACAGCAGGGGCATACCTGCGGCATCGGTTGCGGGACGTGCGTTCCGCAGCGTCGTAAAAAGGAGGTCGGGGGCCAGCAGGGCCTGCCGGAAGTCGGTGAGGGTTGCTGCCATCGTTATTCGGTTTTGAGGCTGATGGAGCCGATGTTAAGAATCGAGATCAATTCGGCCATCGAGGCGTTGTAGCTCATGCCCCGGAAGGGCGGCATGGCGCCTGGCCCTTTCGCGGCGCGGATGGCGTCGTTGAAAAGTGCGGGCATTTCGCTCGAACAGTCGTAGAGCAGCGCGGCGTAGCGGTTGGCATAATCCGCTTCCCCGGCTTCGGGAAAGAGTACCGGGCGGATGCCGTCTCCGGCGGCAATATGGATGTTGATAAGCAGCGCATTGCCGTCGGCCGTGCGCAGAGACTTGATCTGGTCGCAGACGGCGCGCAGGTCATCGTCGTCGCAGTCGGTGGCCTCGCCGTCGGTGATGTTGAAAACGACGGGCGGGAAACTTTCGGCGTTTTCGGGCCGTAACGCCCATTCGCTCACCAGGTCGCGGGCCGTAGCCAGTGCTTCGTACATCGGCGTTTGGCCGGCGGCACGGGGTGCGATCCAGCAGGGCGCGGGTATCTCGCGCAGCGAACTGCGGCCGTCCGGAAGGCGGAATTCCACAGTCGTGATGCTTGTGGGGACGGATTTTGCCGCCAGTTCCGCGACGGGAACCCATTTCAGCTCCCGGGAGAGTAACGGTTCGATCCGGTCGTCGCCACCGTAACTCACTATGGCGAGGTCGTAGTAATCGCGCACGCCGTCGCTGCGGCGGGCCCGTTCGACCAGTTCGAAAAGCAGGTTGTTGGTGACGGCGGCGACCGCTTCGGCCTTGCTTGTCCGCCGCCCCTGAAACGACACCTCCTCGGTCATCGAGCCGGAGCCGTCGATGGCGATCAGGAAGGCCGTGCGGTGCTTCCGGGTGATACTTTGCTCATACATGGTTTCTTCGGTTTTGTGCCGGCATTCGCCGGCCGTGGGTTATTTGAGTCCCCGGACGGCGAAGTAGTCGTCCCGGCGTTCCTGTTCCGAGTCGCTGTCCAGGCCGTAGCTGACGGCCATGTCCAGCGAGCAGTCGCGGTCGCGGTCGGCGTCGGTGGTGCGGCGCATGGCGGCGTGGGCATTCACGCCCGCCCGGACGGCGTCGGCGATCTCTTCCGCCGTAGGACAATGTCCCACCAGGGCGGCAAGCATCTGTACGGCCCAACTGTGGGCGTAATCGTCGTAATGCGCCGCGAAATCCTGGAAGCGGGCATCCACCTCTTCCGCCGAGGCGAGTTTTCCCTGATCGATGGCGTCGAGAATGGCTTCCGTCTCGTGCTTGGTGATATACTGTCCCGCGATGTCGAGCCAACGGCCGCTGCCGTCGCACGCCGTGTTCGCGCCTTTGCCGAGCATGGCGCCCAGTGCCGCGACGATCGCCTTATTATAGAGGTTGATGCCGCGCCGCAGTGTGGCGGCCCGGATCACGACTTTGCGGTAGTTGTAGGTCGGAGCATCGGGATCGCTGTCCGAGAGGGTGTGGAGCGTATCGACGGCATGGATCATCGCCTCGGCGATGTAAGGATTATACTCTTCGAAGTTGATGACGTCGCGTTTTATTTTCCGCCTGTCGCGCGCGGGCCACTTCTCGATGTCGCGCACGTTGCCGTAGCTCACGAGGTTGGCTCCGGGCATCAGTACCGAGCGGCCCTCCTTTTCGATCAGGTAGGAGCACGGAAACGCCGACGTGTCGTGGTGGAAGGAGTGGTGCCCCATCACCATCGTGAAGGCTCCTTCGAGTGCCGGGGACATGATGTAGGCGCCGCTCGAGAACTTGCAGCCCCTCAGGTGTACCGACTGGTGTACGGCCCCGCTTTTGAAGAGGTGGTTGCTCTGGTTCGAACCGCTGCCGGCGTTGAAGAACGAGAACATTCCGGCGATGAGCAGCGACGATTTGTGGTGCGAGACGGTGTAAGGCCCTGCGAAGATCGAGGCCGCCTCGCCGTTCTCGCAGTGCGAGTTGGCGAAAAAGAGCGATTCGGCCGCCGTGAAGGCTTTGTCCAGGCGGCAGCTTTCGCCCACGAAACAGCGTTCGACGATCGAACCGTTGTCAATATGCGACGCTTCGGCGGCAATGAAATCGTAGGCTTTGACATCCACGCCGATATGGGCGCCGTCGCAGAGGGTTCCGTTCTGCAGGGCCGAAGCGCCGTCGATGGTGACGTTGTCGCAGATACGTACCTCACGGATGAATTTCGTGCCCGTGATGCGGCAGTTTTTTCCGACCGAACCCATTTCGGATTCGACGGTTTCCGCATACGCGTCGATCATGCGCTCCAGTGCGGCGATGGTGCGGGGACGGTGGCGGTAGACGGCCATTATGTAGGCGACCTGTGCCGACAGCCGGTCGAAAATCTTTACCGTACGTCCGCCGCATTCGTTCATCACGGCCACGCCGACGCCGTTGCCGAACCGGCTGCGGCTCCGGCACTCGAGTGCCGAGACCTGCTCGATGCACGACCCTTCGCCGATGCGGTAGTTGGCGACCCTCGAAGAGGCGATCCGTGCGCCCGAGGCGAGTTCCACACGCCCTTCGAGCCGGCACTGCCGCAGTTGCGCGGGGTCGAAATCCTCCGCCACGAAGATTTGCGACCAGTCCTGCGCGGAGACGCCGAAACTTTCGGCGCGGGCGATCTCCGCCGGGGTGAGCTTTCTCAATTGTGTCATGTCCCTTTTTTTAGCAATTGCAAATATAGGTATTTGCAACGATATTTCAAATATACTCTTCGTGCCCCGACCGGTCGATTTCCAGTTTGCGTCCGTCGCGCACGACCCTCGCACGGCCGTTGCGGAAAGGCTTGACGCTCTGGTAGGCCGAAGCGTCGACGACCTGCCGCCCGGCGGTGTCGATAAAGTGCCATGAGCCGCCCAGGCGCACCGCCGCCAATCCTTCGGTGAAGTCGAACCCGCAGTCGTAAAGGGGCGGGATGACGGTTTCGCAGGGTGTGCGGTAGCCCCAGAGGCCCTCGCTTGCGAAGAGTTCCGGCACGGTGTCCGGCACATTCGGGGGATTTACGCAGGAATGCAGCAATTCCTTCAGTGATAAAAGCCGCAGAACGGGTGCAAGCAGCAGCCGGGCGATCCGGTACCGGAGGCCGAGGCAGCGGCGCTCGAACAGAGCGAGCACCTCCCGCAAGGCGAAGTCCCGGGCGATTTGCGGCGGATCGAACAACAACCCGTCACGGTCGCGGTAGCGGTCGTAGAGTGCCGGGTCGAGCGCAAGGGCATGCAAAGCTGTGGAGATAAGGGCTATGGGATAGTCGTCGAGCGACGTGTCGAAATCCGAGGCTGTCCGGGTCGGGTGGCGGAAGGCCGCCGTGCCCAGCTCGGGACTGGTCATTCCGGCGAAGGCGGGCAGGAACGAAGCGTCGAAGTCGATCGGACGCAGTTCGCCGCAGGGGGTGACGATGATGTTTTCGGGTTTCAGGTCGCCGTGTGCCCAATCGTCGCGGAGCATCTCCAGACCGAGCCGGTCGAAGGCAGCGGACAGCGCCGTCAGCCGGGTCCTGTCGCGGGTTTCGGCTGCGGCGGCGATTGCCTCGCTCAGCGTCGTGCCTTCGATCCATTCGTCGACGACTACATCCACCCATTCGCCCCGGTCGGGTGCGTTGTATACGAAAAGTTCTCCGCACAGCAGGCGGTCACCGTAGATCGCCGCCCGGTTGGGCGCTGCCGATGTGTAACAGCGCAGGGATTTCAGCCGGCCTTCGTGGCGGATCTTGAAAACCACGGCGCTGTTGCCTGCCGTGTAGCACAGTCTGCCGTCCGAATTCCGGCACACCTCGATCTCTCCGAGTGTACGCAGAAGGCCCGCCGGATCGTGAAGCGAGTTGAGGTATTGCAGCAGGGTATGCACCCGGCGAAAGTAAGAATTAAAAATGAAAAATGAAAAATCGACTGGAAGCATGTTCCGTTATTTCAACGGGATTCACGGCTAACCACACATAAGAATGTAAAACAAAATGCTTCTTATTACGGGCAGTATTCGGGTGATTGAATAATACCGTCTGCGTGCGGCGTGGGAGTGCTTTAATTTTTAATTCTTAATTTTTCATTTTTAATGAAACAAAAAGCGGAGCTTTTTTCAAAGCCCCGCTTTTCGGTTAGTGGCAGTTGCAGTGCCCGTCCTTCTCCTCGCAGGAGCAGTCGTCGCTGCAGCCGTCCCCGCAGTCGCCGCACGAGCAGCCTCCCTGCAGGTCTTCCGGCGTCACGTCGCGCACCGATATCACCTCCACGTCGAAATTGAGCGTCTTGCCCGCCATCGGGTGGTTGAAGTCCATCTTCACCGTATCGTCGCCGACCTCGCGGACGATACCCATCATGCGGTTCCCCTGATTGTCGCTCATCGGCACCTGCGACCCGACGAAGAGGATGTCCTCGGCCAGTTTGCCGTCCACCATGAAGATATTTTTGGGCAGGTCGACGATGGCCTCGGCGATCACTTCGCCGTAGCCGTCCTTCGGCTCGAGCGTGAACGAGACCGCCTCTCCGACCTCCTTGCCCTGGATCGCTTCCTCGAATTTGGGAAGGAGCATTCCTGTTCCCATGATGAATTCGAGCGGCTGACCCGGCTGCGACTGGTCTGCGACCTGTCCGTCGACGGTGAGCTTGTAATCTACGCCGACCATTTTGTTGTTTTCTACTTTCATCGTATTTAAAATATTGTGTATAAAATAAGTTCCGGTTCGGGGAATTGCGGACAAAGGTAGGTATTAAGTTCCGTTTTTCCAATTCGTACCGGAAATAATCCGATTGTTTCGAACAGAACGAAAAACAGTATGCAGGAATTGTGCAAAAAACGGGACTTTTCGAAAAGTCCCGTTTTTTTGCAGTCGTTGTCCGGCAATCAGTCGCAGTTGCGGCAGCAGAGGTTGCGGTCGCCGTAGCCGTTGTCGATCTTGGTGACATAGGGGAAGAACTTCGCCTCGCGCACCCATTCGAGCGGGAACGCCGCCTCACGGCGGGTATAGGGGTGTGTCCATTCGCCGGCGATTTCGAACGCCGTGTGCGGTGCGTTCGCCACCACGTTGTCCGCCTGGCCGACGGCCGCTTCGCACTCGCGCTTGATTTGCACCAGGGCCTCGATGAAACGGTCCATCTCGGCCTTCGGCTCCGACTCGGTGGGTTCGACCATCAGCGTTTCGTGGACGGGGAACGAGAGCGTCGGGGCGTGGAAGCCGTAGTCCATCAGCCGGTGGGCGATGTCGCCGCAGTCGATGTTGTAATCCTTTTTGAAGTTTGTCAGGTCGAGGATCATCTCGTGGCCCACGCGGCCCGTTTCGCCCGAGTAGTAGGTGCGGTATTCCGGAGCGAGGGCCGCCGACATGTAGTTGGCATTGACGATCGCCATCTCCGTGGCGCGTCGCAGTCCGTCGGCGCCCAGCATCTTGATGTAGCCGTAGGTGATGGGCAGCAGCAGGGCCGATCCCCAGGGGGCCGATGCGACGGCCGTGATGCCCTCGTCGCCGCCCGTCGGCATGACGGGATGCGAGGGCAGGAAGGGCTTCAGGTGCTCCGCGACGCAGATCGGGCCTACGCCCGGGCCGCCGCCGCCGTGGGGCATGGCGAAGGTTTTGTGCAGGTTGAGGTGGCAGACGTCGGCCCCGATGTAGCCGGGGTTGGTGAGACCCACCTGTGCGTTCATGTTGGCGCCGTCCATGTAGACCTGACCGCCAGCGTCGTGCACGGCGTCGACAATCTCGCGGATGCGGCTCTCGAACACGCCGTGCGTCGAAGGGTAGGTGATCATCACGCCCGCCAGCTCCGAGGCATTCTCCTGTGCCTTCCGTTCGAGGTCTTCCACGTCGATGTTGCCCCGCTCGTCGCACGCTACGGTGACGATCTTCATGCCGGCCATTGCCGCCGAAGCGGGGTTGGTGCCGTGAGCCGACGCGGGAATCAGCACGATGTTGCGGTAGCCCTGACCCCTGCTCTGGTGGTAGGCACGGATCACCATCAGGCCCGCGTATTCGCCCGCAGCGCCCGAATTGGGCTGCAGCGAGCAGGCCGCGAAGCCTGTGATGATCGCCAGGTCTTTCTCCAGCGAGGCGATCAGTTCCATGTAGCCTTCGGCCTGGTCGGCCGGAGCGAAGGGGTGCATGTTTTGGAATCCGGCCAGCGACAGGGGCTGCATCAGCGCCGCCGCATTGAGTTTCATGGTGCACGATCCCAGCGAGATCATCGAGTTGGCCAGCGAGATGTCGCGCAGTTCGAGCCGTTTGATGTAACGCATCAGCGCGCTCTCCGACCGGTAGGCGTTGAAGACCTTTTCAGTCAGGATCGGCGAGGTGCGCCCGACGGACGGGGCGATTGCAGACTCGGCGGCGAATTTCACGGCTTTCGCCTTCCGGCCTTTCGCTGCGGCGAAGATGCGGATGACCTCCTCCACTTCGGCGGGGGTCGTCACCTCGTCGAACGACAGGCGCACGCGTCCTTCGGAGGGGTAGTAGAAGTTGATGCCGCTTTCGAGGGCCAGCGACTGCACGACGGCGGCTTCGGCTTCGACCTCCAGCGTGTCGAAGAATGTCGAGGCGGCGAGGCGGTAATCCATCCCTTCGAGTGCCCGGGCGACGGTCACGGCGGCCAGATGGGCCGTGCGGGCTGCGCGGCGGAGTCCTTCGGCACCGTTGTAGACGCAGTAAAAACCCGTCATCGAAGCCATCAGCGCCGAAGCGGTGCAGATGTTCGACGTGGCCCGTTCGCGCTTGATATGCTGCTCGCGCATCTGCAGCGACATGCGCAGTGCCCGGTTGCCCAGCCGGTCGACCGAGACGCCGATGATGCGGCCGGGCATGTTGCGCTTGAATGCCTCGCGCGTGGCCATGTAACCCGCACCGGGGCCGCCGAAGCCCATCGGGTTGCCCAGACGCTGGGCCGAACCCACGGCGATGTCGGCGCCCCACTCGCCGGGGGCTTTCAGCAGCGCGAGCGCGAGCGGGTCGGCCACCGCCGTGACCAGCGCTCCGCGTGCATGGGCTGCAGCGGTGAAGTCCGCGTAGTCGCGCACCTCGCCGTTGGCGGCGGGGTACTGGACGATGGCGCCGAACTCCCTGCCCGAGAATTCGTATTCGTCGTACTCGTCGATAATCAGTTCGATGCCGAACGGTTCGCTGCGCGTCAGCAGCACGTCGAGCGTCTGCGGAAAGAGGTTGCGGTCGACGAAGAGCTGGTTGCGGCCCTCCTTCACGGCCTCGCGCGAGCGCAGGGCGTACATCATCAGCATGGCCTCCGCGGCGGCGGTACCCTCGTCCAGCAGCGAGCAGGAAGCGATCTCCAGGCCCGTGAGCGAGATCACGGCGGTCTGGAAGTTCAGCAGGGCTTCGAGCCGTCCCTGCGAAATCTCGGCCTGGTAGGGGGTGTAGGAGGTGTACCACGCGGGGTTCTCGAAGACGTTGCGCACGACGGCGGCAGGTACGGCCGAAGGATAGTAGCCCATGCCTATGAACGAACGCAGGGACCGGTTGCGGTCGGCCAGCGAGCGGATGTGGGCGGCGAATTCATACTCGCTCATCCCCTCGGCCGGCAGCGCGAGGGGCTTCTTGAGCCGGATCGACTGCGGGATGACCTGCGAGATCAACTCTTCCACCGACTTCACGCCGATGGTCGTGAGCATGGATTTCAGCTCGGTTTCATTACTGACGCCGATATGGCGTTCCGAAAATTTGTCGAACATATCTTTTTTGAATTAGTAATTCGGGATAAGAAGCAAGTCGAAAAACGCTGTGCGACCCTTCGACAGGCTCAGGGATCGAAAATAGCGTGATTGTCCTGATTTTAATTCTTATTTTTTCATTTTTAATCAGTACTTGAAGCTGCTGCCGCCGATAAATTCCCGGATGATCGACGTGGGCGGAATCTCGTCGGGCGCAATGGGGATGAAGTTGTCCAGGAAGTGCAGCATCCGACGCGCCTCGTCGTATTCGGGTACGGTGTCCGGCACCTCGCGCAGGATCTTCTCGGCAAAGGGACGCAGCACCGAAATCTCGTAGAAGAGCGACGAGTTGAGCATCACGTCGGCATTTTCCTGGTAGGGGAAGATGTGTTTCTCCTCGCCGCGACGCACCGAGGCCCAGCGCGACAGGGTCATCAGCGCATCGGCGCCGCGCTGCGTATAATCGCGCACGAGGCGGCGCAGCAGGCGGTTGTCGGTAGTGGCGATGCGCGACAGGTTGTCCATCGCCACCGACGTGAAGCAGGAGATGTAGATGCGCACCTTCTGCGCGTCGGGGATCGAGGGCGTCAGCCTCGGGTTCAGGCCGTGAATACCCTCGACGATCAGGATAGACCGTTCGTCGAGCGTCAGCGGCTCGGCGTGCTGCGTGCGGCGGCCCGTGATGAAGTCGTAGCGCGGAATGTCCACGCTCTCGCCCCGCATCAGGCGGCGCAGGTGGTCGTTGAAAAGGTCGAGATCGATCGCTTCCAGCGCTTCGTAGTCGTACTGTCCGTCGGCGTCTTTCGGAGTTTTTTCCCGTTCCACGAAGTAGTCGTCGAGCGAGATCATCACCGGCCGCAGGCCCAGCACGCCCAACTGAATGCCCAGCCGTTTGGCCGAGGTGGTCTTGCCGCTGCTCGAAGGGCCTGAAATCAGCACCATGCGGGTGCCGCGAGAGAGGTTCGCGTCGTAAATGGTGTCGGCCAGCCAGGCGAACTTGCGTTCGTGGAACGCTTCGGCGATCTTGATCATGCCGCCTGCGTCGCCCGCCAGGGCGCGGGCGTTGACCGCCCCGATGGTCGGCACGCCCATCAGTTTGACCCACGACTGGTATTCCTGGAAGATGCCGAACATCTTATCCTGATGCACCTCCGAATCCAGCTGCCCGGGGTCGGTACGGCGCGGCAGGGCCAGGTAGAAGCCGTTGTAGTAGGGTTCGAGGCTGAACAGGCGGATGTAGCCCGTCGAAGGGGCGAGCGAACCGTAGAAATAACCGACCGTGTCGCTCAGCGTGTAGAGCGTACTGTAAAGCCGGGGCCGGGTGTCGAGCAGGGCGATCTTGTCGTCAAGCCCCTGCTCGGCGTAACGCAGGCGGACGTCGCTGGTGAGCATCTTGGTGCGTTCGACGGGCATGTCCCTTGCGACGATCTGTCGCATCCGCTCGCTCAGGGCCTCGGTGTCCATGCGCGAAAATTCGTCGATTCCGTCGATTTCGCAATAGAATCCGCTGGTGCCCATCGAGTGCCGGATGTGGAGCCGGCGGCCGGGAAAGAGTTCCCGCACGGCTTTCTGCAGGATAAACCACGAGGTGCGCTGGTAGACACGGATGCCTTCGAACGAGGTAATGTCCACGAAACGCACCGTTACGGGGGTATATATTTTGTAGCTGAGTTCCTTGATGCGGTTGTTGACGTAGGCCGCCAGGAACGGATGGTCGCTTTGCAATCGGAGCTGCCGTTCGACATCGAGCAGCGAGGTGCCCATCGCAACTTCGATCGGGCCGCCGAGATTGTCGCACACGATGCGGATTTTATCTGCCATATTTTTCCATCAGAAAGTTGTGTAAAGATAGGAATTATTTGTAGTTTTGACAAAATATCGATCCACATGAACAGATTTTTTCGAATGCTTTTTGCAGCCGTGGTTTTGCTGTCTACGGCCTGTGCGCCCCGCGAACGCACGATCATCCTGTTGTCCACCAATGATATGCATGCCAAGATACAGCGTTTCGCCCAGTTGGCGACCGCCGTCGAGCAGTGCCGCGACACGGCCCGGCTGGTCGTACTGGTCGACGCCGGCGACCGGTGGACGGGAAATGCCTTCGTCGACCGGGCCGCAACGCCCGGCATGCCGATCATACGGCTGATGAACCGGCTGGGGTACGACGTGGCGACGCTCGGCAACCACGAATTCGATCACGGACAGGCGTTCCTGGGCCGAATGCTCGACAGCATGGATTTCGAGGTGGTCTGCGCCAATGTGGTCTCCGACACCTGCACCTTTCCCCAACTGCCGCCCTACACGATCGTGAAGCGCGGCGGCGTGCGGATCGGATTCGTGGGCGTGGTGACCAACTACGAAGGGCCGGGACATCCGGCGGGCAACGAAGGCAGTTTCGTGGGGCTGCGGTTTCCCGATCCGCAGCAGATGGCCGCGCGCTACGGGAAAGAGCTGCGCGAGAAATGCGACATCCTGGTGCTCGTCTCCCATATGGGCGACGACCGCGATGAGGAGTTTCTGCTCGCGGACACCTCCTATGATGAAGTGATCGGCGGGCATACGCACAAGGAAATAGACAAGATCGTGGGTCGTACGCTGCTTACCCAGACCGGGAAAGACCTCTATGAGGTGGGGGTTACGGTGATCCGGATGAAAGGTAAGAAGATTACCGACATCGACTACCGCCTCGTGTCGCTGAAAAACTATGCGCCCGATCCGGAATTCCAGCGCCTGGTGGACGAAAGTTACGCCAATCCCGAACTGCGCAAACCGATCGGCGAATTGAAAAATGCGGCCGATAAATGGGGCCTTGCCAACTGGATGGCCCGCACGGTGGCGGATGAAGAGGATGCCGACGTCGGTTTCTACCACATCGGAGGCGTTCGGCTCGATTCGTTGGCTGCCGGGGGCGTCAGCACGGCGCAGGTGTTCGACCTGGAGCCGTTCGGCACGCAGATCGGTGAGTTCGAAATGACGCCCGAGGCGATGAGCCGGATGGTGCTGTCGAAGTACAACGACACCATCAACAAGAAGGAGTCGCACCGCATCGACCTGATTTCGACCGCCCCCTATACGATCGTAACGGACGGAAAGGACGCCGTGAAGGTGATCTTTCCGCAGTTGAAGCCGGGTAAAAAGTACCGAGTGGCCGTCAGCGACTACATTTACAGGAATTACAAGGATATGGAGTACACCGGCGGGGAGATCGTCGATGTGAACGTCGCCGACCTGCTGCTCGAAGAGTTGGAGGACGACAGCCCGGTGAAGATCGACAACACACCGCGACAAGAGATTGTAATTAAAAATTAAGAATGAAAAATTAAAAATCGGGTGCGGCCCTTGCTGTGGTTTGATAATTTTTAATTCTTAATTTTTCATTTTTAATTATATAAGTATTACCTTTGTAGCCCTTACGTGTGCGTAATGCGCGTGCGTAAGGGCTAAAATTTTCATTATTAACCATTTAACGAGCGATTGTATCGCAGATTTATTTCCTTATGGAAGAAACAAAAACAGTGGTTGCAAACGAGAACTTCGACTGGAACGCGTTTGAGAACGACTTGGGCGTCTATGACCAGCCCAAAGAACAGATCGCCGAGGCGTATGACAAGACCCTGTCGAACGTTGCCGTCGGCGAAGTCGTAGAAGGCACCGTGACGGCTGTCACCAAGCGCGAAGTTGTCGTGAACATCGGCTACAAGAGCGAAGGTATCGTCTCCATTTCGGAGTTCCGCTACAACCCCGACCTGAAAGTGGGTGACAAAATCGAGGTATACGTGGAGTCCGCAGAGGACAAGGGCGGACAGCTCGTGTTGTCGCACAAGAAAGCCCGTCAGCTCAAATCGTGGGATCGTGTCAACGAGGCTTTGGAGAAGGACGAGATCATCAAAGGTTACATCAAGTGCCGCACGAAGGGCGGTATGATCGTCGACGTGTTCGGCATCGAAGCCTTCCTGCCCGGTTCGCAGATCGACGTGAAACCCATCCGTGACTACGACGTATATGTAGACAAGACGATGGAATTCAAGGTGGTGAAGATCAATCAGGAGTTCCGCAACGTCGTCGTTTCGCACAAGGCCCTGATCGAGGCCGAGCTCGAAGCGCAGAAGCAGGTCATCATGTCCAAGCTCGAAAAGGGGCAGATCCTGGAGGGTACCGTCAAGAACATTACCTCGTACGGCGTATTCGTCGACCTGGGCGGTGTGGACGGTCTGATCCACATCACCGACCTCTCGTGGGGCCGTGTGAACCATCCGGAGGAGATCGTCGCGCTCGATCAGAAGATCAACGTGGTGATCCTCGACTTCGACGATCAGAAGAAGCGCATCGCGCTGGGTCTGAAGCAGCTGGCACCCCACCCCTGGGAGGCGCTGAGCACCGACCTGAAGGTCGGCGACAAGGTGAAGGGCCGCGTAGTGGTTATGGCCGATTACGGTGCGTTCGTAGAGATCGCCGCCGGCGTCGAAGGCCTGATCCACGTGTCGGAAATGTCCTGGAGCCAGCACCTGCGTTCGGCACAGGAGTTCATGAAGGTGGGCGACGAAGTCGAGGCGGTGATCCTTACCCTCGATCGCGAGGAGCGTAAGATGTCGTTGGGCATCAAGCAGCTTACGCCCGATCCCTGGGAGGGCATCGAGACGAAGTATCCCGTCGGCACCCGTTGCAACGCCAAAGTGCGTAACTTCACCAACTTCGGCGTGTTCGTCGAAATCGAGGAGGGCATCGACGGCCTGATCCACATTTCCGACCTGAGCTGGACGAAGAAGGTGAAGCATCC
Organism: Alistipes sp.; assembly: GCA_048465795.1. GTDB lineage: Bacteria > Bacteroidota > Bacteroidia > Bacteroidales > Rikenellaceae > Alistipes. The sequence continues at coordinate 36,557 of DBFWKV010000031.1, forward strand.
GGGCGAGTTCACGTCGATCGGCGCCGACATCGAAGTCGTCGTGCTCGAAATCGACAAGGACAACCGTCGTCTGTCGCTGGGTCACAAGCAGCTGGAGGAGAATCCCTGGAACGGCTTCGAGCAGCAGTACGCTGTCGACAGCATTCACGAGGGTACGATCACCGAGATGACCGACAAGGGTGCCGTAGTTGCTCTGGGCGAGCACATCGAGGGCTTCTGCCCCGCGCGTCAGCTGACTAAGGAGGACGGCACGACCCCGAAGGTGGGCGACAAGCTCCCGTTCAAGGTGCTCGAGTTCTCGAAGGCTACCAAGCGCATCACCCTTTCGCACGTTCGCACGTACGAGGAGGCCCGCCGCGCTGAGGTTGCTGCCGACAAGGCCGAGAAACGCGCTGCAGCCGACGCTACGAAGTCGACCGTGAAGAAGATCAACGCATCGGTGGAGAAGACCACGCTGGGCGACATCGCCGGCCTGGCCGCGCTGAAGAGCGCCATGGAGGCTGCCGAGGCGAAGAAAGCCGCCAAGAAGGACGAAGAGTAATCCGAAATCCGATTCATACCGAAGCCGGGCCGCGACAATCGCGGCCCGGCTTTTTTTTGTGGCTGTTCCGAAGTCGTGTCTATTGCACTCCGATGCAAGCTGTACCCGAATGTCAATGTGTCCGGCTGGACGGGGCGTCGGGACGGCGGGTGTAGGAGCGCAGCACGAGTCCCACGCCGATGAAGATCACAATAGCGAAGATCACCGTGTCGGCGTGCAGCTTGTCGAGTCCCATCAGTACCGAGACCGTAATGGCGATCACGGGCTGCAGGTAGGTATAGATGCTCGTCACGGTGGGCTGTACCGATTTGAGGGCATAGTTCAGCAGCAGATTGGGCAGGTAGGTGGGCATTACCAGCACGAAGAGTGTCGAGAAGAGAATCTTGCCGCTGGAGCCGATCAGGGCATAGTCGGTATGGATGATCGCTTTCAGGCCGAAGGGCAGCATGATCAGTGCCGCGATGCAGTAGAGCCAGCGCAGCAGGGTGGTGATGCGGTATTTGGTGATCAGCGTCTTGAACCATACCATATATAAAGAGGTGGCACAGGCGCAGAGCAGGATCATGATGTTGCCCCAGAGATGGGAGTGGGTGTGCGAAGCCGATACGCCCGTCAGCACGACGGCCACTGCGCCCGCCATGCCGAGGATGAGTCCCGCGACCTTGAGTTTCGTGTAGTGGTCGATGCCGATGGCGACCGAGATGATCAGCACCAGCAGCGGAACGATCGTGTCGATGATCGAACCGTCGATGGGCGACGTTTTCGACAGACCGTACATGATGAAGACTTTGCGGATGACACCGATCAGCAGCGCGGCGCCGATCAGTTTGAGAATGTCTTTGCGGGCAACCTTTTCGACCTTTTCCCACAGCATCGGAACGAGCGACAGCAGTGCAGTGGCGATCAGCGAGGCGGAGATCATGGCGATCGGCTTCACGTAGTGGGGAAGCACCAGGTTGTAAAACGGATAGTCGAGGGCCCAGACGGTGTTGCAGAGCAGCAGGGCGATGTGAGCTTTGTATTTTCCCATTGCACAGGATGTTTGCTCCTGTGGAAACAAAAACAGTGCCGCCCCGTAACGGGAGGGAGCGGCATGGAATGAGCGGTGGAACGGGTGTTTCGTGACCGGTTACTGACGGGATGTCGCCCGGGAATGTCGTCCACGCGGGATGTCAGGGGCATTGCGGCTTGCTGCGTCCGCAACTGCGGTAGGTGGCCGGCGTGTAGCCGGTGTGCTTTTTGAATACGGCGAAAAAATGTTCGGTCGACTTGTAACCCAGCGTGAAGGCGATCTCCTTGATCGTAAGCTGGCTGTTGGTCAGCAGGTGTTGGGCACGGCGCAGTTTCAGAAGCTGGAAATAACGCGCCGGAGAGTGGCCCGTGTAGTCGCGGAAAATCTTGCGGAACCACGAATAGCTGATATGCAGTTCGCCAGCCAGGACATTGAGATCGATTTCGTCGGTCAGATGTTCGTTCATCAGGATTTTGGCACGCTCTACGAGTTGGTCGGCATTGCCCGTGACGGGCGTGCCGTTGCGGAGTTTCGCCAGCAGCAGCCCCAGCATGTGCATCACCAACCCCGTCAGATACTGCTGTGCTGCGGGTTTATCTTCGGTGGCGACCTCGATCGCCCGGTTGAAGAGTTGCACCAGTTCGTTGTCCAGACCGATTTCGAAGGTGCGGCGCGGCGCGGCGCAGAGTTCCGCGAGCGAATTGTCGGCCATAGGTCCCTCGAACCCGATGTAATATTCGTCCCAGCCCGTCGCCGGAAGCGGACGGTAGGAGTGCCACTCGCCGGGGGTGAGCAGTACCAGGGTACCGCGTCCCACGGGTTGACGGGTGCGGGCCTGTTCGTCGGTGGTGAAAACACCCTGTCCCCGGACGATGTAAAGCAACTGGTACTCGCGCAGAATGCGCCCCTTGTCCGGGGCGAAATAGTAGCCCGAAGGGTGCCCGTCCGCCGGATAGGAACGGTTCGGTGCGACCTCCTGATACCCGACGGTGTTGACCGTCATGCCATAGCGGGCGTCGCGTTCGTTGCGAATCAGGTACTTGAAAAGTACGCGGGAAGAGTCGGGCGGAGGATTCATCGGACAGGAGTTTCAAGGGGTTATTCGGGCAGGTTGAACGCCTGCTGCAATTCCTTCATCTGGGCGTCGGTCATGCCTTCGGGCGTGAAGCCCATGTTGCGTGCGGCGATGTAGATCTGGGCCGACTTGGAAAGCACGTCGACCTGGTCGAACGCTTCGAAAATGTCAGGCCCGACGGCGCAGACGCCGTGCTTCTCCCACATCACCACATCGTAGCGTGCGAGTTCGGCTACGGTTGCTTCCGCCAACTCTATGGAGCTGGGCATGGCGTAGCGGACGATGCCCAGCCCCTTCGGGCAGAAGGCCCGGGTTTCGGGGATCATGCTCCACAGCAGACGGCCCAGCACCCCTTTTTCGAGGAATGCCGGATTGTGCGACATGGCCACCAGTTCGATGGGATGGGTGTGCAGCGCCGCCTTGTAGCCGTTGCCCGTGGCGATCATCCGGTCGTGCATCGCCAGGTGCGAAGCCAGTTCGGAGGTGGGTTTCACGGGCGCGTCGGCGATGATCACGTAGCTGGCGCAATCGTCGAGGATGCGGATCACCGAGCCGTTCTCCATCGGGTGCCGCGCCAGGTCGCGCATGCGGCGGTTGGTGCCCTTGCAGAAGAAGTGGCAGCCTTTGAGTCGGGGCAGCGTGGTGCCGATCGGGAAGGGGCCGCCGATCGGTGCCAGCGCGCGGATCTCGTCGTCGGCGTATTCGGTGATGTTGATCGTGATGTTGCCGCCGTTGCGCTCGGCCCACCCCTTTTGCCAGAGATAGAGAGCAACTTCGGCGACTTTATCGATTTCGGCGGCCAGCGCCGGTCGGTTTGCGAGTATGGATTTCATCGGTTAAAACAGATTGGGAAATACGAGGGAAAAGATCAGCAGTGCGAGTCCGCCGACCAATACGGCGATCGTCCGCCGCGAAGCGCCCCGCCACTCGTGCAGCAGGATGCCCCACATGTTGGAGAAGGTGACGTTGAGCGCCATCAGGATGCACCACGCGAAAGCCATCACCACCGAACCGGGTTCGAAGAAGCCCTGTCCGATGGCGAAGCCGAAGAACTGCGAGTACCACAGCACGCCGGCCAGTGCGCAGTAAAAGAGGTTGTTGGCCCACAGCGACGTGCGGACGTAGTCGCCGAAGGTGCGGTTCTTCGCGTTCTGGAAGAGGCAGTATACGGCGTTGGTCGCCAGACCGCCCAGCGTGACCATCAGCGTGGCGGGCAGGCTGACGAACAGTGGATTGGCTCCTTCGACCAGCAGCGGTTTGCCGGCGTTGAGGCCCAGGTTGAAGCAGGCACTCATCACGCCCGCGAGCAGCGCCACCAGAAGCCCTTTGCTAAGGGCGAAATCCTTCACGGCGGCGCGCTTCTGCTCGTCGGTCATGTTGCGGGCTCGCAGCGATCCGGCATAGCCGATCACGGCGATACCGGCCAGCGTGATCGAGACGCCCAGCAGTAACACGAGGCCCTTGCCCTGCGTGAGGTTCATGCCGCCCAGCAGGGCGGGAAGCAGCGTGCCGAATCCGGCGCAGGTGCCCAGGGCGATCGACTGCCCGAGCGCTACGCCGAGGTAACGCATCGACAGGCCGAACGTGAGGCCGCCCACGCCCCACAGCACGCCGAAGCCTGCGGCTTTCCACGCCGCAGCGGGATCGGCCGAGAGAATTTCGCCGAGCGAACTGCCCGCCGGAACGGCCAGCAGGGCGCCCAGCAGCGGAAAGACCAGCCAGGCGAAGAGTCCCTGCACGAGCCAGAAACTCTCCCAACTCCATTCCCGCACCTTTTTAATGGGTACGTAGGAACTTGACTGGCAGGCGCTGCCCACGGCGATGATCAGTAATCCGATAAGTGTGTTCATAGGTCAACAGGCTGAGCGGTACAACAATCTGCGTAACCGACATCGGACGCGGGTTGCCGTCCGTGCAGACGTCGTTGAACGCTGGGACGGCTCTTGCGGGGATGTCCTCTCCCGCCCGCCGGTTTCGCGCAGGCGCTGCGGGATGCGAATGTTCAAAGATAGTGATTTTACCGCACCGATCGCAGCTTGCACCATTTCATTCGCACGCATGCCTTCGGTATCGATCCCCATCGCCCGGGCGGTTGCCCGGAATTCGTGCCGCGAGGGCGGCTCGGCATTGCGAATTGTGGGATTGGCCTTGATACGGCTGTAAATCCCGCAAGGGATGTCCGTTTTCCGAAGCACCTCTTCGACTCTGGCCGCCGCGCCGAAGCGGATGAGGTCTTTGGCGTTGACCAGCACCGCCTTGTGCCGGCCGTGCTTGCGGACTCGGTCGGCGATCACGCTGCGGCACCCTGCGCCGAAACGGGAAATTTCGTTGAGTACGATGCGGTACACGGTCTTAACGTTTGGAGGTGACGTCGCGTTCGTATTGTTGGATTGCGGCGATGAACTCCTCGCCGACGGGCACATCGTTGCGCAGACAGAACATATCCCACACGGCGTTCCAGGGCAGCGACTTCGCCTCTTCCAACAGCGCCAGCCGTTCGAACAGCCGTCCTTCGGCTTCGTAGCGGCGCAAGGCGTCGAGTGGCTCCAGCAGGGCCTGGAGGAAGCATTTCTGTGTCGCGCGTGAGCCTACGACATAGGCGCCGATGCGGTTGATCGAAGCATCGAAGTAATCGAGTCCGATGTGCACGCGGTCGAGTGCGTCGCTGCGGACGATCTCTTTGGCCAGGTCGAGCGTGTCGTCGTTCATCGTGGTTACGTGGTCGGAGTCCCAGCGCACGGGGCGCGAGACGTGAAGCATGATTTCGGGCGTGAAGAGCAGCAGCGACGAAATCTTGTCGGCGATCGACTCCGTGAGGTGGAAGTGCCCCGTGTCGAGGGTCACGATTTTATGGTTTTTGGCGCCGTAGCCCAGGTAGAAGTCGTAGGAACCCACGGTGTAGCTCTCTGCGCCGATGCCGAACAGTTTGGCCTCGATGCAGTCCTTCACATGGCGGTACTCGGTGGCGAAGATTTCGTCCAGCGACTCCTTCAGCAGTTCGCGGTAGCGCAGGCGGTTCACGGTCTGGTCTTTCGAGCCGTCGTGAATCCAGAGGTTCATCATGCAGGGATCGTTCTGATAGGCGCCCATTGCCTCGGCCACGGCGCGTGAACGCTTCGTGTGCTCGATCCAGAACGAACGGATTTCGGGATCGGGATTGGCCAGCGTGAGCATCCCGCTCTTGGGGTGCGAGAAGGAGGTGGAGTTGAAGTCGAGCTTCATGCCGTGTTCGGCGGCCCACTGCATCCAGCTCTCGAAATGGCGGGGTTCGATCCGGTCACGGTCGACGAACCGCCCGCCGAAGTCGCCGTAGGTGGCGTGCAGATTCAGACGGTGGCGGCAGGGGATGCAGGAGGCGGCTTGGAGGATGTCGCGCCGCACTTCGTCGATGTTGCGGGCCTTGCCCGGGTAGTTGCCCGTGGCCTGAATACCTCCCGTGAGTTGCCCGTCAGGGTTTTCGAATCCCGTCACGTCGTCCGTCTGCCAGCAGTGGAGCGAGAGGGCGATATTTTGCAGCGCCGCGAGGGCTTTTTCGGTGTCGACGCCCACGGCGGCGTAACGCTCCTGCGCTACGGCATAGGCTTTTTCGATCAATTCCGTTTTCATAGGTCGTATGTGTTTTAAATTTCGGTACAGTGTTTCAGATAGCGGTCGTAAGCCTCGTTCCACGAGGGGTCGCCCGAAGGTCGGTACGTGCGCGAATCGGTAAGCGAGCGCCTTACGAGCGCACGCATCGAGGCGGTGTCGGCGACGATCCCGGCCGTGCGGGCCTGGATGAGCAGGTTGCCCAACGCCGTGGATTCCGCCGATCCCGTCACGACGGGAATTCCCGTGGCGTCGGCGGTCATGCGGTTGAGCAGTTCGTTGCGCGCTCCGCCGCCGATGACGTACAGGCGGTCGATGCCGACGGGCGAGAGCGTGCGCAGCATCCCGAGGACTTGCCGGTATCGCAGGGCAAGGCTTTCGAAGATGCAGCGGACATAAGCGCCCGTGTCGGAGGGGGCCGGCTGCCCGGTCTTTTCGCAATAGGCGCGGATGGCGGCGGTCATCGATGCGGGGTTGGCGAAACAGGGCGAGTCGGGGTTGATAAGCGCTGCAAAGGGAGCGCTCGCTTCGGCGGCGGCGATCAAATCGGGGTAGGACGCTGCGGGCCACTCCGCACGGCAGCGTTCCAGCAGCCACATGCCGCAGATGTTTTTCAGCAGGCGGATCGTGCCGCCGATACCCCCTTCGTTGGTGAAATTGAGGCGGAAGCTCTCCTCCGTGACGACGGGTTCCGGGGTTTCCACGCCCATCAGCGACCAGGTGCCGCTGCTCAGATAGGCGAAACGGGGGTCTTCGGCAGGAACGGCCGCGACGGCCGAGGCCGTGTCGTGTCCCGCGACGGCGACGACCTCCACGGGTCCCAGTCCCGTGAGTCGCTGCACGGTCGGGGTGAGCACACCGATGCGCTCGCCGGGCATCACCGGGCGGCCGAAGTGTTCGGGCCGAAGCCCGAGCAGTTCGAGCAGGGTCGTGTCCCAGCGGCGTGTATGCGGGTCGAGCAGTTGCGCGGTAGAGGCGATCGTGTATTCGGCGACGGCCTCCCCGGTCAGCAGGTAACTCAGCGCATCGGGAATAAAGAGAAATTTGTCAGCTGCGTCGAAAAGCGACGAATCGTTGCGGCGCAGGGTATCGAACTGGAAGATCGAGTTGAAGTCCATGATCTGAATGCCCGTGCGCCGATAGAGTTCTTCGCGCGGCATGCGCCCGAAAAAGGCTTCGGGGGCACCGGCTGTGTGCGGGTCGCGGTAGCAGTAGGGCGCGCGCAGCAATTCGCCGTCGCGGCCGAAGGCGGCGAAATCCACGCCCCAGGAGTCGATGCCGACCGACGTGAGCGCAACGCCCCGCCGTGCGATCAGCCGCAGTCCTTCGATGATTTCGCGGTAGAGCGCCAGCAGATCCCAGTAGCAGTGGCCGCTGACTTCGGTAATGGGGTTGACGAAACGGTGGATCTCTTCCGTGCGGAGATTCGTACCGTCGGTCGCGCCGAGGATGATGCGGCCGCTGGTGGCTCCCAGGTCGATGGCCGCAAAATGTTTTTCAGACATGATGCCTTTCGGTTTCTGTTCCGTTCCCGGGATCGGCAGGAGGTGTGAGCCTCTGTTTTGTCCGTCTCGGGGAAAACGGTCGGTGGTTCGGAGTCGGTGTTTGGAACAAAATTAGTGTTCCCGTTCGAGAAACGTGCACCGAAAGTGATGTTCCTGCTGTGGATTTTGATTTAGATTTTTTTGAAGAAATTCGTAAGAAAAATTAAAATACTGTTTGTTTTGCTTTTGGTTAGGATGTGAAAAATGCCTGATGAAAACTTCTGAAAGGTGTTTTGTGGGATAAATACTGCTTTTTGTGATTGTATAAAAGCACAAAAAAGGTCCGTATCACAAGGGTGCAGACCAATTGAATATTGTAACGTTATTGGATATTCAGAAATTTGACGTCGAAGAATCGTCAAGTTGTTCGCCCGATGGCAATGTCTGGTGCGTGGTGGTCAGACGCCGGGACAGTCCACCGAGCCTCCGTCCCCAATCGAGCGGGAAAAGCTCTTCGGCCCGTTTCACCAGCTGCACGCGGATCTTCATGGGTTAAGGCAGCTACTTGATTCTTTTGGTGCAACTGCCATCGGGTCTCCTTGTCCGGAACCGTTGTTGCGAATTCGGGCGTCCCGGAACAGGAGGCCGGCCAGAGAAACGCCCAAACGCATACGGCGCACATGCAAAGAACCTGCATCCGCCTCGATGCAGGTTCATTGCAAACATTGGACGCTGTCCCGCAGGGTTTTGTCGGGCCGGCAGCAGAGGGTGTTTACACCGCTATTCGGCGACGGCCAGCGAGTTGATGTGCCCTTCGGCCAGATCGGTCAACAGCGAGTCGGTTTTTTCCTCCTGTTCGAGAATACACTCCAGTTCCCGCGAGACTTTCTTTTCGCCGAGGAGTTGAGCGAAAATTCGTAGCGTGCCGTAGGATGCGATTTCATAGTGCTCGGCCTTCTGCGCCGCCAGGATAAGCGCGGCATCGCGCGTGTAAGTATCCTTCTGTGTGTCTTCGATGACGCTTTCGGCCTCGGCAACGATGCCCGCCATTGCTTCGCATTTCTTCGCCTGCGGCTTCTGATCCATCAGTCGGAAGATGTTTTCGACCGATACGATTTGCCCTTCGCTCTCTTCGATATGCTTCTCGAAGGCGGCTGCCAGTTCGTCGCTGGTAGCGGCTTTTTTCATCTTTTTCAACCCGGCGAGCAGGTGTTTCTCGGCCCAGTAGATGTCTTTGATCTGGTCGATGAAAAACTCTCTGAAACAGGAGTCTGTCGTTTTATTGGTATTCATGGCAAAAAAAATTATCGAACATCTGCCGTCCGCTCCTCCTTCATCCGCGTGCCGGTTTATGCCGGACAGGTTCCGGAAACGTCGGCCGTAGCGGGAGGTCGCATCCCGACGGCAGCGTGTTCGTTGTTTGACAAACGGTCGGGCCTTTCGGATAATCGGGCGAAAGACCGTGTTGAAAAGTCCAATTTCCATGCCATACCATCTTCCCGTTTGGCACTCGGGAACGGGTATTTAGTATGAAAAATCCTGCACCGGCGGCACAGGATTCTGTTGTACCGATTAACTCCCGCAGGTCATGTACCTTCTCGTCGCGGTAGGAATACGTTTTGTCGGGCGGGGAAAGTGCGACGGCTTTTTTCTCCGGACGAAACCGAATCCATCTGTTTTTTGGCCGGGACATGATCCGCTCGGTGTAGGTGTCGTCTGCTTAAGCATGCGAAAAGCCCGGACATCATGTCCGGGCTTTTCGTTAGGTATTGTAAACCGTTTTATTCGGCAGCCGAAACCGAGAATCGGATCACGGCCTTCACCTCGCGGTGCAGTTTCGCGGCAGCTTCGTATTCGCCGACGGTCTTGATGGGTTCCACGACGATTGCCTTGCGGTCGATCTCCACGCCTTTGGCGGCAAGCGCCTCGGCAAGGTCGGTTGCGGTGATCGTTCCGAAGAGTTTGCCCTCCTCGGCCTTGACCGACAGCGACAGCGGCAGGTTGGCGATCTTCTCGGCCAGCGCCTGAGCATCTGCCAGGATCTTGGCGTCCTTATGGGCGCGCTGCTTCAGGTTCTCGGCCAGCACCTTCCTGGCGGCAGCCGTTGCCGATTTCGCATAACCCTGAGGAATCAGGTAGTTGTTGGCGTAACCGGGTTTTACGTTCACGATGTCGTTGGCGTAGCCCAGGTTCTCGATATCTTTGATAAGAATTACTTCCATGTCTCGTCCTCCTCTTTATTATTTCATACAATCGGTTACGAAGGGCAGGATCGCGAGGTGACGGGCACGCTTCACGGCCTGTGCGACCTTCTTCTGGAACTTCTGCGAAGTACCCGTCAGACGGCGGGGAAGAATCTTGCCCTGCTCGTTGAGGAACTTCTTCAGGAATTCGCCGTCCTTATAGTCGACGTAGCGGATGCCGAGTTTCTTGAAGCGGCAGTATTTCTTTTTCTTGACGTCGACCGTAACGGGGTTGAGGTATCTGATTTCAGATTGTGCTTTGTTCTCCTGTGCCATGATTTACTCCTCCTGCTTGTTAGAAAGTTTCGCACGACGTTTCACCGAATACTCTGCGGCGAACTTGTCCTGCTTGAAAGTTAAGAAACGGATGATGCGCTCGTCGCGGCGGAACTGTGTTTCGAGCGTGTTGATGATCGTGCCTTCACCCGTAAACTCCATGAAGAAGTAGAAACCGGTGGTCTTCTTCTGAATGGGATACGCGAGTTTTTTCAGGCCCCACGCCTCTTTGTTCACAATCTGACCGCCGTTCTCGGTGATGACACCCTGGAATTTGTCAGCGACCTCCTGTACCTGAGCATCGGACAGAACCGGTGTGACAATGAAAACGGTTTCGTAATTGTTCATAATTTTACAATTAATTTGAATTATGCTAAATAGCGGGTGCAAAGATAGGAAAAAAAGGACATCCCGCAAAGGAATGTCCTCTTTTTTTCGGATAAGCGGCGCTATTCCACGTTATAAGCCGGGTCTTTCATCAGCAGATAGATGTACTGGGCGTTCATGACCAGGTTGGTGGCGATGCCGTCCGCTTCGAATACGACGATGATGCCGCCGTCGAAAGCGCCCGGCCTTCCCTTTTCATCGACATGGGCCCTGACCTCGTCCAACGAGGCGAAACCGTCTTTTTTACCTCCGAACGTGTCGGTCGTATAGGCCTCTTTGAATGTGCCCAACCCGTAATCGTCGGCGTGGGCCGCATAGTCTTTCCAGATGGCAAGGAGTTCTTCCGCCGTATTCTTTTCCGGATCCGCGTAAATGTCGATTTCAGTAATCTTCAGGCCCTCTTTGTCGGCATGCACATCCACGTAGAATGCATTGGCGTTCCGGTCTCTGGCCGAACTGAAGTTGACATAGATATTGCCCCAGAGGTTGAGCTTGTTGCCCAGAATATAGTATTTCGTGGCGAATGCGGCATGATCTGCGCCCAGCCAGGTGCGCATGACGGGGTAGTCGAGTGTCAGGTAGCTGTTTGTGAGCATGACGCGGAAGACGCCTTTGTCGAGAATGGCCGTTGCATAGGCTTGTCCGGGGATTACGCCGAACAGGGTGTAGGTCTCTACGCCCGTCGTGCCGCCGGTCTCGATCAGGTTGACCGTATCTTCGACGGTCTGGTGGACGCCGGACGAGGTGGGGGTTTTGAACTTGGTTCCCAGAAAGCGGCCCAGATTGAGCGTTTCGGCATTGGTGATGTAATGTTTCCAGAGGGGAAGGTCGTTTTTGTGATCTTCGGGCGCTGCAGTGATGCTGCCGACCCTGCCGTAGATGTCCTCTTCGGCCGTGATGTGCAGCAGGAGGCTGTCGCCTCCGGCTTTGAGGTAACCGTACATCCGGAAGCCGTCGGCCGCTGCGGAGCGTACCGTGGCGGAATACGCTGCATGTTCCGAGCAGAATGTGTCGAAATCGGTATTCAGGCTGGAGGCCAGTGCCGGTGAGTCGAAGGCGATCCGGGCGGCTCTGGATTTATCACCTTCGCCCTTGTCGTCGGAACAGGAGGCAAACGAAAGGGCACAGCAGCAACATGCCGCGCAAAGCAGAACTTTTCTCATAAGTCGTAATGTTTTTGAATGGAACGTAACTAACCTTATCCGCAAATAAAATAAAAAAAATCGGCTTTTCCATGCTTCTTAAGGTTTTTTATGCCAGGAGGATAAAAAAATCCCGCTTCGGAAAAAAGCGGGATCGGAACGAATGTATGTGGAATCTTTATGCGAGGCTGTCGATAACGTCGGTGATACGTGCAAAGACCTCTTCCATTGTCCCCGTGCCGTTGACGGCGGCGTATTTGCCTTGTGCGGCGTAATAGTCCGACACGACGGCGGTTTGCATGCGGTAGACATCCAGCCGGCCGCGTATCACCTCTTCCGAAGCGTCGTCGGCGCGTCCCGAATCCCTGCCGCGCAGCAGGATGCGCCGGATGAGTTCTTCCTCGGGAACATGAATATCGACCATAATGTCCACCTTCAGACCGTGTCCGGCGAGGATTTTGTCGAACTCTTCGGCCTGTACCGTGGTGCGGGGAAAGCCGTCGAAGATGTTGCCGCGAGCGTCCTTGTGGTCGGCTACGTAGTCGGCGATCATGTCGATAACGATCCGGTCGGGTGCCAGTTTGCCTTGTTTGATGCAGGTCTCCATGCTGCGGCCCAACTCCGTGCCGTTGCGGATTTGCTCGCGGATCACTTCGCCCGTGGAGACGTGGTTGATTCCGTAATGTTCCTTTAGTCGCTGTGCCTGAGTGCCTTTTCCGCAACCCGGCGCGCCGAATAAGACGATGTTAACCATAACTGAACCTGTTTAGGTGATTGGCGGGACAAAAATACGCTATTTTTTTGGGAAACAACAAAGTTTCGTTAGATTTGTAAAAAATTTTAGAATCATGGCGGAGAAAAAACGCACCGAGATCGCATCGCTCGGCCGGTTCGGGCTGATCGATTTGCTGACCCGGGACTTCAGGACTTCGAACGCCTCGACGCTCAAGGGGGTCGGGGACGACGCGGCCGTGATCGCTCCCGCGCGGGGTGAGGCTGTGCTTTGTACGACGGACTCGTTTTATGAAGGGGTCGATTTCGATTTGACTTATTTTCCCCTGAAACATCTGGGATATAAAATCGTGACAGCCGGGGTGAGCGATATTCTGGCCATGAACGGGTTACCCCGGCAGTTGACCGTGTCGCTCGGGGTGTCGGCCAAACTGCCGGTCGAGGCATTGCAGGATCTGTACGAAGGGATTGCATGCGCCTGCCGGGAACAGGGGATCGACCTGGTGGGCGGCGATACGCGCGCTTCGATGACCGGGCTGGTCATCACGGTGACGGTGCTGGGCCATGCGAAGAAAGACCGTGTGGTCTACCGCAGCGGAGCGCGGCAGAACGACCTCATCTGCCTGACCGGCAATTTGGGTGCCGCCTACATGGGTTTGCAACTGCTGGAGCGGGAAAAGCGTGTGTTGCAAGAGGTGAAAGACCCTGAACCCCAGTTCAAAGGCTACGAATATCTGCTGGAGAAATACCTCAAACCCCGTCCCCGGACGGATGTTGTCGAGGCGCTGGCGGAGGCGAAAATCGTCCCGACGGCGATGATCGACCTTTCGGACGGGCTTTCCGGCGATATGCTCCAGATTTGCAAAGCATCGAAGTGCGGTGCCCGCATCTACCTCGAACGGATTCCGATTGCCAAACAGACCACGGCGCTGGCGGGCGAGATGCACGGTGACCCGGTTGTGGCGGCGCTGCACGGAGGCGAGGACTTCGAATTGCTGTTTACCGTGCCGCTTACGATGCAGGAGCAGGTCATGCGTATGGGGGGTATCGATGTCATCGGGCACATCACAGCCCAATCGACCGGGGCTTTTCTGGTGACGCCCGACGGATCGGATATTCCGCTCCATGCACAGGGTTTCGGCCCGCAGGAATAATCGGTTCGGGCGGATATGAAAAAAAGCTGTAGGAAATCATTCCTACAGCTTTTTGTGTTCCGGAGCAACGGATTGTTTACCGCGCTTCGGCCTGTGCCGCTTTCTGGTTCATTACGACATGGGCGAACAGCGGTACGGTCAGGACGATGTCAGGCGTAATTTCAAAGGGATCCGATATGATACGTACCGGATCCCTTTTGCCGTTATTCCTGCGCTGCCGCCCAGTTTTGAAGCATTTCGATCGCTTTCGAGAGGACGCCGGCCGATCCCTTGAAATGCCCCGATCCGCTCGGGACGTTGCCCTGGCCGTACCATTCGTAAAACCCGTCGTTTTCGATCACCCGGTCGATCATCGGGCGTATTTCGGCATAAGCTTCCGCGACGAAGCCGTACGCGGTCAACTGCTGAATCATGCGTCCGCCGAACCATGTCCAGTCCCCGCCGTTCTGGTAGATGTAGGGCCGGGCCATTCCGCCTCGGAAGAACCCTTCCGGGTAGGTCGGATAGAGGGTAAGTCCGATGCTCGGCATTCCCGAGAGCCGGACGTTTTCGAGCATCCGCGCATTGGCTGCGGCGATTTCGTTGCGGCTGAGCAGTCCGGCTTCGATGGCAATGGCCGTACCTCCGTGGTAGTAGATCCGGTTTTCGTCGAACCCCTCGGGAATGGGGGAGCCTTCGGGATAGAGGTGCGGGATGAATTTTTGATTTTCTGCATCCCAGAGGTGCGCACCCACGTTGGCGGCAATACGGTCGCGCAGCGTTTTCCACGACTTTTTACGGGCGGGTTCTGCGGGCATCTCTGCCAGCATGTCCAGTGCGATGAGGAACATGGCATTGTCGTAGACGTCGATCGCCTTGTGAGACAGTTCGTTCATATCGACGCCCAGGTCGTCGTCGGGTTGTACGTCGCCCCAATCGGCGGTCATCGCGCCGTAAAGCAGCCCGTATTGTTCGTCGTAGCGTTCACGCATCAGGTAATCGGTCATGTCGCAGATCCGCTCCATCACGGTTTTACCCGCGACCGTGTCACGAAGGATCGATTCGTCGCCTGTCTTGCGGATGTATTTCCCGACACACTGGATCAGCGAGGTCTCCTGATCGGTCTCGACGGTGTTTTTGAAACCCACATGGCGGGGGGCCGCATCGGAGTAATAGGGGCGGTCGTCTCCCCAGTTGAAATCCTCTTTGAGCACATACCCGTCCACGACCTCGCCGTTGGGCTGTTGCAAGGCGAAAAAGAGCAGGAGCGCGTTGCGTATGTCGTTCGGATCGTTCACCTCGCAGGCCAGCTCGATAAACGTGTTCAGGTCGCGTGCCCAGACCTGCGAATAGCCGCTTCCCGCATTGAACCCCTGGCCGACCACCACACGGGCCATGCTGTCGACGGTTTGCAGCGAAGCGTCGTGACGGATCGCCCGGGCCAGTTGCCGGTTTCCGTTCTTTCCGCCGCACGCCGTGAGCAACAGCGATGCGATAAACAGGGTGTTTGCGACAAATAGCGCCAGAGACCGTCGGCGGGCTGTGAAGGGCGCGGAAACCGATGCGGGACATTCGAGGTTTTTCATGGTAGCAGGTTTATTTTCTGTAATTTTTTAACCCGGTAAAATCCGATTCCTTGTTTGGCAGCGTGTCCTGATCCCGACGAAGACGAAGATCGTCACACTGCTCCTGTTCGGTGAAATGTCGGTACTTTCGAGTCTATGTGCAAATATATGAAAAAATAATCGGCTCCTTGCATCCGGGCAGGAATTTACGCTAACCGGATGCAGACAAAAATCCCGGATTCGTATGAATCCGGGATTTGTCGGAAGGATTTACCTTCCGGCTTGTTGCGAGGAAAGATGCTTACAACGCGTTCACGTGAAGCTGGAGCGCACCCTTGAGGTTGCCCGCCTTGTTCTTGTGGATGATGTTGTGTTTGGCCAGTTTGTCCAGCATGGCAGTCACCTTCGGCAGCAGGGCCTCGGCGGCGCTCTTTTCGGTGGTGCTGCGCAGGGCCTTCACGGCGTTGCGGGCCGTCTTGTGATAAAGGCGGTTGTGCGTGCGCTTGGTCAGGGTCTGGCGAATTCTTTTCTTCGACGACTTATGGTTTGCCATAATTTAAAATTTTATTTTTTACTTTTTCGGTTTCCCCTTTTCGAAGCCATGCGGGTAGGGTATTCGATCATTCGTCCTCCTTCTGTCCTCTCGCCCTTTGCATTGCTTCCTGCCCGTTGCGGCGGCACCCCTTGCGCGGCCGTAGCCGTTTGCGGATGGGCCTTAAGCCCGCTCCTGAGTTCGGTAAATACCCGTCGGCGGCGCCCCGCTCCGTGTCACCGGAACAGCTAACCGTCAAGTGGTAGCCCATAGGAGAGTCGAACTCCTCTTTCAAGAATGAAAATCTTGCGTCCTAACCGATAGACGAATGGGCCTACTGTTGCTATCGCGCCTCTTTCGGGGGAACTTTAGCGGTGCAAAGGTAAATAAAAAAGCGAAGGAAACAAAAAAATGCATGAAAAAATATCGGAATCTTGTTATTTCAGCATCCGAACGCTCTGTGTGACAGGGTCGAAGCCGATATTTCCGCCCGAAAACAACCGTTCGATATGGCCGCTGCGAACCATTT
Source organism: Alistipes sp. (assembly GCA_048465795.1). Taxonomy (GTDB): domain Bacteria; phylum Bacteroidota; class Bacteroidia; order Bacteroidales; family Rikenellaceae; genus Alistipes. Next base: position 52,793 of record DBFWKV010000031.1, read on the forward strand.
CCGCTACGGGCAGATGGTGCAGACGGGGGGTATCGATCAGCGCGATCGTGTCGCAGAGCGAGAGGGCGATGTCCAGATCGTGGGTCGAGAAGAGAACGCATTTGCCTTCATTATGCGCCAGTCGTCGCAGCAGCGTGCAGAGTTCGTAGCGGTTCGGCAGGTCGAGGAATGCCGTGGGTTCGTCGAGCAGGATCACGGGCGTGTCCTGGGCCAGCGCCCGGGCGATCAGGATGCGCTGGCATTCGCCGTCGGACATCCTGTCCATCGTTTTGCGGGCGAAGGCGCCCATCCCGACCGATTCGAGCGCGCGCGCGACTACCGCCCGGTCGGTCTCCTGCATACGTCCGATCCAGTTGGTGTAGGGCGCACGGCCCAGCGAAACGACATCTTCGCAGGTAAGGTTGGCGATGCGAACCTTATCTGTGGTGACGAAACTCACGGTGGCGGCCCGCTGCCGGGGCGTGAGCGATTCGAGCGTGTGGCCGCAGAGTTCCACACGGCCTCCTGCCGTGGGGCCGAGGCCCGCGACGGCACGCAGCAGGGTGCTTTTCCCGGCGCCGTTGCGGCCCAGCAGGGCCGTAAGCCCGCCTTGCGGAATTTCGGCCGAGACATCGTTGAGCAGCGTGCGGTCGCCGTATGCGAGTGAGATATGTTGCAGCGAGACAGCCATCAGAAGAAATTGCGGTTGCGGACGACGACCAAGATTACCACCGGAATACCCAGCAGGGCGGTGATGGTGTTGATCGGAAGCGCCAGGGTTTTGGAAATGAGGTCGCAGGCCAGCAACAGCGCGGCGCCCGTAAGCATCGAGCCGGGCATCAGGATGCGGTGGTCGGCCGTGACGAAGAGCATGCGTGCCAGGTGGGGAACGGCCAGCCCGATGAAGCCCACGGGGCCGCAGAAAGCCGTCACGGTGCCGGCCAGCAGGACGGTCGAGAGGAAGATCAGCGTGCGCGAGCGGGCGATGTCGAGACCCATCGTGCGGGCGTAATTTTCACCTAATAACAGCAGGTTGAGCGGTTTTATAACCGCTATGGAGAGCACCAGGCCCGCCCCGATCACGGGCAGCATCAGTGCAAGCCGGTTTCCGGTTACGTCGCCCAGCGAACCCATTGTCCAGATTACGAACGATTTGAGGGCTGCTTCGCTCGACAGGTATTGCAGTATTTCGACCACCGAACCGATGCCCGATCCGAACATCATGCCCAGGATCAGGATCACCATGATGTCCTTGATGCGGCGGCTGACGGCCATGACGACCAGCAGCACCAGCGCCGCGCCCAGCCAGGCTGCGCCTGCGATGCCGAGCGATTGCAGCAGCGTGTGGTTCGCCACGCCCAGCAGCGGCGCTCCCAGCAGAAAGAGCGCCACACCCAGTCCGGCACCCGAGCTGATTCCCAGCACGTAAGGCCCTGCGAGTGGGTTGCGGAAGAGGGTCTGCATCTGCAGGCCGCTGGCGGCCAGAGCCATGCCTGCGGCCAGTGCGGTGACGGCTTTCAGCAGGCGGATTTTAAGAACGATGTCCCGCACCGAAGTATCGCACGCACCTCCGGTCAGGGCGGCCCATACCTTGCCCGGAGCGATGGCGACCGACCCGAAGGCCAGGTCGGCCACGAAAAGCGCAGCTGTGAGCAGCACGAGCGTCAGAAAGAGAAGCGTGGTTCTGCGTTTCGTCATTTATCGGTTGCTTTTGTGGACTGATATTCCGCAGCGTGCGGCGCAATCCGGCCGCTCCGGTTTTGACGGCTTGCGGCGGAAGGGGTGTGCCGCTCGATTCGGTGGCAGGACTGAGGCTGTGCGGAACGGTTCATTGCAGCTGTTTGTAATAATAAGCCGAATCGGTGTCGCCTTCACGGAAGAGCAGCATGAGGTCTTCCAGAACCCGGTCGGGCCGTACGACGCCCGATTCCCAGAAGTCCGAACCGCCGGCCGGGGTCTGGCGGCGGTTGTTATTGTACACGCGCCCAGTCCGTACCGCCGGAACCTCTGCAAAGCGGGGATTCTGCGACCTCAGCTCGCCGAGAGTGTTCAACGGCCCCAGGTTGAGCCACACGTCGGCTTCGGTGGCCAGCAGATAAGCCTCCTCCAGATCGACCGGCACCGAGGTGTTCGAACTGTTCTTCTGATAGACGTATTTTCCGCCCGCATCTTCGATCAGCCGCACCATATAGCCTTCCGACGAAGGCATGAACCACGTGTCGCGGTAGGGGGTGTTCAGCATGACCTTCGGGGCCGAATCCCTGGGGCGGAGCGCAGCGATTCGTTTCAGCGAGTCGTAGCGGTGGCAGATGCCTTCGAAAAGAACGGCGCCCGTCTCTTCGCTGTCCGTGAGTTCGGCTGCGGTCATCAGCCATTCGGCCTTGCCCAGCGGTGACTCCTCCATATAGTCCCCTATATAAATATAGGGAATTCCCAACTCCCGGAGTTTCCCCGTGACGACGGTGTTTTCGCCCGTCACCCCGTAAAGCAGGATCAGGTCGGGGTGCATCGCCGCGAGCAGTTCGAAGTTGAGGTTCGTATCGTATCCTACGTCGCGTACTTCGCCGCAGTAGCGGTGTTCGCGGATGTAGTCGCTCGAAAGGAAATCGATGCCCGAGACCCCCGCTACGCGCCGCATCTGTCCCAGTGCGTCGAACATCGCCACGTGGCTCGACGACATGCACACCACATGCCGCACAGGGGCTTTTACGGCCTGCCCCGTGAAGCCTGCCGGAACGGGTTCGCCGGCGCGTCCGATGAAGAGCAGTTGCTCGATCTGTTCCGCGCCCTGCCAGGGATTGCGGATGCGCAGCAGCGAACTTTCCCCGTCGCCGGTCCGGGTGATCTCGAAGCCCGAGGCGTAACGGGGCGTATATTTGGGGACGGAGAACTCCTCCAATGCGGGTTGGGCGACACGGCCGCAGCCGGAAAAAAAGAGGGCGGTGGCCAGCAGCAGGCGGGTTATGCGGTTTTTCATCGTCACAAAAATAGGAAAAATATGACAGAAAGGGTGCCGGACGGCGAAATATCCGCTTTTGAAAGTGTGAAAAGCGCCACATATGGTCGGACGGAAGCAATAGCTGTTGGAATTTCGGACGGTTCAAAGGGCGATTGGTACCGTGGCGGCCCTTGTTTGAGAATTTGTAAAAGACTACCAGCCAGTTTCTTGGACAGGTGGATAGAAAAAATCCGAAAAATATTCCGAAAAAGTTGGAGGGAGCGTAAAGTTTTTATTATCTTTGCACTCCGAAAAGGAATCGGGGCGTAGCTCAGTCCGGTTAGAGTACACGTCTGGGGGGCGTGTGGTCGCTGGTTCGAATCCAGTCACCCCGACTGATGGAAAGCATTGATAATTCAACAATTATCGGTGCTTTTCTTTTTTATCCGCACCTGCCGAAAATGGGCGGTTGACGCCACGGTTGACGCGAAAAAGTCAACCAAGAAGTCAACCGAATCCGATGAAAACATCCGTTTCCGTCGTTTGTTACAGGTACAAGGTACTTGCAAACGGAGAATCACCGCTGATGCTCCGCATTTCCAAAGAGGGCCGCCGTACGATGAAAAGTCTGGGCGTGTCGGTCGATCCTAAATTCTGGAATTTCGACACCAATCAACCCAAACCCAACTGTCCGAATCGGCAGTTGATTCGTCAAATCGTACTGAAATACGAAACCGAATACAACGGCAAGATTCTGACGAAAGAAATCAACGAGGAAGAATTTACCCCGCAGACGATTGTAGCCGAACAAAAGGAGCGCATCAAGGCGCAGACCGTCGAGGAGGTCTACAAAGCGATTATCGCCGAGTTGAAAGAACGGGGGAGTGTCGGCAATGCCTATGCCTATCTGAACTCCTACAACGTACTGAAATCCTTTAATTGGGACAAACCGCTTCATTTCACGTTCAGCCGCATCGACGCCGATTATCTGGAAAAATTCGAGGAGTGGATGCGGGCGCGGGGAAATAAAGATACGTCGATGAGTTTTCAGATGCGTACTTTGCGAGCCGTGTTCAATCGGGCGATTAAGTTGAAAGCCGTTGCCCGCGAGAGGAACCCGTTCACCGACTATAAGATAAGTCGATTCAACACCCGCACCCCGAAACGGGCGTTGAGCAAGGCGGATGTAATGAAAATCGTCGATGCGGATTGTACGGCGGAGAGCGATTCTTGCCGATTGGCACAAAGCGTTTTTACATTCTCTTATTTGTGCGGGGGAATTTCGTTCGTCGATGTGGCGAATCTGACACCCGATAATATCGTGGACGGGCGATTGTCGTACAATCGTCAGAAAACGCACGGAGCAATCCATGTTCCGCTGTCGGAAAGGGCGATGCGGATTGTAGACCGTTATGCCGAAGCCTGCGAACGGTCGGGCTATCTGTTTCCGATACTCGATTCGCGCAAGCATACGACGCCGATGCAGAAACGGAATCGGGTGCATAAAGTCTGCCATCAAGTCAATGCCGAATTGCGCCAATTAGCCCGCAGATTGAATATTTCGGGCGAGGTGACGACTTACGTCGCAAGGCATAGTTTCGCTACCGTGCTGAAGAAATCGGGCGTAAATATCGGCATCATATCCGAGGCGTTGGGACACCATAGTCTGAAAACCACACAGATTTATTTAGGGGCATTTGATAATAGCCAAATCGACGCGGCAATGCAGAATTTGCTATGACAAAAAATCGGACCGACTTTTCCGAGGGGGCTTAAAATAACCCCTCGGTCAAAGTTGGTCCTACTCTTTTAGGGATTATCCGCTTGCATCGGGTAGTCCCTTTTCTTTTTTCTGCGGTCGTCGGTTGCGTCAAAAAGCGGAATTTTGTAAATTCGTTGAAAATATTAATGTTTTTGCGATGGGAAAAGAACTGATTTTTAAAGGTGGATTCATCCGCCCAACTCAATATCTCCGAGAACATGCTCCTTATTTGGAAAAGTACTTTGGCATCACATTAGGTTATTTTAATGTAGAGCTTGAAAAATTCAGATATTTTGGGTCTGCGTCATGTGCTATTCAAAAAGATGAGGACATATGTTTTCCTCTTCGTAACATGGATCTTGATGCTTATTTGCGAGATGTTGATGGTCCGATGCTACCTATTCCATTAGGAGATGTAGCATTGCTTGTCGCATATATTATTATGGATAGAAAATATCCAGAAGAAATATATCCAGAAGCCTTTGATTCATTAGATTGTGAGTGGGATGATATTTATCAAAAAGATTGGTCCAAACTCCTTGTTTTTATTGATGAGATATTGCAACGAGAGGATAATGCAAGAAAATCACATAATACAGCCATTACAATTCGCACAAATGATGGGTTGCAGGAACCATTAGAAATTAATAATAGCGGCAATTGGTTTTTTCGTTTAATTAAAAAAGAGTTTGCGCCTTATTTTATGATTAAGACCCCAGAAGAAGCAAGACAAGACCTATTAAGACAAAAACCATCGGTTGGAGCAAAAAAACTAATCCGATATATGACATCGTTATTTATGGTTTATATAGGATGCTCCACGAAGAAAATGCAATCCCAGACAACCCAGATAATTCAAATGAACTTTGTGAGTTAATTTATAAATTCACTACTTTCACAGGATGCTATCCCAAAGAAAAAACGAAAGACGATACATTTAACCCGAAACGCATCCGCGCTGACATATCCCAAATAAAGAATTTTTTGCACGATGCAATATATTGATATTCAGAGGTAAATAATAGGATAAAAAGTCGTTTATATCCTTTACCCAAAACAGCTCGGAGAAGCAAAAAAAATCGACCACTTTTGCAGTCGTGAACGAGGTCGGAGCGTACGGCCGACCAAGGGCGCAAACTAAATTTATTTTTATGACAGAAAACAAGATGACAACGGAAATTCTCACCATTGACAAGGGCCAATGCCTGACCGATGTCCTGCCCGCGATTCCTGCAAACACGATTTTCGATAAGACCATCACGGGATGCGGTGCGACCCACGGCGAAATCGTAAATGCGGCGCGCCATTCCATCATCATCGAGCCGAACATCCCCGTAATTCTCGGTAAGAAAGCGGACCACCCGTTTCTGTTCGCCGTCTACGAGGGCATCACGAAAGAGGATGTGAAAGCCTATCTTGCGGGCGAGCATGACGGCTATCGCAAAATCATCACCACACCCGAAGGCTTCGACAAAACGGTGCTCCCCGCCATGCACGAGTTGGAAATCCCTGTCTATAAGGACTATTTCCTGCTGTTCGACGAGTGCGAAAAGGCCATACAGGATGTAGGCTACCGTGGGGACATCTACCTGCCTGTCGAGGATTTTTTCAAATTCGAGAACAAGGCGATGGTTTCCGCAACGCCGATCGTTCCGTCCGACCCGCGTTTCGAAGAAAACGGGTTTAAGATACTGAAACTTGTTCCGACCTATGATAGTCGGATCGAACTGACGCTTTGCACAACCGACAACACGGTCGCAGTCATGCGGAAGCTGTTGAAGCGTCTGGAAAACGAAACGGTCTGCGTGTTTCTGAACTCCACGGAAACGATTTTGAGCCTTATCTATGCACTCGGACTGCAAGGCCGAAGCAGGGTCTTTTGCAGTGAAAAGAGCGTGCGGAAACTCAAACAGATGAACTTCACCGACGCCAGCGAAACGCTCGATGAATTGGCTCCCGTCAATTTTCTGACCAGCCGTTTCTATGCGGCCGTGGACATCAAATTAGACTATAAGCCCCACGTAATCCTGCTGACGGATGTAATGCGTGCGCCCTTTTCGGCCGTAGACCCGCAAACCGAGGTCGTGCAGGCCATCGGGCGGTTCCGTAACGGCATAGAGCAGGCGTACCATATAACGAATACCTGCGACAGATTGCAGAGCGTTTCGCGCGACAAGTTGTTCCATAACCTCGAATGTCAAGAACGGATTTACAACCGAATATGGGAGTTGCCTATTGAGGGTGAAATCGAACACCAAACCCTTACGCAAGCCTTACAAGGGATGGACTATAAACGCTTCGTAACGCGCACGGGCAATCGAAACTGGTTCATGTGGGACAACGCATGGACGGATGCCCGACTGGAAGCCCTCTACCGATCCTCCGCAACGATTGAGGAGGAGTACAAAGACGCCCCGTTCCAGTTGGCCGTTCATAAGGTAGATTACGACCTGACCGACGAAGACCGTCTGCGGCGGACACAGGCCCAAATAAAAGGAACGACGGAATTATGGCGCGAGGTGGTAGAACAAATCGACCGAATCCAGCGGCAGAATCCCGACGCAGAACAAACGTTTCTCTGCGGACAATTAGGCGATACGTTCTCAGAAATCATTGAAGCGGCAACGATTCTCGGTAAAGAGCGCATCGGGCAACTGGGCTATGACAGGCGCAGAATCAAGGCAGCGTTGGAGAACGTGGAGGAGAACCGATTGATGACCTCCGAAAAGATGCAACGAGCCGTCTATGCGAAATACAATACGGGCGATTTGATGCTCTGTTCTGAAATACTCGGTTTTCTGCGGGGACTGATAACCGATAACGGAATACCATTCAAGGGGCGTGTAGACAGGCAGATTGTCAAGCTGTTTTTCGAGATTGCCGATGACAAGCCACGAATTAAGGGCAACAAAGCCTATCTGCTCGGTAAAAAGATGTTCGAGTTTTAGAGAGGAAAAACGGACCGACTTTCGCAAAGGAGGTAAATTAAGACCCCCTTGCAAAGTTGGTCCGATTTTTTGCTTGTGAAGATACTATCACTTTTTCACCCATCCCCCTTTTCAGATGGAAAATCGAATTTTTATCCATTACATATAATAGGATTCCACATAAAACAGCCCACCCCCCTATTCATGCCCGAAACCATATAACAGCATAAAATTATCGGAATTATATAGAATCGGAAAGCTATTCTTACATGGAGATATGCTGCCCTGTTTAGTTGGTTATGAATGGAGTTATCTTTTTACAAGTAATGGGGAATAACTCTAAACTTTACAGACCATGAAAACATTAAATGAAAGGGCAACAGAAATTCTGCAAGCCTTGTTAGCCGTGCGGTCTTACAGAATCGACCACGGAAACGGAGTTTACACACGCTTACGTGCCGCAATGATTGGGCGCAATGGAAAGTACAACCTTATTTCGCTGGTATAATACTACGAATCTAAAGGTAAACTTGCGCAGAATACAGAAATGAATTTTGCATTTGACACAAGTACAAAGCAATTTATCCCGTACTATTACTGCAACAAAACTCTCCGCATTGAATCGCATAGTGCGTACCCGACAGAAAACGGAATGGAGAATTGCGCCGAGGAACGACAGGCTGACCACACAGATTTTGCAAACCGATGGCTAATACGCATGAACTCGCAACAACCGATTATATGAATGCGCAACGAGTAGTACAGAATTGTGTTTTCAAGAATCAAAGCACGGTTATCGAGGAAATGATACGGGCAAACCTTATTTCCGAAGAATATCTTTATCCGTTCGCGGATGATGTCATGGAATGGTGGCTAATTGATTCTTGGCAGGCCGAACGACTGAAAGCGCAAGGCGAGGTTATCATCGAGGAATACGGTTGCTACTGGTGGGGCAGGCAATCCAGCGGACAGGCGATTTACATGGACAGCGTAATACAAGAAATCTGCGGGAACGATTAACCCGATTAATTTTAATTCTACGTCTACAACTGCAACAGCCCCCAAGATGCCGATAATTGCATAATCCGTTTTTGTTTCCTACATTTGTGGGACATACGAACAAACACGGAAAGTGTAAGTTTATTCTCGTCAGACGAACGTAGGAAATTCGACAGAAGAGAGAGTAAGCCGACAACTCGCCGCGTCATATCCTTTATACGGGATAGGCGTGGGGCTGTTGCTTATTTTATCTTCGAGGTTTCCTACGACCAGTCTGACTAAAATAAGTTTTCAGCACCACGCTTTCTGTTTCTTAAAAATCAAACATTAACCGTCGCGTTGGTGCTGGGGCGACAATCTAAACTTATTGCAACTATGAAAAAGTTGTTTCTTATTGTGGCCGCTATGTTTGCGGTAGTTTCTTTCTCGGCTTGTTCCGATGATGATGACAAAGACGTAAATCCCAATCAAATCATCGGGACGTGGCAAATTACACGAGAGGTTGGTTATGAGATTGTAGCAGGAGAGGGCAAAATGGAAAAGGATATTACATATCCGATTGACGATGTAAATGACGATTACGGTTTTTATTTTACTTATACATTCAATGAAGACGGAACGGGAAGATACAAAAGCTACTATTATTATGATAATAATAAATTGGATAGTAATTGGTCTGTTGAATACACAATTTCTAATAACCAATTATTGATTTATGAAGAACCTGAAGAAGGTAATCCTACATCTGTTTATGAGATTAAAGAATTGACGAAAAACAAACTTGTCCTTTTATACAAAAAAGTAGACGATAACGATGGCTATAAAGCAGAAATAACTACTACTTTCAAAAAAATCTGATTCGCATTTCTACAACGACCGAAGACAGACTTGTGCAGGTTTTTCGCACAAGCCTGTCTTTCATTTTGTTTATTCCGCAAATAATCTTATCTTTATAAAGATAAATAACAATTAAATTTTAGCTAAAATGAACAGATACAAACAACCTAAAACAGCATGAAAGACCGACGCATGAGAGGATAAACAGATAATCCAAAAGACGGTCAAATGGAGCCAAACAGAGGGAATAGTCCTGCTTGTAGGAAAACCCAAAGACGAAATATTTCCCGAAACATTTATCTACATGTTTGCCCCTAATATGGCAGACATAACAAAGCCCGTCGAAATTGTCCTAACAAAGAACCGACAATACATATTCGGATGAAAATGCGAACTTAACGAAATGGACGGAATAATCGGCACAATGACGGCTAACGAGACACAAATCGAGGGAACGGGCGAAAAGGTGAATTTGTTCGACTACCATGTGAAAGCCGATACAATCCTATTCCAATACACCCCACCCGACGAACAGGACGAGGTAGTGAAATTCCCGTTAGCTGGATTCTGCGAAAACTATCTACAGCTTTTCCTAAAATAGGAATTTTATTAATGAATTACTATTGACTTCTGTCTTTTCTCATATTATTTTTGTAAAAATAAACACACATATAATGAATAAAACTTCTATTGAATTACAGAATTGCTATGGTATCCCGTCCTTAACTTATGAGTTTGATTTTTCCGATAATTCGACTTATGTTATATACGCTCCTAACGGAGTAATGAAAACATCTCTTGCAAAGACATTTAAGGATTTAAGCGAAAAAAAAGACTCAAAAGACTCTATCTTTCCAGAAAGGGAAACAAAACGCCAAATATTAGACGAAACAGGAAATGCTACTAATTCGGAGAATGTTTTTGTTATCTCTCCTTATGAACAAGGTTATCATTCTCAACGAATGTCCACTTTATTGGTAAATCAAGAGATTAAAAAACAATATGAAAACATCCATGCAGATATTGATGAAAAAAAATCAACTCTATTAAAAAAATTGAAAAGCCTATCTGGGCTTAAAAAAGAGGATGAAATAGAGCGAACTATTTCGATAGATTTTACTTCTCAATCTAAAGAATTTTATCGGACAATTCTTCGATTAGAGGCTGAAGTCCACGATAAGGAAGAAAGCAAATTCGATGGTGTTTTATATAGTAAAATCTTTAATCCTAAAGTCATAGACTTTCTAGAAGACATATTCTTTAAAACTCAATTATCGGAATATATAACCAAATATAACTCATTACTTGGATCGTCAACATTCTTTAAAAAAGGTGTTTTTAATCATTATAACGCTGCGACAATTGCAAAAAATTTGAAAGACAATGGTTTTTTCAGGGCTAATCATGCAATTTATTTAAATCAAAATGGGATGCCCAGAAAGAAACTAATAAAAGACGAGGCAGAGTTAACCGAAATCATTCAGAAAGAAAAGGATAGCATTATTAATAATGAAGAACTAAGACAAGTTTTTGATACTATTGATAAAAAATTATCAACAAACCAAGATTTACGCGACTTCCGAGAATTTCTTGGTCAAAATCCAACTATATTAGCTGAATTAGATAATCCAAATGCTTTGAAACAGCATTTATGGATAAGATATTTTCAGCAACATATCGAACAATTCGATGATTTAGTGGATACTTACAAATCGGGGAAAAAGCAACTAGAAGACATTATTGAACAAGCAAAATCAGAACATACTCAATGGATTGATGTAATCGAAGAATTTAATCATCGATTCTCTGTCCCATTCGAATTGTCTGTTGATAATCAAGATGATGTTATCTTAAAAGAAGATGCACCTAATATCAAATTTACATTTAGGGATCGCCAAGGGGCAAAAACGGTTAATGAAGATGATCTTTTTGCTGTTTTAAGTAATGGAGAATTACGAGCTTTATATTTACTGAATATTATTTTTGATGTGGAGGCTCGCAAAAAAAACAACACTGAAACTCTATTTGTTGTTGATGATATTGCAGATTCTTTCGACTATAAAAATAAATATGCTATTATTGAATATTTAAAAGATATTGCCAAAGCGCCGATATTTAAACAAATTATATTAACGCATAATTTTGATTTTTATAGAACCGTATGTAACAGATTAAGCATAGATAGATCGTGCCGATTAGCAACAATCAGAACGGACAATAATTTGACATTTAACCCAGAAAAATACCAAAACAATCCGTTTCTATATTGGAAAAAACATTTCCATAAACTAGATAGAGCAACTTTGCTAATTGCATCTATTCCTTTTGTACGAAATCTGGCTGAATATGCAGGAGATAACGACCATTTCTCACAACTCACCTCTCTGCTACATATGAAAGCAGATACATTAACTATTACAATAAGAGATATTGAAACAATTTTTAGATCAGTTTTAAAAGATAAGGCAGATTTATCATTACCAAATCCAGAAAAAACTGTAAATCAACTATTATCAGAAACCGTTAATTCTATCTTGGCCTCAGATATTATAACGATGCAATTGGAAGATAAAATTGTTTTAGCCATAGCTATTCGATTAAAAGCTGAACAATATATTATTCAAAAAATTGAAGACGATGAATTCGTTGAGCATATAACTAGTAATGCCACATATAAATTAGTTGAAAAATACAAGGAAAAGTTCCCTACTCAACTTGCTATTATTAAACTATTGGATCAAGTTAATTTGATGACCCCAGAAAACATACATCTAAATTCATTCATGTACGAACCTATTTTGGATATGTCAAACCATCATCTAAAATACTTATATACACAGATTGAAGATTTATTTGACGCTGAATAAATGTGGAGTTAAATTGCGTCGTATCTTAAAGAATAGGGAGAGAGGGCCGAAAAAATGCGGCGTTTTTCCTTTGACTGCAAATATGCAAAAGAAGATAGCTTATTATCAATAGTTCACTAATGTTTAACCTTTGACTGTTAAATCAACCGAGAAGTCAACCGCTACGTTTGGTAAAAGGATAATGCGTTGAAAATAAATGCTGTACTCTGTTTTAGAGTACACGTCTGGGGGGGGCGTGTGGTCGCTGGTTCGAATCCAGTCACCCCGACTACGAAGAATCAAGGAGTTAACTGAATCAGTTAGCTCCTTGATTCTTTTTGCTCTCGTTGAATCAGGATCCTCCTGATTTTCGATCATATAGTATTTACTTCTCAATTTTCTTTTCTCCCACATTTTCATAATGTACAGATGATCTGTGCATTCCGTGAATATATTCGCGAAATTTCGAACAGGAAAATTTATGCTTTTCACAAAAGTCCAGTATCTCGCCAAACATTTCCGTATTCAAATCGTGTTCATAGATGTTGGATCCCGAAGCATTTTGTAGACTCGCAATTATAGACTTTTGCGCCTTTCACAAAACCCTCACGGTATAAATTTTCCCTTGTATGGGTTTGTATACAAAAGCACATGCAGCCATTCGAACAGTTGTGGGTTATCTTTCATTTGCTGTTGTCCGATGACTGTTCCGAAATTTTCCCCAAAGCCCAGGGCAATCGGTTCCCTGCCATCTTTTAGCTGAATAATCGAAGAGGTACGAAAGTCATTGTTTTTTCGCTTGCGGGGCCGTAGTTTATTGATATAACCGATATATTGATCGATAAGTATCCTCTTGTACAGGATCGTATCCTGAATAAATGAAGTATCCTTGACTACATCCCGATAATCCGCAATTGCCGCTGTTTTTTCCACGCCTTCGGGTAGATAGAGAAATCGGACGGCTTTTACATCGGAGGTATTTATGTATACACTCCTGCTGCAACTTCCTATAAACAAGCATGTGCCGATCATGAAGAGTATTTTCATATTCAAATCAACTTACAATAATTTCGGAGGATTAGCATCCCATAAATCGATAATCTCTTTTGCAAGATGCTGAATCTCATGCCAACGAGGGTCTGCCAGAATCAGTGCCGGTACGTTGCGCTCTTCGTCCTCAGCCCATACGTAATGAGCATAACTGAGGAGTTTCTCACTGAAAAGAGTCATCTTGGCATGCAACTCCTCATTCACTTCGTACCAAGTGTGATTTTCTTTCAGAATCACGTCAAAATCAAAATCATAAAGAGACTCAACTCTTTCATCGAACGAATCGGCATACTCAGGTGATAAACCATTCCAAGCAATATTGAAAATGACTATCAGCAGTTATTGCAATTTCATCATATACGCTATTCAATACATTTTGCATCATCTCTCTATTCATCCATATCACTTGGTTTTGATTTCCATCTCTCCCACTTTTTCACAAATTACAGACGATCTATGCAGCCCATGCATATATTCATGGAATTTCGAACAGGAAAATTTATGCTTTTCACAAAAGTTCACTATCTCGCCAAACATTTCCGTATTCAGACCGTGTTCATAGATTTTATACCCCGAAGCATCGTAGCGCATGATCCAGCGATCCAGATCATCTCCGTATAAGCCGAATTCATAGACTCCCGCTTGTCCATAGAATGGCTCCCGAGTCCCGATATCCTCTATGTAAAAACTGGACTCATAGTCTTCCTTCGAGTAAGTTTCTTGCGTAGGATGTAATTCCGAACGGGCAATTCGTGCCGCGACGATAGAAATAATACTGTCCGTAGAAAACGTTTGGGCCAATACCGTTTGAGCGGTTCCCCATAGTTGCCAACAAATCACCAAACTCGCAACAACTCGCATTGTGAATGATTTCATCCTCATTTTTCAAAGGAAAAATATGATTAAGCTGTTAAATTCATGATATGGAGTATCACGGAACCCGACCATAAGATCAAAAGCGTCTCCACAACGATCGTAATCCATAGATTCCGTCTCCTCCACGATCTGTTCAGCAGCAACATCATGTTGTAAGTGAACAGGCAAACAAAAGGAGCAAGATAAAATGAATAGATCAATGCGATAAATTCACTTCCACCTCCGCCAAATCCTAAAGGATACATCAATTCGAGCAGGATCCATGTTCCGCAAATCCATCCGAATAAAGTCCAGATTGTCGTGACTAAGGGACTTTTTTTGGTTCTAAGTCGTTTCATAGTCGGATATAGACACCTCAGATTATTCGATCACACAATTACCTAATTTCCTATTTCCTTTTCTCCATAATTTTCTCTATATATGGATGATCTATGCAGCCCATGCATATATTCATGGAATTTCGGACAGGAAAATTTGTGCTTTTCACAAAAGTCCAGTATCTCGCCAAACATTTCCGTATTCAGATCGTGTTCATAGATTTTATACCCCGAAGCATCGTAGCGCATGATCCAGCGATCCAGATCATCTCCGTATAAGCCGAATTCATAGACTCCCGCTTGTCCGTAGAATGGCTCCCGAGTCCCGATATCCTCTATATAAAAATACTCTTCATAATCTTCCTTCGAGTACTTTTCTTTCATAGTATGTGATTCCGAACGGGTAATTCGTGCCGCTACGATAGAAATAATACTGTCCGTAGAAAACGTTTGGGCCAATACCGTTTGAGCGGTTCCCCACAGTTGCCAACAGATCACCAAACTCGCAACAACTCGCATTGTAAATGATTTCATCAGAATAAACTTTTTTTACTTTCATGTTTGAAAGGAGGTTTTTGATCGTCCCAAGTGAACTTATCAATATTTACACGAAGGCCATGAAAGCCAGAGAAACTCCTGCAGTGAATATCGTTGGAAGTCCCATTATAAATAATATTCCTTTCCAACTCCTATCGGCTACTTGATAAGTATTAAACAATAAAACCAATAAGGACAGGATGAATATCACACCATACAAATACAGATTTTGATGATAAAGGATCTTGAAAATCTCTTCGATTATAGCTGATAAAATAAAACCCAACGCACAGACATTCATAAGAAATAATCCATAAACATTCTCTTTCTCAAAAATTGAAACTGTTGCGCCAATGATGCCCGAGACCAACCAGATATTATCTCTCGCATTGATCAACAGGGGCTTAAATCCTCCCAAATAGAATGTCGAATTGCTTATAAATCGGTCGATGGGGTCATAGATAATCATCAGAACACAAACGATCAGAAATATAAACCGAAGTAATTTTCTATACTTATTGTTCAGGAAAATCATTTTTGTCATCATAAAATTGATAATTTATATTCCCATTTTTATCTTGTGTAACCACTATATATTTGATTGATTCTTTTTCCCCATTTGTAAATGTTGCTTCAAATCCAGCACGATCTTCATTTTGGAAAATATTTTTAATATCCGAAAGGACAAAATCGGGTTGAGATTCCGGAATATTTGGATTTATATCTAATCCGGAATATTCGCTTCTAAAGGCATCGTCTCCCCATTCATTACGTAAATAATTTTCAAAACCTACTGCTCCAGATTCCAATTTTTCCCGATTTGCATACCTAAACATACCTATATCATCTTGGTAAGCATGCATCATTTCATGTCCCATTGCGATTTCACTTGAAAGAGATCCTCCGTTGATTTTTTTACGCCATGGATTTTGAACATAATTTATTTGGTTGGTTTTATAATTATAGCTGGAAGAACTGGTAAAGAATGTACTTGTTAGAAAATAAGTAGATTTAGAATTTATTAATCTGTCGACTACCTTTTTACCCGCTGGTGTAAATATGATTTTTGCAAGATTGTACATGACACCGTAAGAATTATTTGTGGCAATTATTCTATTTCCATCGGGATCTATAAATCTTACCGGATTGTTATTGCAGTACGCATACGGACTGATCCCGTAATATTTCTCCGCCAGGGGATCCTGCCCGGTCCAGATCAGCGAGACGGGGTCGTAGAAGCGTGCACCGAAATCCAGGTACGGCGACCTGTCGTCGGGCTGGATCTCCTTGCCCGAGAACTTGTAGCGGTTCGGCGAAACGGGGTGCTGAGGATCCTGCCACACCGCACCGAAGGGATGGTAGTCGTTGCGCTCAGTAACCTGCGCACTGTTGTCGTTCACAATCACGCGCGTGCTCCCGAGATGATCCGTCAGGAAGTAACCGATCTCCTGCCCCCGGGAGGCTTCCGTGATCCGCCCCGAACCGAACCCGGCGCTTTCAAGGCCCGAAATCCGGTTCAAATCCTGATAATATACCAAAGAACCCCGGTAGGCCAAACCCGCGCGGTCGTAATCGCCTACGGTGAACTTGGTGCCGTCCGCAAGATAGGTATAGCGCAGGGTAGGTTCATTTTCCGTATCGCTAATTATCACAGGCAAGTTAAGAAAATTATATTCCATATCCAAACTATTGACCGGGTCGCGCGTCATATTGCCGTTGGCGTCGTATTCGTAGGAATAATATTCGGATTTTGCCGTCTTGCGCCGGTTCCCCTCGTACGTGAATTCATAGCGTTGGGGCACGTCGCTCGCTTCGAACCGCGCGAACGAGAGGATGTTTCCGTTGCGGTCGTAGACGAAGTCCGTTTCGCGGAAAGCCCCGACCGCCCGGTTGTCGCGCAGATGATCGGTCTGCGTGAGGCGGTTGAGCCGGTCGTAGGCGAAGGCATATGCTTCGGCCTGCGATTCGGTGCTGCCGGCCGGGTTCTTGTGCTGCCACTCCCATTCGGCAATCGTTCCGGCATACTTGGCCTTTGCTCCGTGCTGCGGGTCGTAATAACGCAGGCGCATATCGAACAAAGAGGAAGTTTTGGCTGTCGTCCAGCCCTGGATGTTGTACTCCAGCGTTTCATTGGTGGCGCTGTTGCCGCTTCCGTACCGCTTCCCGACAAGCTGCCCCAGTTGGTTGTAGTCGTATGATACTTTAGCGGGTGCTTTGCCGTTGAGCGACGCGGTTTCCGTGAGCAGGCGGCCCCGGTTGTCGTAGGTGAACTCCGTGAGCAGTATGTCATCTATGGCGGGAGCCGTGAAACGCTCGTGACGTTTGAGAACGTTTCCGGCGAAGTCATAGCGGAAACTGGTGCGCAGCACACCGCCGTAAGGATCCGACTGTACGGTTTGCAGCAGCCGGTTTTTGTAGTCGTAATAGAAGGCCCGCATAACGAGAACCCTCGGATTGTCGTCTCCGGTCACGGCAAGCGCCTCCGCCGTTTTCAGCCCCTTCGTCCTCGTATCGCGGTCGGCACCGGTTACGATGCCTGTCACCGGTTCGAACGCCAAGGCGGAAACGGCGGGAGAGACGTCATATCGGTAGTCCGCCACGAAGGGGGTATTCTCTGCAAGACCATATACAGGCGGATTGTCCGGATTGAGGTCGAACGATGCTTGCAGTGTTTCGCGTGAATCGGGTGTCACGACAAGGTATTCGGTCTGCAGCCGTCCCAAAGCATCGTACTTGTTGAGGTGCCATTCGTTCCGGCTGCGCAGATTGCCGTCCTGGTTCATCACCAGGCGGTCTGCGGCATCGTAGACCATGTATTCCGCCTCGCGGCCGGGGAGTCGTTTTTGGACGATGCGCCCCCAGCCGTCGTATTCGTACATGTAACAGTAATTCCGTGCGAAGTCCGAATTTTTGTCGTAAAAGGATCCGAGGGTGAGTTTGGCCGCTCCTTCGGGTGAAATGACCCATGCGAGACGGTCGAGGTCGTCGTAAACATAATAGGTGTCGATGTTGTTTCCATCGTCGAAAACAGGGCGGCTGTAATTGGTTTGAAGTACGACACGACCCGTTTTGTCGGTATAGGTTATCGAACTGACGCCGTCTTCATCGGTCGCTACGTCGTAAAAAAGTGTCTCTTTCGGATAAAAACCGTTCGTGCGCAGCGAATTGTTGCCGGTGGTTTCGACCCACCACACGCGATCTTCGCTGTTGGAGTTGTGGATGAACCGCTTCATTCTGCTGCTGTCCCGGAAAATCCGGCCCGGAGCACAACCGGTCATCTGACGGTTGAGGGGAGAATTCTCGAATTTGCTTTCCGACCAGGCAAACATCGACTCCGAATCGTCCTCGAACAGCCCCCTGTAAAATTCGTTTTGCCGATAGACGAAGTCATCCAGATGCCGCCCGTGATTGTCGATCCCGGTAACAACGGGCAGATAGTTTCTGACCTCCCGATGCCAGCAGTCGTATTCGGTTTGCTGCACGACATCGCCTGCTACGCCGTAATCATGCGATGAGACGGCATGCAGCGCTACCGTCTGCCTGGGATAACCCAATCCGTCGTAATAGGTGACATCCGACACTGCCGTATCTTCTCCGGTGTAATTCGTCGTAAGTACCCAGTTCCGGTCGCCGGAAAGAGCTGTCAGGTTTCCGCCCAGTATCGTTGCTCCGTTCAGTTCGATCTCGCTGCCGTACTCGTCGTCCGAATAGGAGGCTACCATCAGGTACTCTCCGTCTTTGAGTGCCGTTTGCAGCCGCAGATCGTTGCCGTTCCCGATACCGCTCGCCAGCACGCGCCCTTCGCGGATCAACTGATAATCCACGTCCATCTGTGTCTGGTAAACGGTGGCGTGGAGCATACCGCCAAACGTGTCGTAGGAAACGGTTTTGTTCAGAATCGTGCCGCCTTCGGGCTGCACGAACCGGATGTGTTCGCCCCGGCTGTTCAGCAAAAAGGTGTCGCCGTTTCGTTCCTCGCTCTCCGACAGGTTCGGGCTGCAGGTTACGCTCAAAAAGCCCTTCCTCCTGGTCCCATCGTATCCGTAGCTCAAACGCATTTTCGGATCCCAATGGATCGAAATGCCCGACATGAATTCCGAAACCGTGCCTTCGAGATAGATGAAGAGGTCGTCTTCCTCGGTGACGATGACTTCCCTGCCGTCACTTTCGGTGAAGCGGTCGAAATAGACCCGGTATTGCCCGCCGTCGGCGGAGATGATGCAGGTTGCGTCGTCGGTGGCGAACCGAATGTAGAACGCACCCGGATACACCACCGTGAAATCGCTGTCGTTCACGTTTTCGATCCAGTATTCGCCGGACGTGAGATAGACGTTGCGGAAGGTGATCGGACCGCCTGTACCGAGCAGTGAAGCTACGGTGTTGGGGTTGTCGCTGCCGGCTTTTCGAATCGTATACCACACACCCGTATTCGAACCTTTGAGAGATATGTCGGTCGCCGCACCCGGAATAACCACGATCTGACCGTGATAATCGGGCGTGACACCGCTGTCGTCCGTGCCGCGCTGGATGAGTTCCATCCTGCGGCTGTCCGTGCCGAAATAGACCGATCGCAGACCTGTGCCTCTGTTGGCCCCGATAGTAAGCACGATGGTAAACTGTTCGTCCGCGTCGGAACGCAAATCGCTCACCGTGACCCACGAAGTGCCATCGGCCGCCAGTTGGCGGTTGAGTGAACTGCGCATTTCTTCCAATTCGTACATAAGCTCTGTGCCGTTCGTGGTTTCGAACTGATAGGTCTGCGCGGCGGAACTGACGTAGAACCGTCCGGCGGGGGCGTTCCCCAGGCCCGGATGCCAGACGACGCCGGCCAGCGCGCCGTATGTACCGCACAACAGGGCGGCGAGTGTCGTTGCGATCGTTTTCATCGTAAGGAGATTTATTGGGCGGAGATTATGTGGTAACGGTATTCGCTGAGGGGTTTGTTTTTATCGTCCCTTGTTCTGAACAAGCGGTCGTGTTCGTCGTATTCGAAGGTTCCGGTGCGGCCCGACGGGTCCCGGATTTCCCGGATGCCGGCCAACGGTTGATAATCGTACGTGGTTGTCTGGGCCTCGGGTATTGCCTGCAGGGCGTTTTTCTCGGCGGTGCTCAGTCCTCGGAGCAACGGTTCGAGGGTGATGTCCGCGCTTAACAGTGGGGTGATCTGTTCGAGAGAGGCGTTGTCAATCCGGGCGACGACCCAGGCGCCGTTGTACCCCCAGACGTAGCAACTTTTCAGACCGCTTTTGTCGGTGGATTGCAGTACGTTGCCGCACAGATCGAAACGGTCGTTATGCAGTTCCGTGCGGTAGACGATACTGTCGGGATGGATGCCGGGTGTGATTTTCGCCCGGGATAACGATTCGAGACAGGTGACCGCCTTTTCATCCACCCCCGTCACGGAAGTATAGGCACACCTGACCGAACTCAGAACGATTCGCGTGCTGTCCGGCTTCTCCAGGTAGACGGTCTGCTCCAGGGGATAGGCGGGCGGGCCGTACCAATCCGTCCATCCGGCCGTTTCGGAACCCGACAGGACATCGCCCGAGCGGACAGTATGCGTCACGCGCCTGTTGCCCTTGCTGTCGCCCTGCTCGACCCGGGAAAGTTGTCCCAGATCGTTGTAATGGTTCTCGGCGTAGGTAGAGAGTCGGGACGACGTTCCGCTCAAGTAAGTACGGCGTGTTGACAGGGGGAAGGAACTTGCTGTGTTTATTCGCTGCCGGGAGATCTGGCAGAGAAACGAAGTCGGCACCTGGATGTATCCGGTCAGCGGATCGGGTTGATCGGTATAAGCATAGGTTTCGGTATAAATGGGAGTCGAATTATCTATATAAGTTTTCGACCGGGGTTTTCCGCGCAGGTTGCTGCGCGAAAACACCTGACAGTAAAGAAACCTTAGGCTGCTCATACCCGGCATGGAGATATTGTTGGGAACGAAATCGTTCCATTCCCACTGGTAATCGTCGGGATTGAACTGATCGGGATACTCCTTCGAGGTGTAAAAGCAATGTTCCATGCTTGCGATATTCGACGGATCGCTGGACGAATATCTTTTTTCAACGACACGTTCGTATTCGATGTGATTCGATTTCGAATAGGGAAAACTTTGCTGGGTGGTCGTGTACTTCCGCACGATATCGTACCCTGTCGTTTCGAGTTTGTAACTCATATAAACGACAGGCTCCCAGAGCAAAATGCCCGAACTGATACCCGGAGCATTTTCGTAGGTGAAATCCCGGCATATTGCACCCAAGACATCACCCGACGGGAACTCGACAATGGACGAGACACGTATACCGCCCGTAAGGCCCGAAGCGTCCCGGAGCATGGGAATATAGGAATGGGCGTCGTCGCGGACTATCTTCCGGCTGTAATCGTTACCTTCATAGTAGAATCTCGAATAACCTCCCGTAGGATAGGTGAGCTTGGTTATCATGCCGTATTTCGCCGTTTCTTCATTCGCGTTACGCGCGTTGTACGACGGAGGAATTACGCCGTTGTTGTTCGTGGGGTAAAAGCTGGATCCTTTGACCGAAGATTTCGTATTGTTGGCTGTCATTCCGTTCGAATAACCCCACCAGTCGATCGCAAAGGTGTTGATCGGTGGGCAATCCTTGTTTTGATCGTAGTATTCCATCCGGTAAGTCCCTTCGCCCGAGAGTTCGGCGGAGGTAAGAAGCGTCAGACGTTTCCGAACCGGGGAATCATTTGGGTCGTAATTATATTTGAGCGTGCAGGTTTTTATGATTTTCCCGGTTAACAGATTCTTTACCCTGATTCGATCGAGCCGTCGAGTCTGTTCCGATGCCGAATCGTTGTAATGGTATTGCGAAATAATATCGCGATCCCATATTTCCGAAGCCTTGACGCCGTACGTGAATTCGACCTCCGCTTCGCCTGATACGGTCATCTTGATCAATGGATAAGCGGTGGTCACATTGACGTTGATCTCCTTACTGTTTGTTGCCCACGGATCGGGATCTTCGTCCTCTCCGGTTTCGACCCCTGCGTAATAATGTTTCGTACGACTATACTCATCTTCGAAGTAAAGGATCGGGATACAGCTATAGGTTTTCTGGACATTTTGCCGGGAGTCGTATTTGAAAGTCACGCAATCGCCGTCCTGAGAGGTGATACTGTCCAGCGTCCAACTTGAGATAAGCGATTGTCCTTCGTCCGACGTGTCGAATCCAAAGCTTGCGGAGTCGTCTCGTTGTGAAAACGAGTAGACATATCCGTCACCGGTGGTAATGGTGAATCCCCTGAGACCGTTATACATTCCACTGTCCCACGTCTCGACCGTAAGTTCCCCCGGAGGCGTATTGCAATCGAAGACTACGATTTTCCCGGGCTGAAGCATAAAAGAACCGGTATAACCCATAAAATTATAATGGAACAGATCGGGTTCCGGCTCGTAGTATTTGCCTACCCGCTCGTCCAGATAGGCGATCGTGTACTCCTGTCCCCGCACGCCGGAGTAAAGAATCTCTTTCTTGCAAAAGTTTTGCAGGTTCGGGTTCGAGTAAAATTGGTAATAGCCAGACATTGTATGCGTCTTACTGATGAACGTATGCATGTAACCACAAAACTTGTCTTTATAGGTATATGCCTCGACTGATTCGTCGGGTATGCCGTTGACTTCGCGCGTGATGACCCCGCCTGCGTTCAGATACCATCCCGCCCCCAGAATACCCGTCTGCAGATTCGGTTTATAACCCGTCGAAGCGTAGTTGAGGGAAATGGGAATGGTGAAATTTTTGTTTTTGAACGTGTAGACGGGTATACTCAAACCGAGGGTTCCGGTGTAGAGATTCAGTTCCGCATCGCCGTATTTGACCATCGACCAGGCTTCGGGCGAAGCGGGATTGGTATAGCCCCGTTGCGTGTCGTAAAATTTCGTGATGTCATCGGACCCGGTTTGGGCCGCGAGGTTTCCGGCATTGCTCAGGAGCGCTGAAATCAGTAGGATTCCGCGCAGTCGGGCAGGTAAAATCGTTCGGTATTCCATCATGTCGCAGTTTGTTGGTTGGCAGGTTGTCCGGGTCGGTTGCCCGATAGTTCAAAAGTAAGGGATAAATCGCAGAAATCCATGAAAAATAATCTTTCATGGCAGGTGTTAATATTCACATGATCAGTTAGATGGGTAATTAAAATCTTTCATGCCCGAAACGCATGCGAAAATCCGGGGAATTATTGGAAAAAAACACAAAATATCGTATCTTTATTCACGGGATTTTTCAGTCCCGGTAGGAATCATGGAAGAAGTGAAAAACGATGTGCCGGACAGGCAAATGGCAATGTTGCGGCAACTGATAAATCTGGCATATACCTGTACGGACAAGGAGCTGTTCTACCATAAATTCAGAGAGTGTATCCATATCGCCTCGCTCAAAAAAACCGGGGTGTTGGATGTCGGTAATCTTATGTGCGGAGTTCCGTCCGTGAAAAAACTGTCGGACACGGAAATCGAAATGTATTGCCTGATGCAATTGGGTTTTTCGCCGCAGGAAATGGCGGTCGTCTGCGGTGAAAAGAGCATTAACGCGATTTATATCCGCAGGCATCGTCTTTTGAAGAAGCTCAAAGGCCGGACTTCGCCCGAAGTCGTTTGGGGAATGGCGGTTTTTTGCATGATCGTTCATTTTGTCCTGTTGTCATTCAATTGTCTGAATTGATATTCTTTCCGTACTATTTTCTATCTTTGCGCAATGACAGCCCGCAATATTTCTCTTCGATTTTCTCTGCCGGGCTGAAACCATGCGTGACCGGTCGCATGCCGACACGATGGTGTTGCTTTACGGAACCGACCTGAACGACTTCTATGACCGAAATTTACCTGCTGCGCCATGCGCAAACCGAACTCAACCCCGACCGCAAACTTATCGGCGGGCGCGGCAACCACCTGCCGCTCTCCGATGCCGGGCGTCCGGCGGTGAGTCTCATAAGAAGGCCGGGCAGCGCATGACAACGTTGGTGATGCGCGAGAACCTTGAACTTTGTCGACGGAAGACGGTTCTTGATCGTGTGGCACGGTATGACGTTCCGATGCCTTTTGCAAGGACTTTTTTCGCTCGATCCCGTTTGTACGTTCAAACTCGGCTGCGACAATGTGTCGCTTGCCGAACTGCATTTTGAGCGCGGTGGGGCGTGCACACTGAGCTATATGATCCGGATCCGATCCGAAGAAAACTATTCGACCCGATATGGAAAAACCGCAAAGACTTCAATCGCTCGACGCCTTACGGGGCTTCGACATGCTCTTCATCATGGGCTTCGCCTCGCTGGTTATTGCCCTCTGCGGCCTCTGGCCCGGAGCATTCAGCGACGCGCTGGCCGCTTCGATGCGCCATCCCGAGTGGGACGGCCTGTCGCACCACGACACCATTTTCCCGCTTTTCCTCTTCATCGCCGGAGTCTCCTTTCCCTTTTCGCTGGCCAAACAGCGGGCGCAGGGGGCTGCGACGGGCCGCATCTATGCGAAAATCATCCGCCGGGGCCTGACGCTCGTGGTGCTCGGTGTGATCTACAATGGGTTTTTTAAACTCGACTTCGAGAACCTGCGCTGGGCCAGTGTGCTGGGACGAATCGGCTTGGCATGGATGTTTGCCGCCTTGTTGTTCCTGAATTGCGGCGTGCGGACACGTGCCGTCATTGCAGCTGCTGTGCTGATCGGGTACGGAGTGCTGTTATCTTGCGTTGCTGCCCCCGATGCGCCGGGAGCGGGACCGCTCACGTTCGAAGGCAATCTTGTCGGGTTCGTCGATCGGCAGTGGCTGCCCGGACGTCTGATTTACGGTACGTTCGATCCTGAAGGGCTGCTCAGTACGCTGCCGGCGATCGTCACGGCAATGCTGGGCATGTTCACCGGGGAGTTTATCCGCCGGGAAGGAATTTCGGGCAGCCGCAAGACGCTGTGGATTGTCGTCGCAGGCGTCATGTTGCTGCTCGTCGGGCTGGCGTTCAGCGGGGTGCTTCCGATCAATAAAAAGTTGTGGTCCAGCACATTCGTCTGTGTGGTCGGAGCCTACTCGCTGCTGATGTTCGCCCTGTTCTACTACCTGATCGACGTACGGGGCTGGCGGAGCTGGACGCTCTTTTTCCGGGTGATCGGCTTGAATTCGATCACGATTTACATGGCCCAGCGGATCGTGGGCTTCGGCCGCATTTCCGACTTTTTCCTCGGGGGCGTGGCTTCGAAATGCCCCGAAGCCTGGGCAGCCGTGGTGAACAACGCCGGTTATGTGGCCGTCTGCTGGCTGTTCCTCTATTTTCTGTATAAGAAAGCTATCTTCCTGAAAGTATGACTACTGACGAGCGGATTCTCCGGCTGGCAGGGGTGCCTTCCGAAAAAACGAAGTAAAAGACGGGAGATACGGCATGTGTGCCGATCCATGCGGGGAAAGGGTATAAGATTTGCGGAAAAACGCGTATAACTGAGAACAAATATGAAACACGGTCTGTTAATATGGGCGGCACTTTCGGTGGGTACAGCCGCCTGTTCGCAAACTTCCGCCGGGGAATTCACCCGGCAGGATAATGCCGGTTTTGCCCGGACGATCGCCGACACCACGGTTTTGCTGGTCGATGCCCGTACGCCGGCGGAGTATGCTGCGGGTCATATTCCCGGCGCCGTCAACATCGACGTGACCGGAAGCCGGTTCGAGGAGCGGGTTGCGGCTTTGGACAGGACGCGGCCCGTAGCAGTTTACTGCCGCAGCGGCAGCCGCAGCAAGACGGCGGCACGTAAGTTCGCGTCGGAAGGTTTCCGGGTCTACGAGTTGGACAAGGGGCTGAACGGCTGGAACGGAAAACTGGAAAAATAGCGAGCGACGGGGCTGTAAACCCTATGCCGATGGGTGTCGTATCCGGCCTGTCGACACGTCAGGGACGTCAGCAGTTCGTGTGCAGGTTATTTGTGCTGCGCACGCAGTGCCGCAAGTTTTTTCCGATCTCGCCTACGCGCTTTTCCCCGAGCGGATAGAATGCGATGAAAAGCACCGAAAGCACCGTTCCCGCTGCGGGCAGCAGGCTCATCATGGCCCGGATTCCGTGCTGCACGTCCTCGCCCTGCACCGCATTGGCCTCGAATCCGAAGTAGCCCAGAAGCCACCCGGCGAGCGATCCGCCCAGCGTCCATCCGAACTTTTGCGACATCGACGACGACGAGAAGATCAGCCCTGTGGCGCGCCGCCCTGTCCTCAGTTCCGAAAAGTCGGCAATATCGGCGTACATGCTCCACAGCAGCGGGAAGATGCTGCCCGCGCACATGCTGATCACGACCTGCAGGGCCATCATGGTTCGGACGTTCTGCGGCCCCACGAACCAGAATGCGACGCTCAGGATCATCGCCGCGCCCATGCCCCGAGCTAAATGGCAAACCGCTCGCACAGCCCTTCATCGCTCACGGGCGAATCGCCGCAGGCGGCACGCTTGAATTCGAACTTGCCGACAAACCCTGTATCGGCAGCTTCCGGTAGTGCGGTAAGGGAATGGCATCGGCCGTCACTCGGGTCGCATCGTACAAAAACGGCCGCTGTATCTGCGTGAGCTTGGGTTTGAAAAGGCACATCCCTGCATATCATTGATATGCAGGGATGTATGTGGCTGTCAGCCAACGAAAAAGGTCTTCGAAAGAAGACCTTTTCGGGTGGAAGATGGGGCTCGAACCCACGACCTTCGGAACCACAATCCGACGCTCTAACCGACTGAGCTACATCCACCATGCCGATACGTTTCGTATTCCGTACCGAGGTGCAAATGTAATACGTTTTTTTTATCCGTGCAAAAAAACGGCCGGAAAATTTCACGCAATGACAAAATGGCAGACGGGACTGTACCTTTGTCACCTCCTTCCTGCCAAAAATCGGTTGGCATAGCTATTGATGGTATGGGATTTGCCGACGCGACGAGCCGAAGCAAAACAGGCAACCAAAGTTCAAACATAAAAACAAAAAGTTATGAATGTAAAACCCTTATCGGATCGTGTACTGATCCTTCCCAATCCCGCCGAGGAAAAGACGGCAGGCGGATTGTTCATTCCCGACACGGCAAAGGAGAAACCCCTGGCAGGCAAAGTCGTGGCCGTTGGCCCCGGCACGTCGGAGGTAAAGATGGAGGTCAAAGCCGGCGACCAGGTGCTTTACGGCAAGTATGCCGGGCAGGAGATTCAGATCGACGGCGTCGACTACCTGATTATGAAACAGAATGATATTTTAGCGATTATCTAAGGGTAACCGCCTGCTATTCAGACTAAATTATTTATATTCCCGATGAATCTCCCCTTGTAATAGGGAGAATTAAAGGAAAATTAAAGGAAAAAGATCATGGCAAAGGAAATCAAATACAATGTGGAGGCGCGCGAACTTCTGAAGGAAGGTGTAGACGCGCTGTCGAACGCAGTGAAGGTTACGCTTGGTCCCAAAGGCCGTAACGTCATCATCGATAAGAAATTCGGTGCTCCGCAGATTACGAAGGACGGCGTGACGGTGGCCAAAGAGGTCGAGCTGGAGGACGCTTTCGCCAACATGGGCGCACAGATGGTCAAGGAGGTAGCATCCAAGACCAACGACGACGCCGGCGACGGCACGACGACCGCAACCGTGCTGGCGCAGTCGATCATCGGCGTGGGCCTGAAGAACGTGACGGCCGGGGCCAATCCGATGGATCTCAAACGTGGTATCGACAAAGCCGTGGCTGCGGTGGTCGAGTCGCTGCGAAAGCAAAGCCAGGCAGTCGGTAACGACAGTGCCAAGATCGAGCAGGTAGCTTCGATTTCGGCCAACAACGACCACAACATCGGCAAGCTGATCGCCGAGGCGATGGACAAGGTCAAGAAAGAGGGTGTGATCACCGTCGAGGAGGCTAAAGGCACCGAAACCCATGTGGAGGTAGTCGAGGGTATGCAGTTCGATCGCGGTTACATTTCGGCATACTTCATCACCGACACGGAGAAGATGGAGGCGCAGCTCGACAAACCCTACATCCTGATTACCGACAAGAAGATTTCGACGATGAAGGAGCTGATGGGCGTGCTCGAGCCTGTGGCGCAGAGCGGACGTTCGCTGCTGATCATCGCGGAGGATGTCGACGGCGAAGCGCTTTCCGCGCTTGTGGTCAACAAGCTGCGCGGTACGCTGAAAATCGCCGCCTGCAAGGCCCCGGGCTTCGGCGACCGCCGCAAGGAGATGCTCGAAGACATTGCGGTGTTGACCGGCGGAACGGTGATTTCAGCCGATAAGGGCATGAAGATCGAGGACGCCGACCTGCAGATGCTCGGATCGGCCGACAAGGTGACGCTCAACAAGGAGAACACCACGATCGTCGACGGTGCGGGCCAGAAGGAGGCCATTGCCGACCGCGTGGCTCAGATTCGCGCCTCGATCGACAAGGCTACCTCCGACTATGACAAGGAGAAGCTCCACGAGCGCCTTGCCAAACTCGCAGGAGGTGTCGCCGTGCTTTACGTGGGCGCTGCCACCGAGGTCGAGATGAAGGAGAAGAAAGACCGTGTGGAGGACGCGCTGGCTGCAACCCGCGCTGCCGTCGAGGAAGGTATCGTACCGGGCGGCGGTGTGGCCTACATCCGCGCCAGTGTCGCCCTCGATGGCATGAAGGGCGAGAATGAGGATCAGACTACCGGTATTCAGATCATTAAACGCGCTATCGAGGAGCCTCTTCGCCAGATCGTCGAGAATGCAGGCGGCGAGGGTTCGGTGGTTGTCAACAAGGTGAAGGAGGGCAAGGACGCCTTCGGTTACAATGCCCGCGACGACAAATACGAAGACCTGCTGAAAGCCGGTATCATCGACCCGACGAAAGTATCCCGCGTAGCACTTGAGAACGCCGCTTCGATCGCTTCGATGTTCCTCACCACCGAGTGCGTGCTGGCCGAGAAGAAGTCCGAGACTCCCGCGATGCCTCCCATGCCGGGCGGCGGAATGGGAGGCATGATGTAATTTTTTCGATGCTTAAGGGCATCTTTAGCCCGCTTTATCCGGCCCGGAGGGAAAATACGTCAGTATCCCCTCCGGGCCGGATTGCGTCAGGACGAAACCTGCTTCGTGTGCATTTGAAACCGGACTGCGCTCCGCCTGGCGCAGGTCGCTTAAATCCCCGACGGGAGGTACGCGATGTACAGCCCATCGGGGGATTTTTTTGAGATACGGCATCCGCACCGACCTGCCGGGAAAACCGATGGAGCGCCCGTCGGGTCGTTCACGATGAGCCGGCCTGACTCGTTTGAAAACGCAAGTATCCCGGAAGCCTGTTGCTTCCGGAGTTTTCATCCCCAATGAGCGGTCAGATTCCGCCGTCGGCAACCCATGACCGCGTCGGGTTGTCGTTGCGCAGCGCGAGGTTGATCCAGTCTGTCGAACCGCCCCTCATGGCTACCAGGCAGGGGACGAACACGCCCGCATACCGACCCGACCGGAAGGCGGGTTTGGTCTCCAGCAGCCTGCAGCCGGCGTAGCGTTTCATGTCGTCGAGCGAATAGTAGACCAGCGCTTCCCTCAATTCCTCTTCGTTCCATACCTGCATCGCACCGAAAAGTTTGCGGGCAGCCTCTTCGGCAGTGATACCTGCGAAATGAGCTCCGCCGACGGGTCGGGTGAGGTCTTTCCATTCGATGTCCGCAGGCGTCACAGCGAACAGCGTGTCTGCAACCGGCATATCGTAGCGGATTCGCTGCAGTACGATGACGGGTATCGTCTGGCCTTTGAACCGCTGGCTGATGGTAATGCCCGTCAGGCGTCCTGTCTTCCGGTCGAAGAGATATTCCCTGTGGCTGTCGGATTCCGCGATGGAGGAGTTGCGCACATAAGCGTTGGCGAAGTCTCCGTTCGCAGGCGTATCGACCGTCAGCCGGATCGCTTCTGCGTCGACCTGTTTGGTATAGGTGGCGCGGGGATTCTTTGCCGCGCGTGCCTCTTCTCTGAGCAGCAGGGTCGCGGGATCGATCAGGAGCGTAAAGTCTTCGATCGCCGACGCGGTGAGGGGGTGGATCCATCCCGTCCGGGTGTCGGAGTCCCACATCCGGATTCGCTCTCCGTCGCACAAAGCGGTGCGACCGCCCTTGTCCAGCCTCCACCGGCCGGGTATTCCCGGTTCGACCCACATTCGATGGCGGACGAAGGGCTGCGAGGCGTCGATATAGCTGAAGTTTTCACGCGGAAGTGTCCGCACATCCATCTCCATGTAGAAGGGACCGCTTTCGATGAGGGTTGCCGCCGCGTTGCGGAAAAGTGTTTTGGCGGCATAGACCCGTGCCTGACGGCCGGGATTGATGATCAGCACGGCCAGCAGGATGCAGGCGGCCGCAGCGGCCAGCGGGCGGAGCCAGCGGGCCAGGCGCCGTTTGCGGGGTGCCGTGGCCGGACTGTGCGCGTGCTGTGCCGCTGATGCGAGGATCCGGGCTTTGAGCGAAGCCGAAGCGCGGACTTCGCAGCGGGGAGCGGCGGATTCCGCTGCGAATTTTATTTGGCGATAGTAATTTGCGCACTCGGAGCATTCCGAAAGGTGGCGAAGCATTTCGGTGCGAGCGTTTTCCGGCGTTTCGGGGTCGAACAACCGGTCGATATGGGTGTGAAAATAGGAGCAGTTCATCTTTTTTGCATGTTTAGTGGTGAATGGATTCCCGGAGTTTACCGATGCCGTAACGGAAGCGGGATTTGACGGTCGCTTCCGAAGTATCGGTGATTTCGGCGATTTGCCGGAATGTGAGGTTGTCGGAGGTTTTCATGCGAATCACCTCCGCCTGTTCGGGCGGGAGGCCGGAGAGCAGTCCGCTGATGCGTGCGTACTCCCGCTGCATTTCGTCCTCGCCGCAGGGCGGTTCGGCGCTTTGCCGGGGAAGCTGTTCGAGCGGAACCGGGGCTTTGCGCCGCCTGCGGTGGTAATCGGCACATCGGTTGGCAATGGCTTTAAACAGGTAGCGTTCCACGTCCCGGACTTTTGCGAGGTCGCATTCCGAACTGAACAGTTTCAGAAAAACCTCCTGCACGGCGTCTTCGGCTTCGGCGCGCGAACCCAGGCGGAAGTAGGCGAACCGGAAGAGGTCGTCCTGCCGGCGGTCGATGATCGTTTCGAGCAGTTCCGATTTGGTTGGATGATCGGTCATGGCTTGTGTGATTTTACTTGTTTTGGACATGTCTACTACTATGACGCGAAATCGGCAAAAAAGATTTATCTTTTCCTGTAAAAAAGCGGGCGGCAAAATCTGCCGCCCGCTTTTTATTTCCTATCCGTGTCCCGGGTCAGCCCAGCAGAATCCGGGCCTGGGTCAGCGCGGCCTCGGTAATTTCGCTGCCCGAGAGCATCTTGGCGATCTCCGTGACGCGCTCTTCGGGCGTAAGGCGGGCGATTCCCGTGCGTCCGTCGCGCTTGTAGACGACGAAGTGATTGTCGCCCTTTGAGGCGACCTGCGGCAGGTGGGTGATGTCCACGACCTGCATCGTGCCCGCAAGTGCGGCGATGATCTCGCCCATCGCGTCGGCGATGCGGCCCGAAACCCCCGTGTCGATCTCGTCGAAGATGACCGTCGGCAGCTGCATCCGCTGCGCCAGCAGGGCTTTGAGCGCCAGCATGACACGCGAAAGCTCACCGCCCGAAGCGATCCGCTCCACGGGCTGCGGCGTAGTGCTCCTGTTGGCCGAGAAGAGGAATTCGATACGGTCGCTTCCCGTCCGGCCCAACGCCTCACCTTCGGTAATGCCGATGCGGAACAGCGTTTCGGGCATTCCCAACTGCGCGAGCG
Organism: Alistipes sp.; assembly: GCA_048465795.1. Taxonomy (GTDB): domain Bacteria; phylum Bacteroidota; class Bacteroidia; order Bacteroidales; family Rikenellaceae; genus Alistipes. The sequence goes on from DBFWKV010000031.1 coordinate 84,617, forward strand.
TCGCGAGAATCCGTTTCTCGAAAGCCGGAGCCGCCTGCGTGCGGGCTTTGCGCAGTTTTGCAGCCATCGCTTCGGCTTCGGCTGTGATGGTTCGGAGTTCCTGTTCCGCCTGGGCGATTTCCTCGTCGCTGTGGACAATGGCCGCCAACTGTGCCGCATAGCGGTCGCGCACGCCGATCAGTTCGTCGGGCGTGTCGGTGCGGTGTTTCTGGCAGAGATTGTACAGTGTTCCCAGCCGGGCGTCGAGCGTTTGCAGCCTTCCGGGATCGGACTCGATGCGCTCGCTGTCCGCCGTGACGGCGGCATCGATGTCTTTGAGTTCGAGCATCACGGAGCGCAGCCGCGCAGCGTACTCCCCGGCCTGGGGATAGTTCTCCCGCAGGCGGGTAAGTTGGCTCTCGCTGTTTTTCAGCTGTACCAGCACGCCCGTCTCGTCGGCATCGAGGCTGTTGCGCAGCGTGGTAAGCACTTCGCCGATCCGGTCGGCGTTCGACAGTACGGCCTGCTCGGCCTCCAGTTCGGCCGTCTCCCCCTCACGAAGGTTCGCCGCCGTGAGTTCGTCCGTCTGGTAACGGAGCCACTCCTCGTCGCGGCGGCCGGTGGCGGCTGTTTCGCGCAGGACAGCGAGGCGGCGGCGGATTTCATTGAGGCGCGCGAATACGCGGCCGTAGGCCGCGAGCAGTTCGCCGTTTCCGGCAACGGTATCGAGCGCTGTGGTGCGGAATTCTTCGGACGAAAGGATCAGGTTCTGGTGCTGGGAGTGGATGTCGATCAGCCGTGTACCCAGTTCGCGCAACTGTGCCAACTGCACGGGCACGTCGTTGACGAAGGCGCGGCTTTTACCGGCCGGGGTTATCATCCGCCGCACGGTGGTTTCGGGAGCGTAGTCGAGGTCGTTCTCTTCGAAAAAGGATTCCAAATCCAGTCCCGTCAGCTCGAAAGTCCCCTCCACGACGCAGTTGCGTGCGGCGTCCTTCATCGCCGTGCCGTCGTTCTTGTTGCCCAGCAGCAGGCCCAGGGCGCCGAGCAGGATCGATTTTCCCGCGCCCGTCTCGCCCGTGATGATGTTCAGCCCCGCACCAAGCTCCATTTCGAGCCGATCGATGAGCGCATAATTTTCAACCGACAGACGACGTAACATGGCAAGAGGAAAGTTGAAAGGTGAAAATTGATAATCAGTTTGTTATTTGTTCCTGCATTCCGGCTTGCAGACAGGCCGATAATCTGTTGCAGTCCGTAAAATCGGCGCGGTTATGACAGTATCGCTTCCATTTTGTCGACGATCCGTGCGGCGACTTCGGATTTGGAGAGCAGGGGAAGGTCGGTGCGTCCCGCGCGGTCGATCAGAGCAACCTTGTTGGTGTCGCCCCGGAATCCCGCCCCGGCATCCCGGAGGGAGTTGAGCACGATGAAGTCGAAATTCTTTTTCGTGAGTTTCGCCTGGGCGTTGGCCTCTTCGTCGTGGGTTTCGAGTGCGAATCCCACCAGCAGCCGGTTGCCTTTCGCGGCTCCGAGTTCGGCGGCGATGTCGCGCGTGCGCCGCAGGGTGAGCGTCATGTCGCCGTCGCACTTTTTGAGTTTGCATTCCGATACTTTCTCGGGCGTATAGTCCGCCACGGCGGCACACATCACCGCACCGTCGGCCGTAGCGAATGCGGCGGTCGTCGCGTCGTACATTTCCGCCGCCGACAGCACGTCCACGAGTGTCACGCCCTGCGGCGCAGGCAGTGCCGTGCGTCCGCTCACGAGTGTCACCTTTGCGCCCCGCCGGGCCAGTTCGCCCGCAATGGCGTAGCCCATCTTGCCCGAGGAGTGGTTCGAGATGAACCGCACGGGATCGATGGCTTCGATGGTGGCGCCCGCCGTTACCACGAAGCGTTTACCTTGCAGCGTCTTTTTTTTTTCGGAGAGCATCTCGCCGACGAAGGCGGCGATGGTTTCGGGTTCGGCCATACGGCCTTTCCCGGTGAGGCCGCTGGCGAGTTCCCCCTCGCCCGGCTCGATGATCCGCACGCCGCGCTCGGCAAGCGTCCGGAGGTTCTGCTGCGTGGCCGCATGGGCATACATGTCCAGATCCATCGCCGGTGCCACCGCCACGGGACAGCGGGCCGAGAGGTAGGTCGTCAGCAGCAGGTTGTCGGCTATGCCTGTGGCCATCTTTGCCAGCGTGTTGGCCGTCGCAGGGGCGATCAGGCAGCAGTCCGCCCATTCACCCAGCGAGACGTGGGAATTCCAGGTGCCGTTTTCGGGATCGAAGAACTCCACCAGAATCGGGTTCTTCGAAAGGGTGGCCATTGTCAGGGGCGTGATGAACTGTTTTGCGAGCGGTGTCATCACCACGCGCACGTCGGCCCCCTGCGTCTTCAGCAGACGGCACAGGTGCGCGGCTTTATAGGCCGCGATGCTCCCGGTGATGCCGAGCAGAATGTGTCGCCCCTCCAACTGCATGGTGCCGCTAAGCCTCTTTGGTCTCTCCCTCCTTGCCCTTGCGGTAGAAGATTTCGTCGTCGAGGAACTCCTCCGTAGCGATGATTACCGGTTTCGGAAGCCGCTCGTAGTAGCGCGAAATCTCGATCTGCTCGCGGTTCTCGAAGGTTTCCTCCATCGTGTCGGTAGGCGACGAGAAGTCGGCGAGTTTGCGGTTCAGCTCGGTTTTCAGTTCGGCCGAGATCTGGTTGGCGCGGCGGGCGATGATGTTAACGCTTTCGTAGATGTTGCCGGTTTCCTTGTCCAAATCCACCAACTTGCGGGTGACGGTGTTGTTGGGAATGTTCTTCTTGATTTCCATTATTATATATTGTCTTTTTTGTTTTTATCCAGGTAATCTTTGGCGTGTTGTGCCATGCGGTCCAACTCCTTGATGTGCGGCGACTCGGGATATTCGGCGATAAACGAATAGTAGGAGTCGAGCATCGACATGTAGCGGTCGGTCTGCTTGGCCTCGATCGAGTTGCTGGCGTATTTGTAGCCGGCGTCGACGATCAGGTACATGATCTCTTCACGGTGGTTGCTGTCGGGATATTTACGCAGCGAATTCCTGAGCGAAACGATCGCCGATTTGTACTTGCCGATCTTGTAATAGGTGTAGGCATTGAGGTAGGCCTTGTCGTGCAGCCTCTGAGTCAGTTCCGCGTCGATCTTCTTGAAGTTTTCGATCCGGTCGCTCTTGGGATAGCGCGACATGAACTCGTTGATGGCGATGATGGCCTGCCCGGTCATGGTCTGGTCGCGCGACGGACCGGGTGAAAGGTAATAGTAGCACAGAGCGTACATACCCTCGGCGTCCTCGATGAAGGCGCTGCGGCCGAATTTGCGGCGGAACTCGTCGAAAAGCACCGATGCGTTGTCGTATTCGCGGTTCTTGAACTTGCAGCGGGCGTTGAAGAACGAGATGCTGTCTTCGCGCGAGGTGCCCGCGTAGTAGTGTTGCACGCCTTCGAAGAGCGTGGAGGCGCGCGACCATTTGCCTTTGTCGTAGTACTCCAGGGCCTTGCTGTAAATCATCTCGGGTTTGCCGCTTTTGAGCAGGCTGCTGATGCCTCCGCATCCGGCGAGGGTCACCACTGCGGCCACGGCGCAGATCGCGTATAAACAGATTCGCTTCATCGGTAATTCTTTTACGGCGCTTTATCGCGCAAAGTTATGCATTATTTAACGAATCCACAAATATTTTTATTGTGCACTCCAGCACCATCCCGACGCAGGCATGGATTCCGTAAAAACCGGGTGACAGAACTCGGGAAGGGAAATGGGTGGCGAGCCGGTGTAAGCGCATTATAAGAGAGAGTTCCTGCCGACCTGACTGCCTGTGTGCACGGATTTGTGAAGGGGGATGAGAGGAATTTCATGCGGGATCGGGAGTCTGTCCGACCTGCTGTAAACGGAACGAGTGCCCGCCGCCATACATGCGCTTTTGCGTGTTCGTACTCCGTGTATGCTTCGGCAAGGCTGCAATACCGGTCAGGTTGCTTTGGAAGGAAATCTGCCTGAAATGCGTTTTTTGATTGAATATGATATTTTTTTCGGAAAAGTGGATTTTTTTGAGTATATTCGGGACTGTTAGTTGTATCCTGTTCACTTATTAACCATTGACCTATGAAAAAAACTTTGCTTTTCAAGACGGGAGGGGGTTCGTGCGCACTCTTTCTCGTTGCCGCTGCAATGGTGTTTAGCAGTGGCTGCGGGGGTGACTCCGCTCCTGATCCGGGACCGACGGTGACCAAAACGCTTCATGCGGAACCCGGAACGCTGCAATTGGATGCCGACGGTTCGGCCGTACAACTGACCGTAACCGCCCAGAACGTCACATGGACGGCGAAACCGGGGGACGCCTGGGTGCACCTGAGCGTCGGCAGCGGCGATCGAAGCACTGTGATCGAGGTCACTGCCGATCCGAATACCACCGACGGCACGCTTAAGTCCAACGTGGTGATAACCGCCGATGACGAGACGGTCGCTCCCGTCACGATCGGGGTCGTGCAGCTGTCCTCCCAGCAGGTCGGCGACGACCCGATTGTGCTGAAGCAAGCCGAAGGGTATTGGGCCGGGGATTTCTGGCAGACGAACGGCCGGCTCGACGATGTCTACCTGGTGATGACCGATATGGAGGTGCGCGACGGAAACCCCATAGGTCCGGGATACGTGATCAGTCTGGACATGAACATCCCCGCCGCGACGTTCGATACGTTCGACATCGAGGGTACTTACGGCCCGAGCATGTCCCTGGTTCCCGACCGGCAATACACCTTCAATTCGGACGAAGTGTCCTATGTGCAAACCTATGACGCATCCGGGACGCAGATTGCCTGGCGTTATGCAACCGGCGGCAGCGTGGTGATCACACGCGAGGGGGAGGTTTACTCGATCGCGCTGACTTTCATCCTTGATGACGAGTCGTCGTTCGAAGCGACTTACGAGGGCAGGATCGAATTTTTCGATGAAACGCAGGAATGCCTTTCGACGCTCAAAACCGACTGTACCCCTTCGCTGACGATGGCGCAAGGCACTTTCCGGAAATATACCGAGGCGGAGGTGCCTTCGATGCTGTTGGTGTTGAATTTCTTTGGCGATCAGACACATTCACTGTTCGATAATATGATGTTGTACCTCAATGTGGATCCCGAAACGCAGAAAACGGGTGCGATCGAGATGGTATACCGGGTCATCGAAGACCTGCCCGGCAGCACGGCGGCAGACTTGAAGCCCGGTACGGTGATTCCGGGATACCTGGCCAGCGACGGGGCGGATCAACCGGTCTTTGCTGGCAGTTGGTACCGCAGTTTCGCCCGGTTGGACGACCAGTTGCAACTGGGCGGCATGGCACCTTTTGTCAGCGGGCAGGTCACCGTCACGCGCGAGGACAAGTTGTATACGGTCGCGTATGCGTTTACCGATGACAATGAACAGACGCCCCATACGGTTTCGGGTACTTACACGGGCGGGATCGAATTCACGAATCTTTCCGATCCGGATCCCGATCCGTTCGATGTCTTCACGGGCAGCGAGCTGGGCGGATGGAAACCCGGCGGCAGGTGGTAGGCGAACTGAAACCAAAATTTCTTAAAAGATGTCGATCATGAAACGTAATATCATCCTTTATACGATTGCGGCCGCACTCCTGGCGAGTTCCTGCGGCAAAGACCTTACGCAGGCCGACAACGGCGGCGTGCCTGAGCAGAAGACTCTGACCATCCTTGCGGGTGAGCGTCCCGCGACCCATTCTACCGGCGGAACCCGCGTCTCCATTGCAGGCGACCAGTCCGTATGGAGCGTCGGGGATTCGCTCGGCGTCTTTACCGCTTCCGCAACCGCGCCCGTTCGGTTCCGGCTGAGCAGCGGCGCGGGAACGGTTCGCGGGAATTTCGGCGGCGAAATCGAGGCCGAGCCGGGCGAACGGCTCTACGTGCTCTACCCCTATCTGCCCGAGGAGATCGAAACGATCCCGACGGCCGCCACGATCTCGTTCAACGGTCAGACGCAGGATGGCTTCGGAGCCGATAGCGAAGCGCATCTGGGACGTTATGCCTTTATGGCGTCGGAGCCTGTGACGCTGACCGACGGCAAAGGCAGTCTGAAGCTGCACAACCTGGCCGTGAAGATGAGTTTCGAGTTCTCCCTGCCCGAGCCCGCCACGGTGCGGTTTCTGACCATGTCCACCGCCGCCGAAAAACTCTATGACAAGGGTGTGGTAGACCTGACGGCAGACACGCCTGCCGCAGTACCCTGGGGAACGCCTTCGCGTTCGCTCTCGATGGGGTTCAAAAACGCCTCCGTGGCTGCCGGCCAAACGGTGACGGCGCATATGATGATGTTGCCGACGGATCTTTCCGCCACCCCTGTAACCTTTTACGTCTCGGCTGAGAAGGCCGACGGAACGCCCGTGACCTACACGATGACCAAATCCGCCGGGCTTGATTTCGGGGCATCGTACTCTTATGTGGCCGAGGTGACTTCGCTCGGGGAGTACGATACGTTCGTGCCGATGGTCTACGTGCCGGGCGGATCGCTTACGATCTGCGCCCTTGCGGTCGACGGCATGACCGATGATCAGATTTATGCCGCCGATTACAAGGTCAATTCCTTCTGGATGTCGCGTACGGAGGTTACCAACCAGCAGTACTGCGACTTCCTGAACGACCGCAAGCCCAACGATGCCCAGCTTTCGGCCTGGGTGGCGTCCTACTGGGGCATGGTGGATACCGAATCGCTGCAAATCGAAAAGATCGGCAGCACCTGGAAACCCAAGACCGGCCCGATCCTCAACGCTGACGGTACGACGAGCCAGGGCAGCTACGGCGACTATCCGATGATCTACGTCACCTATCTGGGCGCCAATGCCTACGGACGCTGGCTGGCCGAAACCAAATGCGGGTATCCGGATCCCGGTTCGAATGCGATGGGATTTTACCTCCCCTCCGAGGCGCAGTGGGAATATGCCGCGACGGGCAGCGAGTGGAATCCCCGCTGGCTCGAAGAGATCTGGGCCGGAGCCGATGCTCCCGACGAGGTGATGTGGAGCAACCTGAACTGCGACAGTGCAGGAAGTTCGTGTCTGGGAAGTTATATCGGCAACGGCGATGACCCCAATACGGTCTCCCCGACGGGCAGCAAAACCGGCGGGACGCATCCCGTAGCGGTTCTCAAGCCTAATTTCCTGGGACTTTACGACATGAGCGGTAACGCGTCGGAGATCTGCCGCGACTGGTTCTGTCTGAACTCTTTCCCCTACGGCAACGATCGGCTCGATCCGTGGTGCTCGAACGAAAGTGCTGCCGACAAATTTCAGGGGGAATCGTGCCGTAGCTGTCGCGGCGGTCTGTGGGGAAGTTTTACAACGGTCGGCCTTACCTATTACCGCGATTTCGTCACACCCGTTTATTACAGCTATGCGCTCGGATTTCGGGTGATTCTGCCGCTCAAATAGCGGTGTTGCATGTGCATGATCGCATAAGCAAACGCGCGAAACCTGAGATTGCCTTGCCCGGAGCGGTAACCGCGCAAAAAATCGGCCGCCGTTAACTTTGGTTGAGTAATTCAGGACCCCTCCCGCATAGCGGGATATGCGCTTTTGTTCAAGAGTCTTTAACGAATGAAGCGTACCTTTGCGGGTACGCTTCGTTTTTCGCACCAACCGTTTCTTTGCAAAAACAGTTGACATTCCGGATTAAAAATCATTCGCCGCCGGGTTGGCGCTCAGAAGAAGAAACCGATCGAGCCTCCGTAGACGATGTCGCGGCTTACTTTCACGCGTTGCGCTATGCCGTCGGCGATGAACGTGTTCCAGACTTGCGATCGGGGATAGCCCGACACGCGGAAGTCTATGAAAAATTTCTTGATGTTGAACCCCACTCCGCCCATGACGGCGATATCGTCGTTGTTAAAACGCACTTTCAGCAGTTCGGGGACCGTGCTGCGGCCCGTCTGCGTGAGGCGGAACTGCACGCCGCCGAAGATGCGGAACACCCCGAACTGCATGCCCAGTTCGACGGGCAGTTCGAGCCGTTCGGTGCGTATTTTCACATCGCGCGTGTAGTATTCGGAGACGCGGAATCCATAATCGTTGAACGCATAGTTGAGTTCCGACTGAAGATGGAAGTGTTTCGTAAAATTCAGGCGCAGCACCAGCCCGACGTCGTAGCCGATCTGGGCCTTGCCGCCCTTGACAGCCAGGTCGCCGATACGCACGCGTCCGAAGCTGTGGTCGACGGTGTTGATGCCGCCGCGCAGGCCCACCTGGAACCGCTGTGCGGAAGCCGCGCCGCACACGAGCAGCGCAAAGAACAAAAGAAGGACGAATCGTTTCATACGGAAAAGGATAAAAGTTCAAATTCAACAGTTGTTTGCGCGCCCGGCAAAGAACATAAAAGGTCTTTGCCGGGCGTATACAGTATTCGGCGGGATCATAACAGGGGTGACAGCAAACGCAACACATCCGAAAGAGTACGTTTCCACAGCGGTCGTTGCCGCCATTGCTCCGCCTCTTCGCGCCGGCACGAGGCCAGGTCGTTGTCGAAGGCTTCGGCCAGCGCCACCGCCGTAGGGCGGTGGTAGACGAAAGCCGTGACTTCGAGGTTTTCGAAAAGACTGCGGTAATCCGTATTTGCGGTGCCGACCGAGGCGGTCGTTTCGTCGACGACCAGCAGTTTGGCGTGCAGGAACCCGTTGTTGTAGCGGAAGAGTTCGACGCCGGCATCGAGCAAATCCCCGATGTAGGAGTCGGAAGTCAAATCCGTGAAACGGGAATCGCTGCAACTCGGAATCATCACCTGTACTTTTACGCCCGCGTGCGCCGCGAGCCTGAGCGCGTCGAGCACCATCGTGGGCGGCATGAAGTAGGGTGACGAGATTCTCACCGTTCTCTGCGCACGGACAATGGCCGCCGCGAACGCCTCGGCGAGGGTCAGCCGCGAGACGCCTTCTTCCGCCCACGCCAACTGCACCGGTGCCCGTTTCCGCACCGAATGGGGTGCGGTATAGAGGCGGGGGTTCAGTTGTTCGCCGCAGACGCGCGCCCAGTCCGACAGGAAGAGTTGCTGCAGATCGGCGACGACGTCGCCCTCCAGCCGGAGGTGCTCGTCGCGCCACTTGCCCATATAATCTCCGTCGAGGTAGTATTTCGCAATATTTATGCCACCCAGGAATGCTATTTTTCCGTCCGTGACCACTATTTTTCGGTGGTTGCGGCGGCTGACGCGCGTGGTGAACCAGGGGAATCGCACCGGCTCGAAAGCACCGATGCGAACACCCGCTTCGCGCATACGGCGGAGCATGGCTCGGCTTAGTCCGCCGGAGCCGATGGCGTCGTAGATGACGCGCACCTCCAGTCCGGCCCGTGCTTTGCGTATGAGGATTTCGGCGAACGTGCGGCCGATGCGGTCGTCGCGGATGATGTAGTACTCCATGTGGATCGAACGCGTTGCGTGCTGCAGTGCGGTGATCAGCGCCGAGAAGGCGTTGTTGCCGTTGTGGAGCAGTTCGATGCGGTTGAATTCGGCGGGCCGGGCGCCGCAGTTGCGGGCGATGAGTGTTTGCAGGTGGCTGCCCGATCCCGGAACGGCGGCGGGAGAGGGCGGAAATGCGCGGCGGAATCCGACCAGCACGTAGAGCAGCGTTCCGACCACGGGCAACAACAGGATCACTGCGATCCAGGTGGCAGCCGAAGCCGGTACGCGGTGCTGACGGGTGACGACTGTCGTCGCCAGAAAAGTCCAGATCAGATGCAGAATGAGGGCCGTGCGCATGGTGCGGAAAGGAGGCATACTCTGTGCCAAAAATATTTGGAAATTCGGAATATCCTTTTTACCTTTGTCTGAAGAATATTTCAGGGTTCTGGCCTTCGCAGGCCGGGATTCTTGTTTTTTTACTGTTATTATTATGGCACAAGAGATTATTTATCTGACAGCGGAAGGTTACAAGAAACTCAAGGACGAACTCGACCACATGCGTTCCGTCGAGCGTCCGGCGATGTCGGCGGCCATTGCCGAGGCGCGTGACAAGGGTGACCTTGCGGAGAACGCAGAGTACGACGCGGCGCGCGAGGCGCAGGGTCTGCTGGAGATGCGTATCGCCAAGCTGGAGGATACGCTTGCGAATGCCCGGGTCATCGACGAGACGAAGATCGACAAGAGCAAGGTGCAGATTCTGAGCCGCGTGACGCTGCTCAACCACAACAACGGCAAGGAGATGACCTACACGATCGTGGCGGAGCACGAGGCCAACCTGCGCGAAGGTAAGCTGGCGATCGGTACCCCCATCGCCCAGGCGCTGCTCGGCAAGAAGAAGGGCGACCGTGTCGATGTGACGGTTCCTGCCGGAACGATCCACTTCGAGATACTCGACATCAGCATCTGAGGCGCCCGTCCCCGTGGGGTAGCGGCGCCGCATCGTCCGCCTCCCCCGAATCGGGTAGTCGGACACGACATACATCCCTTTGGGTAGGGATTTTTGCAGGGGTCGCATGGCGCGACCCTTTTTTTGTATTACTTTTGGAGCGGTGAACACGTTGTCCGGCGCGGTGCCGAAAATACGGGCCTGCCGCCTTGCACGGCCCGCACTCTCCCGGCGAACGGTTGGCACCGGCTTCACCCGCACCCGCAACGCAAAGATGACACGTAACGCACTCAAAAGGACATACGGCTGCCTGCTGCTGCTGATCCTGCTCTCGGCCCATGCCGGGCAGAAGGTGCATATCTACCGGGAAAACCCGCTCCATTTCGCCGCCTGGGCCGGCAATCTGGTGCCCGTCAACGGGGCCGACACCTTTGTCGCCGAGCGCTGTGTCGTCGACGATTTCTATTTCTTTCCCTGTCTGACTGCGGTGCAGCACGTTCATGCATTCTATGCGGAAATCCTCGCCGTGCTGCTACCGCAGACCACGCGCTGCAAAGCCGGAGCGTCCGTGCGCAGCCTTTCGCTTCGGGCACCTCCCGCCTGCCGGATTGCAGATTCCGATCTTTTTTAATCCACCGTCCGCGAATGCGCTCCGCCCGGGTTTGGGGCGGAACCGGCACCTTCGGAATGAAGTGCGGGGAGACCCCGCCCCGGACGGATCGTATCACCTCTAATCCGGCTTTACCATGAAACGATTTATCGTGCTGGCACTTGCAGTGTGCCTGTACAACGGTGTGCAGGGCGTCGAAGCACCCGTAAAAAATACCGACGCCAATCTTTTCGGCCATGTGGTCGACCGCGATACCCGCGAACATATCCCTTATGCCGCCATCGCCGTCGTAGGTACGGCTTTCGGCGGCACGACCGACGCTTCGGGGCACTACTTTCTGAAGAACCTGCCCGAAGGCCCCTTAACGCTCGAAGTCCGTGCGCTGGGCTACGCCACCCAAAACGCGCAGGTGACGCTCCGCAAGGGGGAGACGCAGGAGCTGAATTTCGAAGTCGCGCAGCGCGGTATTTCGATGGACGAGGTGGTGGTCTCGGCCAGCCGCAGCGCCACTTCGCGTCGCGAAGCGCCGGCGCTTGTCAGCGTGCTCGGTGCCGATCTCTTCGAAAAGACGAATGCCTCGTGCCTGGCGCAGGGGCTGAGTTTCCAGCCGGGCGTGCGCGTGGAGGACGACTGCCAGAACTGCGGTTTCACGCAGGTGCGTATCAACGGGCTCGACGGCCATTACTCCCAAATCCTGATCGACTCGCATCCGGTGTTCTCCGCCCTGACGGGCGTGTACGGCTTGGAGCAGATTCCGGCCAACATGATCGAGCGCGTGGAGGTGTTGCGCGGCGGCGGTTCGGCCCTGTTCGGGGCTTCGGCCATCGGCGGCACGATCAACGTCATCACGCGCGATCCGATCCGCAATACGGCGCAGGCGGCCCACACGATCACCTCGATCGGCGGAAGCGGCTCCTACGACAACAATACGTCGGTCAACGCGTCGCTCGTGTCGGAGAACGGCAAGGGGGGCCTTTACGTCTACGGCCAGAGCCGCCACCGGTCGGGCTACGACCACGACGGCGACGGCTTCACCGAGCTGCCCGTCATCACGTCGCAGTCCGTCGGTGCACGTGCCTTTCTGCGCACGGGTGCCTATTCGCGTCTTACGGCCCAGTACCACTACATCGGCGAATTCCGCCGGGGCGGCGACCGTCTCGACCGGCCGGCGCACGAGGCGCTCGTGGCGGAGCAGACCGACCATGCGATCGACGGGGGCAGCCTCACGTTCGACCTCTCGTCGGCCGACCGCAGCAACCGGCTGAACCTCTACGCATCGTTCCAGAACACCGCGCGCAAGAGCTACTACGGTTCGGGAGAGGATCCCGACGCCTACGGTACCACCCACGACATTACGGTGGCATCGGGTGCGCAGTATGTCCATGCCTTCCGCCGCCTGGGATTCATGCCCGCCGAGTTGACGCTGGGGGCGGAGTACAGCTACGACGGGCTGCAGGACGAGTCGCTGGGTTACGGGATTCATACCGACCAAAGCGTGCACATCGTGAGCGCCTATTTCCAGAACGAGTGGAAAACCCGGCGCTGGTCGCTGCTCGTGGGCGGCCGTGTGGACAAACATAATCTGGTGGATCACGCCATCTTCAGTCCCCGCGCCAACGTGCGGTTCAACCCCACCGAGAACGTGAACCTGCGCCTGAGCTATTCGAGCGGCTTCCGCGCGCCGCAGGCGTTCGACGAGGACATGCACATCGCCATCGTCGGCGGCGAGCGTGTCCGCATCCGTCTGGCGGATGATTTGCGCGAGGAGCGGTCGCACAGCTTCAGTGCTTCGGCCGACCTTTACCACCGCTTCGGACAGGTGCAGACCAACCTGCTGGTCGAGGGGTTCTACACGATGCTCGACGATGTGTTTTCCCTGCGCGAACTCGCCGACAAGGCCGAAGACGGCAGCACGGTGAAGGAGCGGTACAACGGTTCGGGGGCGACGGTTCGGGGGCTGAACGTCGAGGGAAAGGCCGTCTTCACGCGGTGGTTCTCCGTGCAGGCGGGCGTGACGTGGCAGCGCAGCCGCTACACCGAACCCGAGCAGTGGAGCGAGGACGAAAACGTGCCTCCCGTGCGGCGGATGTTCCGCACACCCGATGTCTACGGCTATTTCACCGCCTCGTTCGATCCCGTGCGCCGCTTCGCGGCAGCGTTGACGGGGACTTACACCGGGCCGATGCCGGTGCAGCATATGGCTGGTTCGGGCGTTGCGGCCGATACGGCGGTGACTACCCCGTCGTTCTTCGATATGAACGTGAAACTCTCCTACGACATTCCGCTTTACAAGGAGATCACGCTGCAGCTCAACGGCGGCGTGCAGAATGTGTTCAACGCCTATCAGAAGGACTTCGACCGGGGTGCCGACCGCGATTCGGGCTATGTCTACGGCCCTTCGCTGCCCCGCAGCTGGTTCGTGGGGGTGCGGCTGAGTTTCTGACGGGCGAATATCAGGCGGACGAAGGTTCCCGGGTGCGAATGTTACGCCTGCGCCGAATCACTTTGACCGGCAAAAAGGAACGGCCCGCATTTTTTGTGCGGGCCGTTTTTCGTAGCTGCCGGATCAGAACGCGGGGCGGATGCTTTTGGTGTTCGGTGCGGAGCGTGTCCTGACGGATCGGCCGGACGGAGCGGCCTTCATCTTCCTATCAGGCGCGGGAACCTGTAACCCGGGTGCGGCGCTCGTCTGCTGCGTGGCGTCCCTGATGTCGAACGTTCCGCTGAACGAGGCGGTCATGGTGTGAGGTTCCTCCGTGTTGTCGTCGGTCAGCACGTAGTCGATCGTGTAACGTTTCGAAGCGCCCGATCCGCTCTCGCCGACGACGATGTCGCCCGTCAGGGCCGGGGCGAACGCGACGGCTTTCCCGTTGGCATTGGTCTCGTAGTAGCCCCACGTGCCGATCATCGCGGCACCGCCCGCGACGAGCTGGATGTCGCCCGGAATGTAGGTAAAGGGTTGCATCTTGAGCGGAATGAGTACCTCCGACGGCTTGTAGGTACCCGCCATGCTGCCGATCTCCCCGACGGGGGCGAGCAGTTCGAGCTGGAAGCCCTGGCGGGAGGCGGGGTCTTGTGCGAAGATGTGGTAGAAATGGGTCATGTCGTTGTGGCTCGTACCTTCGAACGTAACGGTTGCCGAGGCGGTTTGCGCCAGGTCGAGCACCTTGTCTTCATAAATGCGCGACTGCGTCTGGCGTTCCGGTTCTTGCGCTTCGTTCACGATTTCCACCGCACCCGTGTAGGTGCCTTTCACGGTATGACCGTCCCGGGTTTTCAGATCGGCCGCGATGGTGTAGGTCGTGCCCGACACGCTGACCTTCACCTGTCCGCCGTCGTCCATGAAACCGTAAAATACCTTTTCGGTCGCCTCGTCCAGGTGGCGTACATAGGAGCCGTAGGGGAAAATCCCGTAACCCGAATCCCACTTGTCGCCCGTGCCGATGCCCGGTTCGACGGGCACATAGCCGTCGGTCATCGTGTAGGTGCCGGCAGGCAGTTTGACTCCCGTTTCTCCCGGGTAGTAACCCTGGTGTTCGGTGTAGAGTTCGAGGTGCAGCACGTTGCCTTCATCGAGGGTTCCGTCGGGCAGCGGGGTTGCGTCGTCGTAGAGTTCGATCACATAGACGTCCACCGGACTGCTGTAAGCCGGAATACCCAGGTAATGCACGTCGGCCCCGACGAACGTGGTGGCGATATTCTCCTTCAGCGGCGGATATTCGCTTTCGGGGTCCGGGTCTGGTTCCGTGATGTCCGTGAAGTTCAAAGTGCCGTTGTAACTGAATTTGACGGTGCCGAGCGATTCTTTCGTACTGCTGCGCACCATTTGCAATGCGGCGTCGATACGGTAGCCTGCGGCTGTGTGTACGACGGTGACGGTGCCTCCCGCGACGTCGGCGTAGTCGAGGTCGTCCTCGAAGTACCAGAGTCCGTAGGTGAATTCGGAGTTGGCCGATCCCGCATTTTGATCGGCCGCTACGGTGTAGGTGCCTTCCGGCAGCCGGATTTCATCTGTCCCGACGACGGATGGAGCGTAAAGATCGAGGTACAGCAGTCGGCTCTCTTTGTCGGAAGGTACCCAGATGCTGCCTTCGTCGAAGGTGCGCATTTCGATTTTCCCGCAGTAGAGACCTATGTAATAGTTATCTGCCGTGGCTCCCTGCTCGAAGAAAACCTTGCCTTCGACGGGCGTGGTCAGCGTGATTGTCCGGTCCGAAGGGCCGGGATCGGGATTCGGATTTTTCGCGGGTTCGTCGTCGCTGCACGCCGTCAGACAACCTGCGAGAAGCATTGCGGCCGTCAGGGCCGCCTGTCCGAATGAAAAGGAGAATCTTTGCATATACCTGATTATTAGAGCCTGCACGAAGCAGGGAATTTTCGGAGCAAAGGGATGTGACACAGAGGCGGATGTTCCCCGCCGGAACAAATATAGTGAAATTCCGCAGAAATTCGCCGGATTCATCCGCTTTTCCCGGCTGCCAATAAAAAGGAACCGCCTCTGAAAAGAGACGGCTCCCTGAAATAAATGCGCTGTGCGTCTTAGAGTGCCTTGATTTCGCGCAAGACGTCGTTGGTCTTGTGTACGGCGGCTGCCGAAGCGGCGAACTTTTCGGCCTCCTCCTTCGTCAGGTCGATCTTCACGATCTTCTCGATACCCTTGCGGCCGATCACGGCCGGAACACCGATGCAGAGGTCGCTCTGGCCGTACTCGCCGTCGAGGTAGCACGAGCAGGGGATGATTTTCTTCTGATCCTTGAGGATCGACTCGACCATCATCGATGCCGCAGCTCCGGGTGCATACCAGGCCGAGGTACCGATGAGTTTGGTGAGCGTGGCGCCGCCGACCATCGTGTTGGCAACCGCCTCCTCGAGCTTTTTCTTCGAAGCGAACTGTGCGACGGGCACGCCGTTCACCGTAGCCTTCGACAGCAGCGGAATCATCGTCGTGTCGCCGTGACCGCCGATCACCATGCCGTCGACGTTGTTGATGTTGGCGCCGGTGGCTTTTGCCAGGTAGCACTTGAAGCGCGACGAGTCGAGCGCGCCGCCCATGCCGATGATGCGGTTCTTCGGAAGTCCCGAAGCCTTCAGGGCCAGGTAGGTCAGCGTGTCCATCGGGTTGGCGACCACGATGATGATGGCGCGGGGCGAGTATTTGATCACGTTTTCGATCACGCCCTTCATGATGTTGGCGTTGGTGCCGATCAGCTCCTCGCGCGTCATGCCCGGCTTGCGGGGAATACCCGAGGTGATCACGACCACGTCAGAATTGGCGGTCTGCTTGTAGTCGTTGGTGGCGCCGACGAGCTTGGTGTCGAAATCCATCAGCGTCGAGCACTGGTACATATCCAGCATCTTGCCCTCCGACAGACCCTCCTTGATGTCGATCAGCACGACTTCGCTCGCCACCTCGCGGCAAGCCATCACATTTGCACAGGTAGCACCTACGGCACCTGCGCCTACGACTGTAACTTTTGACATAACTGTATGTGTTTGAGTTATTGGTATGTTTTTTCTTCGGCCTGGCGTTGCACGTTCGAAAATTCCGGCTGCCGCAAAGCCCCCCTTTCACGGTGAAGAACTAATTTTTAATTTTTAATTCTTAATTTTTCATTTTTAATTACCCTTGCGGGGTTCATCCGATCAGTTCCTGATATTGCTCCGCCGTGAGCAGCGCGTCGTACTCCGCAGGATCGGACATCCGCACCTTGATGAGCCAGCCTTCGCCGTAAGCGTCCTTGTTCACCACGGCGGGATCGGCGTCCACCGCTTCGTTGAACTCCACGATCTCGCCCGAAAGGGGCAGGAATGCGTCGCTGACGGTTTTTACCGCCTCGATCGAGCCGAAAACCTCCCCTGCGGCAAGGGTTTCGCCCACGGTGGGCACGTCTACGAAAACGATGTCGCCCAGTTGGCTCTGTGCGAAGTCGGTGATACCGATCACGGCGGTATCGCCCTCGATGCGACACCACTCGTGGTCGTTCGAGTATTTCAAATTGGCAGGTACGTTCATAATTTGCTGATAGATTTGTGTGAATTTCTGTTTTTTATAATGCAAATATAACTGTTATTTCGGTAACAGCAAGTGCTGGCATTGAAATTTTAACGATAGATCGCGCTGTTTTTCAGGCTGCGTTTTGCCGGATGGCGGGTTTTTGCTATATTTCAAGAAAAAATAGTTGCGCCATGAAGAAGATTTGCTTGTCGGTTCTGGCCTTATGCGGCAGTTTTACGGTTGTCGCCCAGTATTCGGAGGCAGATATATACGGATGGCAACACGATACGCTGACTCGTCATTCGCGGAATATAGACATTCGACCCCGGGATTTGGCCGACACGCTGACGGCGTTTGCTCCGAAATGTTATTTCGAAAAGAAATTCCGGGATTCTCGCCGTTCGGACGGCGGCGCCGATCTGTATTTTACTTCGGATGATGGGATGGGGTATGAGCGGCGGGCGTACTATCTCTTTCCGTTGACCATCCGCCGTCCGCTGGCAGGTGGCGTGCAGTTCGAAATCGACTGGATGTCGGGATATCCGCGTGAGGATTGGGGAGGCCGGGATACGTGCTTCCGATGTCTGTACGATCCTTATGAAATATATGTGCGGGGTGATACTTTGATTACGGCTACGTTTCCCTGCGAAACGGGTGGCATCACATCCGAGGGGCACCGGTTCCGGATTTGCGGCGAGCGGGTAAAGCGCATTTCGGCGCGGACATGCAGTGTTTTCAGCGTGGAACAGGGTATTGACGTCAACGGACGGGACGACTGGGGCGTGCCGCTTGGAAAATTCGCCACGCCCTGGGTTGTCACGACAGAGGGGGCTTATGACTATGTGCTTCCCGTGATCTCTCGCGTGGTGTTGGAGCCTGAGGCATTTTCCCGCTTCCGCTCCGGGGCGCTGGCCGTGCAGCGGGAATACCTGATCGAGAAGCGCGACTCGGTTATCGGAACCGAGCGGGACAAAGAATACCGGCGCGAGGCGCTCGACCGGTGGCAAAGGCGCCTGCCCTGGCCCTTTGAATCGGCCGAAACATTTACCGAAATGTACGTGTTTGTCGGGTTTCTTTATTTCCTGACGGAACTTACCGTCGAATTTAACGACGGTTGCACGGAACATTATGTTCATGTTGCGACTTACATGACCAACATCCCGTAAGGCTACCGCCCCGCGACGACGAATTCGATCTCCCGGAAAAGATACTCCCTGCGGGTACCGTCCTCATGCCGCAGAATCAGCTCCCCCGAAGGCCGCACGCCCTCGATCGCGCCGCGCGTCGGGCGTCCGTCGGGAAAGCGGAAGGGGTGCATTTCGCCCAGACGGTACATGCGGCTGCGGTAGTCCTGTTGCAGCGACTCCTTTTCGCCTCGTTCCAGTTGCGCGTAGCGCTCGTCGCAGCAGCGCAGGAAGGTTTTCAGTACCTGTTCCCGGTCGAACGTGCGGCCGGCGGCCAGGGCCATCGACACGGGATTGGGCAGCGCGGGGTCGAACGCCTGCTGGTTGACGTTGATGCCGATACCGGCGATTGTCCGCGAAAGGGTCCGACCGGAGTAGTTGTGCTCGATGAGCATCCCCACCAGCTTGCGGTCGCCGACGTAGATGTCGTTCGTCCATTTGATGCGGGCGTCGATGCCGAAGGCGGCGAACGTGTCGGTCAGGGCGAGCGCCACGGCCTCCGAGAGGAGAAACTGCTCGCCGACGGGCAAAAAACGCGGCTCCAGCACCAGCGTAAAGGTGAGGTTTTCTCCTTCGGGACTTGTCCACGTGTGGCCCCGCTGGCCGCGTCCGGCGGTCTGCCGTTCGGCCCAGACCACGTCGCCGTGGCCGTATTCCGGGCGCTTGGCGTCGTCGTTGGTCGAGGTCGTTTCAAGAATATGATGAATCATATTCAATTAAAAATTAAGAATTCATAATTATTTTCGGATATGCATCGTTGTGGTTATCCGATCTCAGTCTGCCGATCGGAATCATCCATATCATTCATATGGGGAGCCCTGATTATGAATTTTGAATTTTGAATTATGAATTGCACTATGCGCTGACGCCGAAATCGCGCAGCGCGTCGTTGAGCGAGGTTTTTTTGTCGGTGGACTCCTTGCGGCGGCCGATGATCAGCGCGCACGAGATGCTGTATTCGCCTGCCGGAAACTGCTTGCGGTAGCTGCCCGGTACGACCACCGAGCGCGGCGGCACGAAACCTTTATATTCGACGGGTTCCGGGCCCGTGACGTCGATGATGTGCGTCGATCCGGTGATGACCGTATTCGACCCCAGGACCGCCTCGCGGCAGACGTGCGCACCTTCGACCACGATGGAGCGCGAGCCGATGAAGCAGTTGTCCTCGATGATGACCGGCGCCGCCTGCACGGGTTCCAGCACACCGCCGATCCCCACGCCGCCCGAGAGGTGGACATGGCGGCCGATCTGGGCGCAGGAACCGACGGTGGCCCACGTGTCGACCGTCGTTCCGGTGTCGACGTAAGCGCCGATGTTGACGTAGGAGGGCATCAGAATGGCTCCCGGGGCGATGTAGGCGCCGTAGCGGGCCACAGCGTGGGGAACCGCCCGCACACCCAGCCGGTCGTAGCCGTGCTTGAGTTCCATCTTGTCGTACCACTCCAGTTCGCCCGCCTGCATCTTGCGCATGGGCTGGATCGGAAAGTAGAGGATGATCGCTTTCTTGACCCATTCGTTCACCTGCCATTCGCTCTTTTCCGCATCGACGGGTTCCGCCGTGCGCAGCGCCCCCTTGTCCACCAGTTCCACGACCTGCCGGATGGCGTCGCGTGTGGACTCCTGTGTGAGCAGCGCGCGGTCTTCCCACGCCCGTTCGATCGTTCTTTTGAGTTCTTCGTACATAAAATTCCTATTATCCAAGCGACCAAAGTTACGCAAAATCTTCGGTTCCGGGGTCTGTCGTTTTCAACTTTTTGCGTAACTTTGCCCCATATTCACCAGAAACCCGGAATACGATGAGGAAACTATTCTTCGGAGCAGCGGCGGCAATGGGCGCGGCGGCTCTTTTTATAAGTTGTGACAGTACGATGAAAATCAAACATTTGCCTTATCCGGAGGCGGAGCGGAGCGATGTGGTCGATAATTATTTCGGTACCGATGTCGCCGATCCCTACCGTTGGCTGGAGGACGATAACGCCCCGCAGACGGCAGCCTGGGTTGCGGCCGAGAATGCCGTGACGCAGCACTACCTGGCGCAAATTCCGTTCCGCGAGGCGATCCGCGAGCGGTTGACCGAGTTGTGGGACTATCCCAAAGAGGGTGCTCCCCGCCGTCACGGCGACGCGTGGTACTACTATTATAACGACGGTCTGCAGAACCAGTCGGTGCTCTGCCGCACAACGGAACCGGGCAAGGCGGGCGAGGTGTTCCTCGATCCCAACGCCTTGTCGGAAGACGGTACGGTGGCGTTGGTCGACGTTTCGTTCTCGAAGGACGGAAAATACTGCGCCTATGCCGCGTCGGCTTCCGGGTCGGACTGGGTCGAAATCCGCGTGCTGAACACTGCCGACGGTTCGCTGACCCAAGACCGGATCGAGTGGGTGAAATTTTCGGGAGCCGTGTGGTCGCCCGACTCCGAAGGGTTCTATTACAGCGCTTACGACGCTCCGGAAGAAGGCGTTTATTCGGCTCAAAATCAGTTCCAGAAAGTGTGGTACCACCGCCTGGGCACGCCCCGGTCGTCCGACAAACTCATCTATACCGATCCCGCGCATCCGCTGCGTTACTTCAGCGCATGGCCCAGCGACGACGGCAAGTGGCTTTTCATCGTGGCCGCCGATGGAACTTCGGGCACGGAAGTGCTTTTCAGGAAGGTCGCCGAACCGAAATTCCGGGTGTTGCTTCGCGGCTTCGACGCTGATTACGCTCCGGTGGCGTGCGTGGACGACTGCCTGTATTACGTGACCAACCGCGACGCATCGAACTACGCACTGCGCAAGGTTGATCTGAAAAATCCCTCGCGGGTGGAAACCGTGATCCCCGAAGATCCGAAAAACCTGCTCGAAGGCGTGGGTACGGCGGGCGGTTACCTGTTCGCTTCCTACCTCGAAAATGCACAGAGCAAGGTCGTTCAGTGCCGCTTTTCGGGCGAGCCGGTGCGGGAAGTCCGTTTGCCGGGTATCTGCACCGTCGCGGGCTTCGACGGCGAGAAGGAAGATACCGCCGTTTATTATTCGGTTTCGGGATACACGGCTCCGGCCACAATTTACCGGTATGATATCGCATCCGGCGAGTCGGTGCTTCACAAAGCCCCGCAGGTCAGCTACGATCCGTCGCTTTTCGTCACCGAGCAGGTGTTCTATCCCTCGAAGGACGGGACGATGGTTCCCATGTTCGTTACCCGCCGCAAAGACCTCGAACTCGACGGCAACAACCCCTGCTACCTCTACGGTTACGGCGGATTCCAGGTCAACCTGACGCCCTCGTTCAAGCCCGAGACGATCCTGTTCGTCGAGCAGGGCGGCATCTGGTGCGTGGCCAACCTGCGCGGCGGTTCGGAGTACGGCGAGGCGTGGCACAAGGCCGGCATGCTGGAGAACAAACAGCACGTATTCGACGACTTTATCGCCGCAGGGGAGTGGCTGATCGAAAACAAATACACCTCTTCGTCGAAACTCGCCATTGCGGGCGGGTCGAACGGCGGCCTGCTGGTCGGCGCCTGCGAGGTGCAGCGCCCCGATCTCTATGCCGTGTGCCTTCCGGCCGTGGGAGTGATGGACATGCTCCGTTACCATAAGTTCACCATCGGCTGGGGCTGGGCCGTGGAGTACGGGTCGAGCGAGAATGAGGAGGGGTTTTCCTGGATTTACAAATACTCCCCGCTCCATAATATAAAGGAGGGTGTGAAATACCCCGCGACGCTCATAACGACGGCCGACCATGACGACCGCGTGGTGCCGGCCCATTCGTTCAAGTTCGCCGCGCAGATGCAGCATTGCCAGGCCGGCGAAGCACCGGTGCTGATCCGCATCGACTCGAAAGCCGGGCACGGGGCAGGCAAACCCACGTCGAAACGCATCGACGAAGGGGCGGACTGCTTCTCGTTCCTCTATCAGAATATAGGAGTGCCCTACAAAGCAGTTGAGAATTCATAATTCAAAAATTCGGAATTATTCGGTGAACTTCCGTGACGAGAGGCGTGTGGATAAAAGGTTAATCTATGAAAGTCTATAAATTCGGCGGGGCGTCGGTGCGAAATGCCGACGGTGTGCGCAACCTGCATAAGATCATCGGCGGCGAGCACGACCTGTTCGTGATCGTGTCGGCTATGGGCAAGACGACCAATGCGCTGGAGAAGGTGTTCGAAGGGATGCAGAAGGGCGACCGGGCGCTGTCGGCGGAGCATATCGCCGCTTTGAGGGAGTATCATGCCGCTATCGTCGACGACCTGTGGCACGGCCCGACGCGGCTGGAGCGGGTCGAAGCGCTCTTCTGCGAGCTGGAGCGTGTAGCGACCGGAACGGTCTGCCGGTCCGCCGACGCCGAGTTGTGGTACGACACGATCGTCGCTTTCGGCGAGTTGCTGTCGACGACCATCATCTCCGAATACCTCAATTATGCCGGGATGCCGAACCGGTGGATCGACATGCGCCGGTGCTTCCTCACGGGGCCGAGACACAAGGACGCGGAGGTCGATCTCGAAGCCTCCGCACCCCTGCTGAAGGCGGCGCTGGCCGAAATGCCGGCACCGGTTTTCGTGGGACAGGGCTTTATCGGCGGTGCTCCCGACGGGACGACCACGACGCTGGGCCGTGAAGGCTCGGACTATTCGGCGGCGCTGGTGGCCAACATCCTCGATGCCGAGTCGATGTCGGTGTGGAAGGACGTGGATGGGGTGCTGAACGCCGATCCCAAGATTTTCCCGGATGCCGTGCAGATCGCCGAACTGAACTACATCGACACGATCGAACTGGCGTACAGCGGCGCCCAGATCATTCACCCCAAGACGATCAAGCCCCTGCAAAACAAAAATATACCGCTCTACGTCCGGCCTTTCGGTGACAAGCGCAAGCCCGGCACCGTGATCCGGGGCATGTCGGGGCGGGTCGAGGTGCCGATCCTGATCCTCAAGAAGGAGCAGGTGCTGCTGACGATCCGTTCGCGCGATTTCTCGTTCGTGCTGGAGGAGACCTTCGCCACGATCTTCTCGCTGCTCGAACGCTTCCGCATCAAGACCAACCTGATCCACAATTCGGCGATCAACCTGAGTCTCTGCGTCGACAATTCGTGGCACATCGACGAGGCGGTCGCGGCACTGCGGGACAACGGTTTCGACGTGATGAAGGCCGAGAATATGGAGCTGCTCACGATTCGCGGCTATACGGACGAACTGTGGCGGCGATATGCCGTAAGCCCTCAGGTTTTCGTGCGGCAGGCGACGCAGTCTACGGTGCGTATCGTGCGCAAACGCGACAAATAAGGTGTTCGGAAAGCGGACGTGAACCCGTGTCGGAAAGCGGCCTGGTAAAGGCCGCTTTTTCGTGTTACTGCCTGAGGTTGCGCAGGATCGTCAGCACCGACTCGTCGCGGATGTCGCCCCGGCGTTTCATCTCCCAGATCGTGCGGACGATGTAACGTTCGATGTCGCGTTGCAGGCGCTTGTAAAGCGGACATTTGGTGTAGTTCTCGTTGTCGAGCAGCACGTCGCGGATCGAACGCAGCGAGTTGGTGTAGTTCGACATCTCGTTCTTCAGCGCCACGCCCTGCTTGCGTGAGGCGGTGATCTTGGCGATCGACATCTGCCGCAGTTTCTCGCAGACGGAGTTGAGCAGTACGAGCACCACGTTGTCCATCAGTGTGTGCCCCTGCATGAAGAGGTAGGCGTTTTCGGGGGTCAGGCCGCGCGCCTTCATCCGGGCCTCGAATTCGCGCATGGGTTCGACCATCGCCGGATTCTTCGTCCGCAGCAGGTGCTCGCGTTTGGAGACGTTGCGCTGGAGCCACGCCAGCGTGTTGGCCCCGTTGTCCTGGAGATCGAGATACCCCAGCCGCACCGTCGCCTTGAATTCGAGCAGCGTGAAGACGCTTTCCGAAGCCAGTTGCGCCGAGTAGGCGTACCAGAGGAACATCGGGTAGATCGTGCAGGAGTATTCGTGCAGGAAGCGTTCGAAGTCGAAGATGCGCGTGTCGTTCTTGGTGGCTTTCACGCAGACGTTGTGCAGCGACGGGGCGTAACAGAGAAAATTCTCCGTGGCGTAGGCATAGGTGTGGAAGAGGTAGGGACTGCCGTTGACTTCGCGCGACTGATCCGTGCAGCCGTCGAAAAGGTAGTCGAAGTCGGAATCGACGCACAGCAGCAACTCCTCCGACGAATGGGGGATCATGCTCAGGAGCACCTTCTTGCCTTTGGGCAGGTCGGCGCGGTTGGGCACCGAAATCTCGAACCGCAGGTAGGGGTTGTGGAAATGGTCGAAGATGCTCCGCCAGAAGGCTACATCCTCGTAACCTTCGACATATACCCGTACCAGCCGCTGATTGGGGTTGGCGGGGAGCGGCTGCGGCAGCTCCTCTGCGGACGCCTTGCGCGGGAAAGGGTTCCATCTGCGCAGTTTTTCGGTGATCTTGTTGCCCATACGCAAACAAAGATAATAATTTTACTATTTTTGCACAAAATATTGTGCCTCTCCGCACGTTGTTTTTCCACGGTTCGGACAGTTTTTGCGACGGACGGAGCGGCTGAACAGGATAATTATGGGGGATAACGATTGGAAAGCGAGGCTGGGGATGGTCTACTCCACCAATCCCGACTTCGAATACCGTACGGAGGACGAAGCCGGGGTGCAGACGCTGCCTGCGGCCCGGCAGGACTTGCGCGTGTGGCTCGACCGCAAACAACGCGGCGGCAAGGTGGTGACCCTCGTGCGGGGATTCGTCGGCACGGAGGATGACCTGGCCAGCCTGGCGCGCTTGCTCAAGACCCGGTGCGGGGTGGGCGGTGCGGCCAAAGACGGGGAAATCCTCATTCAGGGCGACCACCGCGACCGCGTGGTCGGGATTCTGCTCGAAGCGGGCTACCGGTGCAAGAAAGCGGGAAACTGAACCCGCAGGATTCAGTTTCAATTAAAAAATCGAGAATTAAAAATTAAGCGTTGAAAACCCTCTTCCGGATCGTGTTGCTGTTGTGCGCCGTCTGTGCGGTGCGCACGGCTTCGGCGCAGTACTATACGTGGGGTTCCGATCCCCCGATGAAGTGGTCGACGATCCGCACCCCCGACGTGCGGATGATCTATCCCGATACGGTCGCCGGACTTGCGATGCGCACGCTGCACTGTATCCGCACGGTGCAGCCCTACATCGCGCACGGGTTCCGTCACGGTCCGATGCGCATCCCGTTCGTGATGCATCCCGAAAATTTCCGGTCGAACGGCCTGGTGATGTACCTTCCGAAACGGGTGGAGTTCCTCACCTCGCCTGCGATCGAGGGCTATTCGATGCCCTGGTTCAAGCAACTGGTTGCCCACGAATACCGCCATGCCGTGCAGTACAACAACCTCAATCGGGGTGTGATCCGCGCTCTGAGCTACCTGCTGGGGCAGCAGGGGTCTACCGTCGGCCTGCTGTGCATGCCCATCTGGGCGATGGAGGGCGACGCCGTGATGTCCGAGACGCAGATGTCGTCGTTCGGGCGGGGCCTGCAGCCCTCGTTCACGCTCGCTTTCAGGGCGATGGGCAACATCGCACACGAACGGCGCAACATCGACAAATGGTTCTGCGGTTCCTACCGGGATTATGTGCCCGACCACTACCAGCTGGGCTATCAGATATGTACCTACGCCTACACCCGTTATGGGGAAAATATCTGGGACAAGGTGGCGTGGTACGGATCGCGCAACCCTTATGTGATCGCCACGACGCGCGCGGCGCTGGGCAAGTTCTACCGCACCGACGTGCGGGTGCTGTTCCGCAATACGTTCGACGATCTCAATACGTTCTGGGCGGGGCTTCCTCAAACGCGGGACAGCGCCGCGCCGTTGACGGAACTTCCGGAAGGGAATTACACCACCTACCGCTGGCCTCTGGCTCTCGGTGACAGCACGGTGCTCGCGGTAAAGACCGATTACGACCGTCCGACGCGCTTCGTGCGGATCGACCCGCGCACGGGGCGGGAAGAGACGGTCTGCTACACGGGTTCGCTTTCGACGCGCCCGGCGCTGGGCAACGGCCGCGTCTGGTGGACGGAGTACCGCCGCTCGGCGCTCTTCGAGCAGCGCGTCAACTCGCAGCTGTGCTACATGGAACTTGCCGATGGCCGCCCGCGCACGGTGAACCGCGTCCGCCGCGCGCTTTATCCGACCCCCGGCAACGAAGAGTTCGGCTGGGTGGAGTACAATCCCGACGGCCGTTACACGGTGGTCGTCGATCGCGCAGACGGCGGCACGCAGCGGTTCGAAGCGCCCGACGGCGCGGAGATTCACGGTCTGGCGTGGGACGATCGGACGGTGGCGTGGTATGTTATCGTGACCGACGATTCGGGCATGTGGCTGGGGCGTATCGACCGCGAACGCATCCATCCGATCACCGACGGGGCTTACATCACCCTGAGCAACCTGCGGGCGGACGACGGACGGCTCTACTACGGTTCGATCGCTTCGGGCCGCGACGAGGTGCACTGCTACGACCTGCTGGCACGCCGCGAGTATCGCATCACCACCTCCGCCTACGGCAGCTTCGATCCGGCGCCCGCCGGGGAGCGGGTGCTGGCGACGACCTACGACCGCCGGGGCTACCGCGTGGCGCGTCAGGCGGCCGATAGCGGACTGATCCCCGTGACGCCCGGAAAGTTACCGGTAAATCTGGTGAACCCGCCCCGCATCGGATGGGATGTGGTCAACCTCGACACGGTCCGCTTCACGGCGACCGATTCGACGCGCCAGAGCGCGAAATTCCGCCGCAAGCGTTACCGCAAGGTGCCCAACCTCGTGAATGTCCACAGTTGGATGCCCGTGGCGTTCAACCCCTTCGATGCGGTCGACGAACACACCATCGACCTCAATGCAGGCGTTACCCTCCTGTCGCAGAACCTGCTGTCGAATACCGAAGCCTACGCTTCCTACGGCTGGAACCGCGCAGAGGGGTCGCTGGTCAACCTGGGCGTGCGCTATTTCGGCCTGGGCGTGCGGTTCGACCTGGATGTTTCCTACGGCGGCAACCAGCTTTTCTACTCGCTCTCGGCCTACGATCCCAAGACGGGCGATCCGGTGTACCAGAAGCGTCCCGCGCCGGACAAATATTACTCCGTGGGCCTCTCGGCGACGCTCCCGCTCTATCTGCAGCGGGGCTACCACACGCGGATGTTCTCCGTGTCGGCGGGCTGGAACTTCTCGAACGGCATGGTGGCCGAACTGGACAAAATCGAGTGGAAAGACGGAGGGATTCACAACATCGAGCGCATCGGATTCCGCAAGGGCCTGCACAAACTCTCGTTCGGCGTGGGGTATTCCGACCAGGTGCAGCTCGCACACCGTGACTTCGCACCGCGCTGGGGCTATACGCTGAGTACGAACTACACGTTCAATCCCTCGAACCGCCACTTCAGCGACCTCGTGTCGGTTTACGGACAGGCGTATCTGCCGGGCATCGCTGCGCACCATTCGCTGCGCCTCGCCGCGAATTACCAGACTTCGGTCGGAGGGTACAAATTTCCGGCGGGATATGCACCGCTGAGTTATAAGTCGACACGTCTGATTCCGCGCGGATTCTCTTCGGCGGACATCGTGTCGAACGACTACACGGCCGCAGCGGTCGATTATCAACTGCCCGTGTGGTATCCCGAGGGTGGTATCGGTTCGGTGATCTACTTCAAGCGCGTGCGGCTGAACGCGGGGGGCGACTACGCCCAGTTCCGCCGCCCGGCGCGAGGAGGCATGGAGTGGCGCCGGATCTGGGCTGTGGGCGGCGACATCGTCTTGGACATCAATGCATTCCGGCAGCCCGCTTCGGCCACTTCGACCGTCAAATTGTCGTTTTACTACCCCAGTAAGGGCGGTTTCTGGTTCGGGGCTTCGGTGGGACTGCCGTTTTAATCATAATTAA
Organism: Alistipes sp.; assembly: GCA_048465795.1. Taxonomy (GTDB): domain Bacteria; phylum Bacteroidota; class Bacteroidia; order Bacteroidales; family Rikenellaceae; genus Alistipes. Next base: position 112,608 of record DBFWKV010000031.1, read on the forward strand.
GAATTAAAAATTAAGAATCAAAAATTGAACATTTCCGGAAAGCAGGGGCAGTGGCCGCAATGCCTGATTTTCGGTTTCAATTCGTATCTTTGCCGCATAATTAAAGCATATGACCCAAAAGAAGAAGTCGGGTGTAAGCCCGAAAACGATAAAGTGGATCTGGTACGTCGCTCTCGCTCCGGTAGCGCTCGTCGGCGTGCTGCTGCTGCTGACGGCCGTCGGTGCCTTCGGCCGCCTGCCTTCGTTCGAGGAGCTGGAGAATCCCAAGAGCAATCTGGCGACCGAAATCTACTCGGAGGACGGGAAGGTGATCGGCACCTTCTTCGTGCAGAACCGCTCCTACGTGCAGTACGAAGAGCTGTTCCCGTCGGATTCGACCCTGCATATCCGTCTCGGCGGCAAGGACGTGCCGCCCATCGTCGCGGCGCTGATCTCCACGGAGGACGTGCGTTTTGGCAGCCACGCCGGCGTGGACATCCCTTCGCTGTTCCGTGTGGCGGTAAAGACCGTGCTGATGCAGAATACGTCGCAGGGCGGCGGCTCGACCATCACGCAGCAACTGGCCAAGAACCTCTTCCCGCGTGACACGGTCCGCAACCGGGGCAAGATCGTACGCATGTCGAAACTCGTCGTGTCGAAACTCAAGGAGTGGATTACGGCTCTCAAACTCGAATACAACTATACGAAGGAGGAGATCGCCGCCATGTACCTCAATACGGTCGAGTTCGGCTCGAACGCCTATGGCATCAAATCGGCGGCCCACACCTTTTTCAACAAAACCCCCGACGAGCTGAACGTGCAGGAGGCTGCGGTGCTGGTGGGCGTGGTGAACGCGCCGACGCGCTATTCGCCCGTCCGTAACCCGGACAACGCGCTGGCGCGCCGCAACCTGGTGCTTTCGCGCATGGAAGAGGCCGGAGCGCTGAGTCGCGCCGAGCGTGACTCGATCGGTGCACTGCCGATCGTGCTGAACTACAAACCCGTTTCCCATAACGAGGGGTCGGCCACCTACTTCCGCGAAATGCTGCGGCTGGTGATGACCTCCGAGCGTCCCCGTCGCAGCCAGTTCTACAACGAGTGGGACTACGATCAGGCGGTGAAGGAGTACGACGAGAATCCGATCTACGGCTGGTGCCTCAAGAACCGCAAGGCCGACGGTACGCCCTACAACATCTACCGCGACGGCCTGAAAATCTACACGACACTCAACTCCACGATGCAGACCTATGCCGAGCAGGCCGTACAGAAACAGATGGAGACGGTGATCCAGCCGCAGATGGATGCGCAGTACAAACGCACCAAGACGCTGTTCGTCGATACCGACCGCGAGGAGCGTGAGCGGATCGTCCGCCGCGCCGTCCGCACCTCCGACCGCTTCCGCGAGATGAAAGAGGCCGGAACAAGTGAAAATGAGATCATGGCGTCGTTCGACAAGCCTGTGCCGATGAAGGTCTTCACCTACAAAGGCGAGCGCGACACGGTGATGAGTCCGCGCGACTCGATCCTCCATCACAAACGCATCCTGCGGGCGTCGCTGGTGGCGATCGATCCGCATACGGGTGCGGTCAGGGCTTATGTCGGCGGCCCGAATTTCCGCTACTTCAAGTACGACATGGCCAAGCAGGGCAAGCGGCAGATCGGCTCGACGACCAAACCCTTCGTCTACACCTTCGCCATCGACCACCTGGGCCTCACGCCCTGCACGATGGTGCCCAACCTGCCCGTGACGATCGAGACGGCCAACGGCACGGCCTGGTCGCCCAAAGAGGCGGGCAACGTGGAGCAACTGGGTGAGCTGCATCCCCTGAGTTGGGGCCTTGCCCGCAGCCGCAACAACTATTCGGCGTGGATCATGAAGCAGGCCAAGCAGCCGGCGGCCGTCGCCGACTTCATTCACAACATGGGTATTCGCAGCTACATCGATCCCGTGCCGGCCCTGTGCCTGGGTTCCTACGAGTCCAACACGTTCGAGCTGACGAGCGCCTTTTCGACCTTCGCCAACCAGGGCGTGCACAACGATGCGATCTTCGTCACGCGCATCGAGGACCGCCAGGGTAACCTTATCGCCAGCTTTATTCCTCAGTCGCAGGACGCTATTAATGAGCGTACGGCTTATACGATGCTGACGATGCTGCAGGGCGTGGTCAACGCCGGAACGGCCGGCCGCCTGAAGTGGCAGTTCGGCTTCAACGACGTGGAGATCGGCGGCAAAACCGGAACTTCGAATAAAAACCGCGATGCCTGGTTCGTGGGCGTGGCGCCGAAGATCGTGGCCGGGGCCTGGGTCGGCGGCGAGGATCAGCAGGTACACCTGCTCTCGCGCGGCGAGGGCGGCGTGGTGGCGCTGCCCATCGTGGGCGACTTCCTGCGGAACGTATACAACGACGGCCGGCTGGGCGTCAGCCGCAGCGACCGTTTCTTGCGCCCGGCGCAGATGCCGGTCTACGACTGCGACGAGACTGAAGGCACGGGCGAACGCGCTTCGGAAACGGGAATCGCCGAGGACGACGCCTTCTTCGACTGACCCAATTATACATTTTGCTGGAAATAAGGCCGGACTTCCTGCGAAGTCCGGCCTTACCGATGTTAAAGTGCCACGATTCAGAACGGGTTGGCAATCGGATTGACCTCCGCCGCGGACGAATAGTTTCTCGAAGTGAACGTCCAGTAATCACCGGGTGCATCGACCGGAATCATGCGCACGGGCCCCGAAGTTTTGTCCTCGGTGGTGCCGCCCGTGGAGAATTCGTAGTCGGGCGAACACCATTCGAAATAGAAGTCGTGCTCGGTGAAGTAGGAGTACATCTTCTCGATGGCCGCCTTGTTTTCCGCCGTATTCTGCGCATAATACGAATTGGTCATCAGTTTGTACCGGTCGATGCGGAACGTGCCGTCCTCGTTGCGGTGGAACTGCATGGGGCTCCATCCGGTATGCGTGAGCGTGCTGTTTGCGGTGCCGTCGGCCTTCTTGGTGCGGTAGTAGAGTTTGAAGCGCATCAGCAGCCCTCCGTCCGTGGTCGGTGTGATGAGGTAGATCACGCCGTTCATGAATCGGTTCATGTCCGCAGCGGCTTTTTCCAGACCGGCATAAATTTCCCGGAATGCCGGCGAAAGCGTCTCTTCCGGCACATTGGCACTCGAGGCTTTGTAGGCATCGTTCAGAATGATTTGCCAGGCATTGAAGTAGGGCAGTTTGCCGCCTGCGGTGCCCGGACGAATCTGCGCGTCGTAGAGGTCTTGGCGGGTTGTGACGGTGAAGTCGCGGCTGTACGAGCGGCCGTATTCGTTGATGGCGTAGGCCCGCACGTAGTAGGTGGTTGCGGGCTTCAGTCCCCACATCTCCACGCCTCCGAAGCTGCCGATGCCCAGCCCGCCGTCCGTCTGGGCTTTGGCGTGCGCATCGTTGACGCTCGGCGCCGGGGAGGTGCTCCAGCAGAGACCCGCCTCCGTGACGGGCGATTCGAAGGCGCCCAGGTTGACGATCGAGAACGATCCCGTGGCGCTGCGGCTCAGCGCTGCGGCAGCGTCCACGCGCACGCCGGCTTTGGCCGTGAGCATCTCGCTGTAAGCGCGTCCCTTGCGGTTTTCGGCGTAGGCCCACACGTTGTACAGCTGCTCGGGATCGAGTCCGCTGACCGTTACGCTGTATGCGCCCAACCCGGTTTTCGTGTCCGCCACGTCCGTACCGTCGTCGAAATCCTCGGTCAGGCTGTACCGAATGCCCCGGCCCGTGATCTCCAGCTCGTTGTCCGCCTCGACCTTCGCCCGCACGGTCATCGTTTCGGTGCCCAATCCCTCGATCCCGACCACCGTCGGCACGGGCTTGTTGTAGGGGATGGTGGCGAAGGCCTCCGCTTCGCTGTAAAAGATGCCCAGTGCGTTGCGGACGTAGACGCGGCCGTAGTAGGTCGCACCGTCTTCCAAACCGCCCGCTTCGGCCAGAATCCGGCCGATGTCGCCCTTTACCGGAAGTGTTACGCCCGTTTCGGCGGTCGTTTCCGCATCTGTGCCGTAGCAGAAACCCCGTTCGAGGATCGTCTGCCCGCCGTTGGAGACGACGTAGCCCTCCAGCTCGACGGTGGTATTGGTCGTTTTTCGCGGCGCTGTGAACCGCATCAGGGGTTCGCCTTCGCGCAGGGTCGTAAACCGTTTTTCGGGGCTGAAGAAGACCTCCCCGTCGCAGAGGGCGTAGACCTTCACGACATAGGTGCCGCCCTTCTCCAGACCGGAAAGGGCCACTTCGAACTGTTCGCCGCTTCCTTTCGGGGCGCGAACCTGTACGAAGGCTTCGGTCGCTTCGGCCGGGGCGTACCAGACGCCCTTTTCGGAGCAGGTGCCTTTGACGTAACCTACGCAGACGGCCGAGTCGTAGGTGATCTCCTTGATGCGCGTGGCCTCCACGACCTCCGCACGCTCCGTCTCCTCTTTTTCGCAGCCGCCGCACAATGCCCCGAAGGCCGCCGCACCGAGAAGCAGGATTATTTTGCTCGATAATCTCATAACCGTTGATTTTTTCGTCGTTTTCGTCGCCTGGCAGAGCCTGTGTCGCGCCTCAGCCCGGGTTTCCCGAAAACGTGCTTGATTTATTTGGATAATACGCCGCAGAAATACATCTGCGGATTGTCGACATCGACGAATGCGCCCAACTGCCCTTCGAGGCCCGGGGTGGAGGATTTCATCCACTCCAGCCGGAAGGTGTGCGGCTCGACGCTCCCGACGACGATGTCGAACGTCGTGGAATTGGTGTAAACGTAGGAGCTGTACGTCACCTTCGAGAAGATGTCCAACATCCCGCGCATCTTTTGCCCGTAGTTGCGGGCGTTGGTGATGTTGCCGCCGTCGCCGCCCGCCTCGCGGTTGGAGAAGGTGTAGGTGCCGTCCTCGTTCACGACGTAGTCGATGTCCCAGCCGGCCTGATATTCGGTCGCGGCGGGTGGGGTTTGCGAGTAGGCATAGACGCGGAATACCTTCCTGTTGTCGGCGTTGGTCGTGAAAAGGCACTTGATTTTGGTGATCTTCCTTCCCCAGGCCGTGTAAAGTTCCCGCGCGGGGTTGTAGTAGGTCTCCAGGTAGGCCTGCGACACGGTGTCTTCGAACGCTTCGGGGGTGGTGAAGGTCATCGTCGAGTAGAGCTGATCGTCGCCCAACACGAGCGGAATGATCGGCTCTTCGTTGTCGTAACCCGCATAGACGCGGCCCTCCGTATCGACGGCGTCGTAGCCTTCTCCGTTCCACAGAAATCCCGCGATCGGTTTGCCGAGCACTTCGGCCGTTGTCAGCAGCCGGATCGCGGGGGCATCGCCTTCCGCTCCGGTAAGCTCCATGCAGGTGCCTGCCGTGACTTCCTGCTGTGCCCCTCCGGCATCCGTCCACCGGAAGGTCGCGGTACGTCCGGTGAGGGTCAGTGCGGCTTTCACGCCGTCGATCTCCACGACGGGATAGGCGACCGATTCGTTGTAGGTTCCGATGCGGTCGTAGACCGTTTTGAGCGCTCCGTTCACAGCCGCTTCGGCCTCCTCGGGCGTGGCCTGACGCAAGCAGGCCCGGCATTTGTTGTAGGAGCCGCGCAGCGAGAACACGCCGCTGTCGAAGCCGAGGATGTCGAACTCGAAGTCCGAGCCGAGTCCCTCGCCGCTGCCGCCACCGTGGCCCCAGTCCTGGGGGTCGGCCATCAGGTGCAGGTAGTTGTAGGTGTCGAAGATAAGCGAGGGCATCTGCAAGGCCTTGAGCTGGTAGCTGCTTTCGCACGGAATGGTCGAAGTGGCCGTGCCGACGTCGTACGTGGCGTCGATGTCGCACAGCATCACCACGCGCTCGCGGTCGTTGAACGACAGGAAAAGCTGGAATCCGCCCGCTTTTTTCGTGTCGACGGCCAGCAGCCAGCCGTTGGGCGCCGACACGAGCGCTTCGGAGTATTCGGCCAGCACCTTGCTCAGCCGCTCGTCGGGCGTTTCGCGGAAGGCGCGCTCTTCCTTCAGGTCGCAGGCGTGGAGCAGCAGTGCGCACGCCGCGCAGATCAGACAGTTTATGATTCGTTTCATCGTAATTGCTGTTTTTCGGTTAATTGCCCGCAGCCTCGTTGTCGGCATCCGCCTGGATCGCCGCTATGGCCTCCTGCACGCGGGTCACAAGTCCCTTTTCGCTGTCGGGCATCTCCTGTCCCTCCTCCACCTCGATCCGGTCGTAGAGGTCGATGTTCCAGACGTTTTTCATGTAGTTGACCAGAATCGACTCCTTGCTGCGCAGGGCCGCCACGGGGTCATAGGTCATCGTCTTGCGCTCCTCGGGGTCGTTGTAGTAGGCCTGGGCCTGAGCGACGCGCTCGTCGAACCACGCGCGGCCGTAGACGCAGATGTAGGCCAGCATGTCGGCGAAGTCCTCGTTGGGCGAGGCGCAGGCGTAACGGCTCACGAAGCCCAGTTTCAGCGACTCCTTCTCGCTGACGGTCGTCCACTGCGAGTTGTAGCCCGAGGCGGTGATGTTCTCGAACTCCTGCGGGTATTTCACCGCCTGGTGCATCGTGTGGCCGAATTCGTGGTGGCAGGTCTTGAGTACGGAAAAGAGCACGTCCGTGTTCCCGGCCTCGTACCAGTTGAGGCGGTAGATGACAATCTTGCGTCCGCCTTCGGCCTCGCCCAGCGTGATGGTGCCGTTGGAGTACTTGGGGCTTCCGACCAGCACGAATTTCTTGGGGCTGAGTTTCTTGATGAACGCGGGGTCGGCCACCTGCTCGTAGGGGTTGATCCAACCCCGGAGGATGGCCTGCATCACCGGGACGACATTCTCCTCCTTCACGGGTACCAGTGCGTTGTTGAGACTCAGCTCCGAGCGGTTCCATCGGTATTTGACCTCCATGTTGTAAGGACGGGTATATTGATCGAAGATCCACTCGTCGATCTCGGTGGGAACGTACTCGTCGCCGCCCAGGCCCAGCAGCTGTCCGCTGCGGTCGCCGATCTCCTCTTCGCTGCAGGCCGACATCCAGCAGGCGGCCAGGCAGCACAGGATCGTATAGAGACATTTTTTCATAATCTGCAAGTTTTTAACGTTTTACCATTCGGGAGTGAGCAGGTTGGTGCGGGGATTCTGCGCCACGCCCGAGAGCGAAGCCTCCTGCGGAATCTGGAGCATCCAGCGGTCGTCGCCCGGCAGCAGCGTGTTCGTGACCCCCTCGCGCGTGGTGTGCGTGATGGGAATCCGATACCGCCACATATCCCAGTAACGCAGCCCCTCCCACATGAATTCGTTGCGGCGGCAGTCCAGCACGAACAGCAGCAGCGCCTTGCGCTCGTCCGTCCACGAAGCCGTGCCGTAGGGATCGTACTTGTTGAGGAACAGTTCGGGGTCGGCCACCTGCTTCTTGTAGAAGTTGTGGATCCGCTCCACCGTGAGGCAATGGGTCGTTTCATTATAAGTCTTGATGCGCTGCCGTGCGAAGACGTTCATGTCCGCCACGGCCTTCTCCGGCTGGTTGAGATGTACCTCGGCCTCCGCGCGCGTCAGCAGCGCCTCCTCGTTGCGCAGCAGGGGCAGTATGATGTAGTAGGTGCCCGAATTGGCGTTGACGCTGCTCTTCACGAAGATCGCCCGGAACTTGGGGACGTACCAGTGAACCGAGGCGTAGTAGGGTTTGTAGGCCCATTTGCCGCCCGTGGCGTTTTCGGCCGACACGGTGGCGTTGATGTCGTCCTTCATGCAGGCGTAACGCCACGAGTTGGCGTAGTTGGCCAGCGACGAGACCATGTCGCTCAGCAGCAGGTTGGACTTGTTTTCGGCTTTGGTGTACTGCGCCTTGATCTCGTTCGACGAGAAGGAGGCGTAGTCCGTGAGCCAGGGCTGGAAGTTGTTGAGCGCATAGACACTCGCGGCATCCGTCTGGGCGACGTTGCGTGCACCGTTGCCCGCGTCGACGAACTTCGACGGCTCGGGAATTACGTTCGTCGCATAGGATGCCGCCTGTGCGAAGTCGCCCTTGAAGAGGTAGTACCGTGCGGCGAACGCATTGGCCGCCGCAAGGTTGAAGTGGTAGCGCGGCACCTTGTACTTGGCGTCGCTCCCGAGGTTTTCGAGGCCCCAGAGCAAATCCTGCTCGATCTTTTCGTAGGTTTTGGCCACCGTCGAGCGGTCGTACTGCTTGATGACGATGTCCTCCGGTTCGGTGATGTAGGGTACGCCGGGCGAGGCGTTGTCCGTCGCGGGGTCGTAGAAACGGGCGAAGGTCGTCACGAGCAGGAAGTGCGAGAAGGCGCGGGCGATGCGGGCTTCGGCGACGAAGGGTACGGCCCCTTCCGTGGCGATGCGGGCGCCGGCGGCCACGGCTTCGTTCGCGTGGGCGATGGCCGTGTAGCAGGCCGACCAGAAGTAGTCGGGCGAGTCCTGGGCCGTCGAGGCCACGTCGCGCCAGTAGAAGGCGTCGGTGTTCGAGAGGTTTTCGTGATAGCCGTAGCCCTTGTCGGAGACGAAGTCCACGCGGGCGTTGAAATTCACGGCGTAGTTGGCGCGGGGGTAGGCCGATGCGACCAGCTTGCCCAGCTTGGTTTCGGTGTCGATCTCGGTGCGGTTGTCGGGCACGGTGTCCAGGAAGTCTCCGCACGCCGTGGCGCCCGCGATCAGCGCGAGCGCCGCGATCCGGATGATAGGATTGTATCTCATGGTATTATGCAGCATTTAGAATCCGATGTTGAGTGCGAAGGTGATCTGGCGCGCCAGCGGCGAAGCCACGCCGCCCGTGTTATAGAACTCGGGATCCTGGCCGTTGAGCCGCTTGTCGGCGTAGAGCAGGCAGATGTTGGACATCGCGGCCGTGAAGGTCACCTTCTTGAAGACCTTCGTGCGGCGCAGCCACTGTTCGGGCAGCGAGTAGGAGAGTGACACGGTCTTCAGGCGGATGAACCCGCCGTCGGCCACGTTGGCTGTCGAGTAGTTGTAGGAGCTGAACGGATAGGCCGAGCTGACCTCCGAGGCGACCTGCGGGGCGAGGATGGCGCCGATGGTCGAGAGGCGTTCGTCGCCGGGCTGCACCCAGCGGTCGAAGAATTTGTCGGGCATGGCGGCCAGGTCGCTGTAATAGGTGCTGAACACGGGGTCGAGGCGGATCTTGTTCCCGCCCTGGAATGTCAGGAAGACGTTGAGCGAAAGGTTCTTGTAGCGGAACGTGTTCGACCATCCGCCGGTGATCTTCGGATCGACCGGCCCCTCGTACTTCAGGTGCCCCGTGAGGTTGCTCTGGAAGTAGACGGCGTAGTTGACCTCGCCCTTCTCGTTGACGAACTTCGGCACGCCCGACTCGTGGTCGATGCCCTCGAAGACGATCGAGAAGAGGCTGCCCACGGGGTAACCCTCGATGTTGCCGCCCGTCTGGTTGACCAGGTTGTAGATGTTGGGGATGTTCTTGGCGTTGGTGATCTTGTTGGTCGAGAAGCCGAAGGTGAAGTTCGACGTCCAGGTGAAGTCGTTCGTCCTCACGGGCGCACCGCTTACGGAGATGTCGTAGCCGTGCGACCGCATGTCGGCGTAGTTGGCCGTCTTGGTGGTCTGGCCGCCGATGCCCGATGTGCGGATCGACGAGATCAGATCGAAGCTGTTGCGCCACCAGTAGTCGAACACGACGTTCAGGCGGTGGCGGAAGAGACTCACATCGGCGCCTACGTTGGTCTGGTAGGCTTTCTCCCACGTCAGCTCGGAGTTGGCGAGCGCCTGGATGCGGATGGCCGATTCGATCTCCTCCGAGGTCGGGCGCGTGGTGTTGACGTTCTTGAAGATCACCGAGGCGTTGGCCGAGGGAGGCATGGTCGCCGTGAGTCCGTAGCTGGCCCGCAGCGACAACTGGTCGATCCACTTCACTTTGTCCTTGACGAACGACTCGTTCATGATGTTCCACTTGCCGCCGAAGTTGTAAGTGGGCAGCCAGCGGGCCGAGGCTTTCGATCCCAGGGCGTTCGAACCGTCGTAGCGGACGGTGGCCGAGACGACGTAGCGTCCGTCGAAGCTGTAATCGGCATTGCCGTAGAACGCCGCGAAGCGGTCGCGCGTGGTGCTCATGGCGTAGTAGGGGAAGTTGCTCTCGATCATCCAGCGCATGATGCGGTAGTCGATCGAGGTGGTGCCGCCCTCGTTATACTGGTAGCCGTAGCCCGTGTTGGAGAATTTCTGGCGGTCGGCGTATTTGATCTGCTGCCCGACGATGGCGTTCAGGGTGTGTTTCCCCCCCCCGAATGTGGTGGTGTATTTCAGGCTGTTACGCAGGTCGTAGTTGAGCAGCATATCCTCCGAACGGTTGTAGAAACCGCCGTAGGGGAGTACTGAGATGGCTTCGGCGTTGGGGTTGTCGGGGTCTTTCCAGAGGAATTTGTTCTTCGAGCGGATCGTCGAGGTGTAGTCGGCCCGGTAGGCCTCGGCCATGTTGGCGTTCTCGGTGATCTGGTGCTCGCGGTCGGACTTGGCGTAGCGGCCTGCGGCAGTGAACTCCCAGCTCAGGCCCTTGCAGATTTTGGCCGTGAAGTCGAACTGGATTTTCAGGTCGGCCACCGTCAGGTCGATGTAGTTGTTCTCGATCTCGTTGATGATGTTGAACGGGGCATAGTTGCGCGTGAAATACTCCAGGTCGCCGTTTTCGTCGTAGGCCGTCAGTGCGCGGCTCGTGTTGAGCGCGTAGCTGAAGGGGTTGATGTCGAAGTCGCGGTCGTAGGTGCCGGCCGCCGCGTTGGCTTTGCGCGAGAGCGAACCGGGGGCTTTCTGCTGTCGCAGCGACCCCGTGAGCTGGAAGCCCAGGTCGAGCCACCGCGCCGCCTTGAAGTTGTTGCGCAGGTTGGCCGTGTAGCGGTCTACGCGGTCGGCGATCGACCAGCCGCTGTCGTGCATGTAGCTGATCGAGGCGTAGGTCTGCGACTTTGCGCCTCCCGCCGAGACGCTCAGCGAGTGCTCCTGCGTGAGCGAGTTGCGGAACAGCACCTTGAACCAGTCGGTGTTGGCTTTGGCGTAGCGCATCAAAAAGTCGCGCTTGGCCTGGGGCGTGTTCTCCAGCTCGAAGCGGCCCGTCGACTCGTTGTAGGTGTTGATGAGCTTGTACATCTTGCCGTAGACACCTGAGTTCGAGGCGTTGACGATGTCCGAATTGAGGTAGCCCTTGCGCTCCAGCTCGGCGTAGACCGACATCTGGTCGTAGGAGTTCATGATGTCGTAATTGTCGTAGGTGGGACGCAACTGAACGGTGAAATTGCCGTTGTAGTTGACCACCGGCGCTCCTTCGCGGCCCTTCTTGGTCGTCACGACCACCACGCCGTTCATGGCGCGGGCGCCGTAGAGCGCCGTGGCCGAGGCGTCCTTCAGAATGTCGATCGATTCGATATCGCCGGCGCTGATGCCCGCCACGGCCGATCCCAGCAGGGTCGTGGGGTCGCCGCTGGTCAGGTCGTCGTTCGACACGGAGACGATGTCCTCGTGTACCACGCCGTCGATCACCCACAACGGCTTATTCTCGCCGTTGATCGACGTTACGCCGCGCACGCGCACTTTGGGCGCCGCACCGAAGGTGCCCGATACGTTCTGAATCGCCACACCCGCCGCCTGTCCTTCGAGCATGCGGCTCACGTCGGTGACACCTTTAATATTTATATCGTCCGCGCTGAGCTTCGTGGCCGATCCCGTGAAGGTCGTCTTGCTGATGGTCTGGAAACCGGTCACCACGACGCTTTCGATCTGGGCGCTGTCCTCCGTGAGCGTGAAGGCGAACGAGGTGCGGTTGCCTACGACCAGTTCCGCAGGCTGCATGCCGAGGAACGACACCTGGAGAATGTCGTCGGGTTTCACCGCCGCCGGGAACGAGAAGTAACCCTGCGCGTCGGTCAGTGTGCCCGACTGGGTGCCTTTGACGACCACCGAAGCCCCGGCCACGGGCTGCTGCTTGTCGTCCGTGACCCGGCCTTTGAGTGTCGCCGTCGCGGGCTTTTGCGCATGGGCCGTATCCGGCAGCCCGGCAGCGGCGGCCGCCAGCAGCATCCAGCAGCAGACCGCGAGCCTTCGCAGCGAATACGCGCCATGCGAAAACGAGTAGATTTTTTTCATAGTGATTTATTTAGGTTGAAGTTTCGGTTTTCCGGCTGCAATCGGTTCGGAGCGTTCTCTGTGCTTTGTCGCGCAACGGGATCGGATACGTTCTGCGAATTTCCCCTTTTTTGCGTGGTTCCGGCCCGTTTTTGCTATTACAAATATAGCGGATCACCCGATCCGGTCAGTATAAATCCGTATGGAATTAGTATGAAAATATATCATCCGAAGAGTAATGTCCTGAAAAATCGACGGCCGTTCCCTTTGGCGGAAGATGTAACGGGTTTATCGCATGTTTGTAAAAAATTTGTTTAAAGACGCAGATTATCAAATGTTTAATAAGATTTTGAAAATCCGTTTCCTTTATCTAATTTTACCGGAGAACCAAGTATATTTTCATTTAACCATCGCTTCCCATGCGCCTTATCAACCTGATCCCAGCCGCTTTGTTGTTCCTGACACTGTCCGCCCGTTCGCAGAACCTCTGCCGGATTTCGAACCGGGAAGGACTTTCGAACAGTTCGATCCTTTCGCTGGCCCAGGATGCCGACGGCTACATCTGGGCCGGTAGCTGCGAAGGACTCAACCTGTGGGACGGCACCTATGCGCGTAATTTCCGTCTTTCGGGCAACCTGGTGCAACAGATCGAAGCCACCCGCGACGGTTATCTTTGGGTGCGGACCAATTACGGAATCGACCGCCTCGACACGCGGGACAAGAGCGTCGAACTGCATACCGGATTTCCCCGGGTTTACTTCTTTGCCGCCCGCAGCCGGGACGAGGCTTTTTTCATCTTCGGCGGCCGCCTGTATGGGTATCGTGCCGCCGGAGCCTGCTTCGAACCGATCGATACGGGTGGTGAAAAGCTGAGCAATGTGCTGCGGCTGGGGTATGACGAGGAGGGATTTCTGTGGCTGGTTCGGCGCGACGGAATTTCATGCGCGCGGATGCAGCGTGATGGTACGGAAGCGTTCCGGGCGGAGGAGTGGCGGCATTTCCCGATGCCCGACGGTATTGCGATGGCCCGTTTCGACGGGTGTACCACGATTTGTTTTATCGATGGGAAAGGTACCCTCTATCGTTTCGACATGCGTCAGCGACGTGCTTTTCGCATCTTCGACCTGAGCGGGGAACTTCGGCGCCGCAGTGGCATATCGGACATTATCCGCGATAAGGACGACTATGTGATTGCTTTCTCGATGAACGGAATATTGCGCCTGCATTCGACCGATCCGATCGAAGGGAAATACGCCCTGCGGGAGATCGACGTCGATTGCGGCGTATTCGCCCTGCTCAAAGACCGCAATCAGGACATCGTGTGGATCGGAACCGACGGGAGCGGGCTGCTGCGCCAGTCGGACGGCGATATTGACGTGCGTTCGGTGACGTATGGGGCATTGCCGTTCAAGCTGACCAAACCGATCAAGGCCCTTTTCGTCGACCGGGAGGGCGACCTCTGGATCGGGACGAAGAACGACGGAATCCTCCGTATCCGCGATTTTTACACCTGCCGGGAGTTCACGCGGCAGAATACGGACAGCTACACGGTGGACAACGCGCCGCTGCGCCGCAATTCGGTCTATACGTTCGCTCCGGGGCGGAAGCACGACGTGCTGTGGATCGGCGGCGACGGCGGTGTGGCCTATTACTCCTACCGCGAAAAGAGGCTGCGGATTTTGCCCCGGAGCACCGGATTGCACGCCGTGCATGACCTCTACGAAGATGCCGACGGGGTGCTGTGGGCCGCGACGGTGGGCTACGGGGTCTTCCGGATTGAACTCACGGGCAGTGCCGATGCGCCTGCTGTCCGGAAGATCGATGCCGTGGAGTTGGGAGAAGAAGCGCGGGGTAAGAATTTCTTCTTCGCCATCTGCGAGGAGTCCGACTCGACGCTCTGGTTCTGCAACCACGGCGTCGGCGCCGTGCGCTACCATAAACCGTCGCGGCAGGCCCGGGTGATCCGCTTCGACACGCGCAGAGGGCTGGCTGTGAACGACGTGACGGCCGCAGCCCGCTGCTCGGACGGAACGGTGTGGTTCGGCACGGGCTGCGGCATCGACCGCTATTGTCCTGCGGACACGTTGCGGGCGCCCGATTACGGTCACGACCTGCTGCGGAAAGGGGTGATTCACGGTGTGTTGGCGGACTCGCTCGACAACGTATGGGTGGGGACCAATGCGGGGATCATCCGCTATAATCCGCAGACGAACCGTTCGGTGGCTTATGGCGCTTCTTACGGTCTCGATGTGGTCGAGTTCAGCGACGGGGCCTATTTCTACGACCGCAGGGCGAAGACCCTGTTGTTCGGCGGGATCAACGGTTTTGTCGTGATCTCGGACACGGAGGCTCCGGCTGCCGGGAGTTACATGCCGCCCATTCAGTTCCGCGATGTGACGGCAGGCGGCAAGACCTACGGCGTCGGAAGCCTGATGCGCGACGGAACGCTGGTTTTAAACCATCGGCAGCGCGATTTCACGCTGTCGCTCCTGGCGCTGGATTACATCAACGGCAGCAACTATTCCTACCTATATAATATAGAGGAGCGCGACGGACAGTGGAACGACAACCGGTACAACAACCGGCTCGTGTTCGCCAACCTGCCTGCCGGGCGCTACACGCTGCGGGTGCGTTACCGCAACAACATGACCGGGGAATTGAGTCTCGCAGGGCGTCTGTCGATCCGCATTCTGCCGCCGCCTTACGCTTCGGCCGGGGCCTGGGCCGGGTATATTATCGCTGCTTTGGGCATTGCCGCGCTGTCCGCGCGGTATTACATCCGACGACGACGGGAGCGGATCCGTCGCCGGCAGGCGCTCTACGACCAGCGGCAGAAGGAATTGCTCTACGAGTCGCGCATCTGGTCGTTTTCCAACCTGGCGAACGAATTATCGATTCCGTTGACGCTGATCAACGGTCCCTGCCAGCAGATTCTGGAGCACCCCTCAGCCGACGGATTTGTGCAGAGGCAAGCTGAATTCATTCGCCGTAATGCTCAGAAACTCAATGATCTGATATACATGCTCAACGAGTTCGGCCCGACCGGTCAGGACAGTTTTTCCGACGATATCGAACTGCTCGACATTTCGCGTTTCGCAGACGGCATTGCCCGTACTTTCACCGAATACGCCGCATCCAGCGGAATTCGCTACCGCACCGAAATCGGAGCGGGTTTGCTCTTCCCTTCGGCTCGTAACGGGCTGACGATGATACTCAACATCCTGCTGACCAATGCGTTCAAACGAACCGGGCCGGAGGGCGAAGTGAGCCTGCGGATTGCCGCAGACGGAGAACGGCTCCGGATCGAAATCGCCAATCGCGGCGTATGCTTCGACAAGCGGCAGATTGAACTGATCTTCGACCGCTACCGGTTGTTCGACTATCTCGAAGAGCTGAGCCGGAAGGGGATTTCGCTCAAGGACGATATGGAGCTGGCGATCTGCCGCAATCTGGTGTCGAAACTGCAGGGTGAATTCGGGGTGGAGAGCGGCGAGGGGCTGACAACCTTCACGCTGTCGCTCCCCCGGCTCGAAATCACCCGGGCGACGCGGACACCGGGTCAGCCTGATCTTATGCCTGAACGCCCTTTCAACCTGCCTTCGCTTCCTGTTCCCGCCGTGATACCCGGAGGGCGGCGGCGAGAGACGCTGCCTTCGATGCTGGTGATCAACGAAGACCGGGACATGACGGCGTTTATCTCGGGACTTTTTGCGGTGGAGTACAACGTGTCGGTCGTCGGCGATCTGCAGCAGGTCGGAGCGCAATTGTCGGAACTGCACCCGCAAATTATCATTTGCGGTGCCGTGTCGCTCGAAAGCGGGATGATCGAAGCGATCCGCCGGATTCGGCAGACCCGCCACCTGGCGCAGATTCCGGTAATTCTGCTGACTGCTGCACCACGCACCGACGTAAAGGTCGAGGGGCTGGAGTTGGGTGTGGACATCTGCCTCACGCTGCCGTTCAACATCACCCATCTGCAGAGCGTCGTGGAACAGTTGCTGCGCCGCTACGAAGCGCTGAAAGACTACGGTCGGTCGGCATATAGTTCGTTCGATCTGACGCAGGGACGTATGCTGCACAGGGAGGACCGTGCCTTTCTGGACAAAATGCTGGACATCATCCACCGCAATATGCTCAATACGTCACTTTCGACCCAGTTTATCGCCGATGAACTGGGGATGAGCCTCTGTAATTTCTATCGCAAGCTCGGCGGGGTCACGGATCAGACTCCGGCGGGAATCATCCGGGAATACCGCCTGTGCCTGGCCGAACAGTTGCTGCTGACCACCAAACTCTCGATCGATGAAGTGATCTATAAATCGGGCTTTGCCAACAGGAGTACTTTTTTCCGGGGTTTCATCGCTCGGTTCGGATGTACGCCGAAAGTCTACCGCGAGCGAAAAATCCGGGAGGCAATAGGGGAAAACAGCGCGTAGACCCGGGTGGATAGAATTCTATACTAAAAGTATAGATTTTTATACTCCAAAAAGACTGAAATCGAGTATCTTTACGGTACTTGCTTGAAAATCAGTTATTAAGCAGTATAATTCTATCTACCTATGAAAAAACTACATCTGTCAGTCATCTGTGCCATCTGGGTGTTGTCGGTCTTTCCGGCGGCGGCGCAGCAGCCTCCTGCCGAAAACCCGATCGTGCTCGGCAACACCCGCATCACGCTCATTACCCCGACGTTGTTCCGTATCGAATACGCAAAGGGAGGGCGGTTCGTCGACGAGCAAACGATGTTCGCCTGCGACCGCAGCCATTTGCTGCGCGATTTCACGTTTCGTCAGATCGGCCCCATGCGCTACGAG
This sequence comes from Alistipes sp., assembly GCA_048465795.1. Classification (GTDB taxonomy): domain Bacteria; phylum Bacteroidota; class Bacteroidia; order Bacteroidales; family Rikenellaceae; genus Alistipes. The sequence continues at coordinate 129,464 of DBFWKV010000031.1, forward strand.
ATCGAAACCGAAGCCTTCCGGCTGGAGGCCGATAACGACGGTTTCCCCGTAGCAGGTCGCTACAATATGGGGCTTTATCTGAAGAAGGACGGCAAAGAGGTGATGATCAAAGGCCGCTCCAATTCGGGCAATAACCTCGGCGGCGCGATCTCCACGCTCGACATGGTGCGGGGCGAGGTTAAGACGCAGGACGGTCTGCTGAGCCGCGACGGCTGGTATGTGATCGACGACACGGGTAAAGACCTGGTGGTCGGCGGATGCCTGCAGCCACGCGACCGTTCGCACGTGAGCGACCGCTACTATTTCGTCTATGGCGACGATTACAAGGCTGCGTTCGCTTCGCTGGGTGCGATCAGCGGACACGCTCCGATGACTCGCAGGACGATGCACGGCATTTGGTACTGTCGCTGGTGGGATTACACGGCGGACGAGTTTCTGCAGATCATCGACGGCTACGACGCCAACGATTTTCCGCTCGACAACATCGTTTTCGACATGGGCTGGCACACGCAGAAGGAGGCCACGGTCGGCACGGGCGCCTCGATTTCGCGCGGCTGGACGGGCTATACCTGGAATCCGGCCTATATACCCGATCCCGAAGGACTGATCCGCAAGATCCACGATCGGGGCATTACCGTCTCGCTCAACGACCATCCGCACGACGGTTTCCGCCCCCACGAGGCCGGGTATGACGACTTCCTGCGCGACATTCGCCGCGAGAAACCTTCGCTTGTCTGCAACGACAGTATCGTGCTCTTCGACTTGGGTGACACGGTTTACATGAAGAATTTTTTCAAATACGCTCATGCTCCCCACGAGCGCATCGGGGTCGATTTCTGGTGGCTCGACTGGCAGCAGAGTTACCTCTATCCCCGCGTGCCGGGCACAATGACCTCTTCGCTGGCGTGGATCAACAAGCTCTATTTCGAACATTCGGAGCGTGACGGCCGTCGGGGGGCCAGTTACAGTCGCTGGGCGGGTTGGGGCGACCACCGCTATCCGATCCAGTTTTCGGGCGATGCATTCGCCAACTGGGACCTGCTGAAGTTCGAGGTGAAGCTGACCGGTACGAGCAGCAATGCGGGGTGTTACTACTGGGCACACGACATCGGCGGGTTTTACGGAGGCCGCGATCCGGAGCTATACGTGCGCTGGACGCAGTTCGGGGCGCTGTCCGCCGCGCTGAAAATCCATTGCACCCGCGACCCGAAGCTCGACCGGCGGCCCTGGCTTCACGGTGATACCGCGACTGTCGCCCTGCGCGACGCCTATCACCTGCGCGCTCGGCTGATGCCTTATATTTATACGCAGGTGCGACGCACGCACGAGACGATGGTTCCGCTGATTCGCCAGATGTATGTCGATTACCCGAAAGCCGATTCGGCCTACGTCAACCCCCAGCAGTACCTTTTCGGCGACCTGCTGCTGGTGGCTCCGATCACCGGCCCCGGCGAGGGCGCGGCGAAGGTGGCATCACAAAAGGTCTGGTTCCCGGAGGAGGAGGTGTGGTACGACTGGTTCGGCGGCAAGCGCTACGAGGGCGGTCAGACGCTCCGGATTACGAAGCAAATCACCGAATTCCCGTTGTTCGTGCGCGGCGGCTGGCTGCTGCCGTTGCAACCCTACACGCCGCGTCCGGCCACCGCGCCGCTCACGACACTCGTGCTGCGCTGCTATCCCGGGGCGGACGGCGCGTCGAACACATTCCGCATGTATGAGGACGATGGCATCAGCGAGGAGTACAAAACGGGCCGCTACGCCGAAACACCTCTTACTTACGAGCGCAGCGGCAATAGGGTCGTCATCCGCATCGGCGCGGCGAAAGGCGCCTATGCGGGCCAGCCGCAACAGCGTTCCTACCGCATCGAACTGGGTGGTGTGGAGTCGCTGGGCCGCGTGAAGATGGGCCGCAGGACGCTTAGGGCCGTGCCGTCGGATCGGATCGGAGGCTATGTCGTCGAGATTCCCGCTCAAAGCGTGGGACAGGAGGTGGTGCTCACGATCGAAAACGTTTGTTTCCGATAATCGTTGCATGTGTCCGGCAGCATCCGTGTGAATACGGTGCTGTCCAACCCTGCTGAAAACGATTCCGACCAGACCCTTCGCCTGTCCGGTGGATTTTCCCGGAAGCCGGTACGCCGCCGCTTCCGGGAAATTTTATGCAATAGCCTGTCCGGTGCGTTGTATTTCCGTCCGAAATCGCTATTTTTGTCCCGGAGTCTCCGTGTACGGTTCGTCCGAGCGGGGACGTAGATCATTTTTTAATTTTATCGAAATGAAGATTGCTATTGTGGGCGTCAGCGGGGCTGTCGGTCAGGAATTTCTGCGGATTCTGGAGGATCGTGCACTGCCGGTCGATGAGTTGGTGCTGTTCGGTTCGGAGCGCAGCGCGGGACGGACATATCGGTTCCGGGGAAAAGAGATTGCCGTCAAGCTGCTGCAACACAACGACGATTTCAAGGGGATCGACTTCGCCCTGACGTCGGCCGGCGCCGGCACGTCGAAAGAGTTTGCCGCCACGATCACCAAACACGGCACGGTCATGATCGACAATTCGAGCGCTTTTCGCATGGATCCCGATGTGCCTCTTGTGGTGCCGGAGGTAAACCCGGAGGATGCGAAAAACGCTCCGCGAGGGATTATCGCCAACCCCAACTGCACGACGATCCAGATGGTTGTGGCCCTGAATGCCATCGAAAAGCTGTCGCACATCGTGCGCGTGCACGTTTCGACCTACCAGTCGGCGAGCGGTGCGGGCGCAACGGGCATGGCCGAACTGGAGACGCAGCATGCGGAACTCGGGGCGGGTAAGCAGCCGACGGTCAATAAGTTCGCCTTCCAGCTGGCCTACAACCTGATCCCTCATATCGATGTTTTTACGGAGAACGATTACACGAAGGAGGAGATGAAGATGTTCCATGAGACGCGCAAGATCATGCACTCCGACATCCGCGTGTCGGCCACCTGCGTGCGGGTGCCCGTGATGCGCGCCCATTCGGAGAGCGTCTGGCTCGAAACCGAGCGGCCCGTGTCGGTCGCCGAGGCGCGCGAAGCCTTTGCGAAAGCCGAGGGGGTCGTGCTCATGGATGCCCCTGCGGAGAAGGTCTACCCCATGCCGCTCTTCCTTGCGGGCAAAGATCCCGTCTGCGTGGGCCGCATCCGCAAGGACCTCACCTGCGATAACGGACTCACATTCTGGTGCGTGAGCGACCAGATCCGCAAGGGCGCGGCGCTCAATGCCGTGCAGATACTGGAACTGTTTCTCTAAACCCGCAGACCGATCGTTTAGCCTCAAGCTGATTGCCATGCGTGAACGTCTCGAATGCCTTTGGGCGAAGATGAACGAAATGCCGGGACCCGTATGGGTCTTGGGCGCGTGGGCTGTGATGCGGTTCGTCAAATGGGCGGTCTTTGTGATGCCTGTGTGGATTCCAAACGGTTCGGAGTCCGACGCTGCGACGGTATGTACTAAGATCGGATCATTAGCCGCCATGCTCGCAGGGCAGTTGTTTCCGTTAGCGGCGCTGTGGGCGTTGGTGAGCAGAAGAAGTTATGCCGTATCGCTGACGCGCCTCTACATCGGGATGAAGGGACTTTCTGAGGGCATCGGGCTTATCACGACGGTCGTCCACTCGCTCGATTCCTCTTTTTCCTGGACCGGGATCGCATGGACGGATCGTGGACTGGATTACGGGGCCGGTTTGGTTGTGTGCGTTGCGATGCTGCTGTGGCTCGACCGCTCGAGGGACGTGGCCCGTCTTTTCCCTGTGCAGGAGCGCCGCCGGGTTCCCGGATCGTGGGCCTTGGGGCTGGTTGCCTTTGTGGCAATCACACTCGGTGGGATGTAACGAGGCATCCGAAAAACGAAAGCGGGCGGGAATCGAAGGATTCCCGCCTGCTTCTTATTATATTTTTTCCAGTTCCACGGTAAAGTGCCGAAGAATGGGCGCCTCGAAGGTGATCCGGTAGCCCGTGGTGATCTGCGCGCGGCGCTCGTAGATGTTACGGCAGGCGGCGGCGATCACGCGGATGTGGTTGTCCGTGTAGACACGGCGCGGAATGGCCAGGCGCAGCAGTTCGAGAGCCGGGTAGCGGTTCTGGTGGGTGTCGGGGTCGCGGTCGGCCAGGATCGCTCCGATCTCCACGCCTCGGATGCCCGCTTCGAGGTACAACTCCACGCCGAGCGTTTGCGCCACGAACTGCTCTTTGGGCACTCCCGTGAGGATTTTTTTGGCATCGAGGAAGATGGCGTGTCCGCCCGCCGGGCGCTGGTAGGGCACGCCGTATTCGTCCAGCAGGTCGCCGAGCAGTTTCACCTGGCGGATGCGGGCGTCGAGCTGTGCGAATTCCGTGTTCTCGTCGAGTCCCACGGCCAGCGCGTCCATGTCGCGGCCCGACATGCCGCCGTAGGTCACGTAGCCTTCGAACATGATGTTGAACGACATGGCCTTTTTGAAAAGTTCCTCGGAGCGCATCGCCACGAAGCCGCCCATGTTCACCACGCCGTCCTTCTTGGCCGAAATGGTCATGATGTCGGCATAGGTGTAGATTTCGCGTACGATCTGCTTGATCGTCTTGTCGGCATAACCCTCCTCGCGGGTCTTGATGAAGTAGGCGTTCTCGGCGAAGCGGGCCGAGTCCAGCAGCAGGGGAATCCCGTAACGGCGGCACAGTTCGGCCGTCTCGCGGATGTTGCGCATCGACACGGGCTGTCCGCCTGCGGTATTGTTCGTGATCGTCAGCACGACGCAGGGGATTTTCTCTTTCGGATTCTCACGGAGTACTTTTTCGAGTTTCTGCAGATCCATCTCGCCTTTGAACGGCAGCTCCAACTGCGTGTCGGCCGCCGCGTCGATCGTGCAGTCGATGGCATGGCACCTGCGGAATTCGATGTGACCCTTCGTCGTGTCGAAATGGGAGTTGCCCGGCACGATGTCGCCCTCCTTCAGCAGGGCTGAAAAAATCACATTCTCCGCCGCCCGGCCCTGATGCGTCGGCAGGAACCACGGCATGTCGAAGATGCGCTCGATCACGGCCTTCAGCCGAAAGTAGGATGAGGCGCCCGCGTAGCTTTCGTCGCCGGTCATCATCGCGGCCCACTGGCGGTCGCTCATCGAACCGGTGCCCGAGTCGGTCAGCAGGTCGATCGTGACCTGCTCGGCGGGGAGTTTGAAGAGGTTGTAGCGAGCGGCTTCGATCCACTCCTCGCGCTCGGCGGGGGTTGAGGTTCGAATGGCCTCCGTCATCTTGATCTTGTAAGGTTCGGCGTAGGGCAGTTTCATAATCGAAAAAGGTTTATGTTAAAGATTATTAGCTTTATGCTCAAATTTACGAAAATTTTTCGTGATCTTGTGTGCCGGGGTATCAAATTTGTTGAGAAAGTCTTGAAAATCTCAAAATCATTGTCTCTATGAAAAAGTATCGTTGCACGGTTTGCGAGTACATTTACGACCCTGCTCTGGGTGATCCGGAAAACGGCATCGACCCAGGAACTTCGTTCGAGGAGTTGCCCGAAGAGTGGATTTGCCCCGTTTGCGGGGAGGGAAAATGGGCTTTCGAACCCGTTGAAGGCTAAAACCGCACGCCTATGTTCACGACAATCTTATCACTTTTAATATTTCCGCTCATGACAACCGACACCGCAACCCAGGCGAGATTCCAGCCCCGAGAGCTGCCTTACGCCTATAATGCGCTCGAACCGCAGATTTCGGAGGAGACCCTGCGTTTCCACCACGACAAACACTACACGGGCTATGTGGCCAAACTCAACGAACTGATCGTCGACTCCCCGTTCGCTCAGCAGCCGCTCGAGGATATCATCATTTCGTCCGACGGCCCGCTGTTCAACAATGCCGCTCAGACCTGGAACCACGAATTCTACTTCGCCGAACTGTCGCCCACGCCTCAGCACGCCCCCACAGGCAAATTGCTGGAAGCCATCGACAAGAACTTCGGGTCGTTCGATCAGTTCAAGGCGCAGATGGACAAGGCGTGCGCGTCGCTGTTCGGATCGGGCTGGGTATGGCTCGTGGAGGACAAGTCGGGCAAGCTGGCGATCATGAGCGAGCAGAATGCGGGCAATCCCCTGCGTTACGGCATGAAGCCCTTGCTGACGATCGACGTGTGGGAGCATGCCTACTACATCGACTACCGCAACCGCCGCGCCGACTCGGTGACGGCGCTCTGGGACCGCATCGACTGGAAGACGGTCGAGCAGCGCTACGAGAAGAAATAACGAAAAACAGGATATTAACAGGATGCGGAGGCTTTTTAAGCCTCCGCATCCTGTTACGTGAAAAGTGAACTTTGCGGGTAAGCGAGGGCAAAGATCGTTTGCGGGCAATGCCGTGCGGGAACAAAGTCAAGCCCACGCTGGGGGATCAAAAGTAAACGTTTTCGATTAGCGAGGCAGAAGGCACGCGTAGCGAGAACTTTGCCGAGCGGAGAAAACGGAAAGACCTGTCTCCGTTGCGGAGCAGCAGCAGCCCGAACGGCTGTCGCCCGGCCAAATCTGCCCCCACGTGTTCGGCCGCTGCCGGAATCAGGTTGCCGGCCGGAGGAGCAACCCGGTTTCCCGTCAGAGGTTTTCGAGCGTGTAATCGATCATTTTCTGCCGGACTTGCGCCTTGCAGTCGGGCAGCATCGAGTGGTTCTGGTCGGGGTAAACCATCATGTCGTACCGCTTGCCAAACCGGTTCAACTCGCGCGCCATCTCCATCGTGTTCTGGAAATGGACGTTGTCGTCCGCCGTGCCGTGGATCAGCAGCAGCCGCGTGCGGCGGTCGTCGAGCAGCCGGGCGAAGCGCACGGGCGAGTTGTCGTCGTAACCCGAGGCGTTGTACCGGGGCAGGTTGTTGTAAATCTCCGTGTAGATCGAATCGTAGTAGCGCCACGAAGTGACGGGGGCTACGGCGATCGCCATCTTGAAAAGTCCGTTGCCCTTCAGCGCACAGCTCAGGGCCATGAAGCCGCCGTACGACCAGCCGTAGATGCCGATGCGCGACGCGTCGACCCACGGCTGCCGCGCCATGTAGCGTGCCGTCGAGAGCTGATCTTCGACTTCGAGTGCGCCCAGCCGCCCGTAGGTGAGTTTCTTGAATGCCTCGCCACGGAAGCCCGTGCCCCGGCCGTCGGCGCAAACCACGATGTAGCCTTTGTCCGCCAACGCATCCTCCCAGTCGAGCGACCACTTATCGCGCACGGACTGCGAGCCGGGGCCGGAATACTGCGTCAGCAATACGGGGTAGCGTTTGGCCGGATCGAAATCGGCGGGTTTGACGATGTAGGCGTTGAGCGTGTCGCCCCGCTCGGTCGCGAAGGTGAAGAACTCCTTCACGGGCCGCCGTGTGGCCAACAGTTCCCTGCGCAGCTCTTCGCTCGTGGCCAGCGTGCGCACCAGCCGGCCCTCGCCGTCGCGGATCTCGACCCGGTTGGGGGTCGTGGCGTTGGAGAAGGTCGAGATGTAGTATTTCATGCCGTCGCTCGGGGCTACGGTGTAAAATCCCTCCTCCTCGCTCAGCCGCTTTTTGTCCTTGCCGTTCAGTGCGATGCTGTAGAGCCGCCGCCGCAGGGGCGACCCTTCGGTCGAGAGGTACCAGGCCCGTTTGCCGTCGGTGCCCACCAGCTCGGTCACCTCCCAGGGCCCTTTGGTCACCTGTGCCACGAATCCCTTGCGGATGCTGTACAGGTAGAGGTGCATGTAACCCGTGTGGCCCTCCTGCCGCACCAGGAACCGGTCGTTGTCGAGGAAGGTCACCGTACTCCCGTCCACGCGCTCGACATACTGCTGCGCCCGCTCTTCGTAGATCACCTTCTGGCCGCCGTGCGGTTCGCACAGCACCACTTCGAAGGTGTTCTGCCGGCGGTTGAGCCGGTAGAACCAGAGCCGTCCGTCGGGCGTCCAGCCGATGCGGGGGATGTACTGGTCGGTATCGGCACCCGTGTCGATGCGCGTCGGGGTGCGAGCAGCGATGTCGTAAACCCACAGTTGCACGGTCGAATTGGGTTCGCCGGCTTTCGGATATTTAAAGGTGTAAGCCTCGTTGTAGAGTTTGCCGTCGTAACGCATGAGCTGCATCGTCGGCACTTCGCTCTCGTCGAAGCGCAGGTAGGCGATGCGGCGGCTGTCGGGCGAGAAGGCGTAAGCGCGCGTGAAGCCGAATTCCTCTTCGTACACCCAGTCGGTCGTGCCGTTGATGATCCGGTTCCACGCTCCGTCGCGGGTGATCTGCGTCGCGGCCTGCGCGGCAAGGTCGTAAAACCACAGGTTGTTGCCGCTCGAAAAGGCGATCAGCCGCCCGTCGGGCGAGAAGGAGGCGTCGCGGGTCTGTCCCACGTCGCCGAGGATCGGGCGCATTCCCGAAGCAGTCGCCAGGTGGTACTGCGTGGTATAGGAGTGGCGGTAGATGGGCTGTTTGCCGTCCGCCACGAGGATCGTCCGCCCGTCGGGCGAGATCACGTAATCCGTGAGCGAGAAACCCGCTCCCGTCTGCGGCAGCAGGTTCTTTCCGGGAGTTTCGGCGGCATAGTCGTAGCGCACCACGTTGTTGTCCTCGATCACCGTGTAATGTTCCCCGTCGGTCGTGGAACGGATGCCCGTCACGGTCTGGTTCATCGAGCGCAGCCGGTCGATTTCGGCGTATTCCTGTTGGGCACAAAGATTTCCGACGGAAAGCAATGCCGTCAGAGACAGAAGTATTCGGAGTTTCAATTTTTAATTATGAATTAATCCCACTTTGTGGGCTTTCCCTCCTCCTTGTAAGGCAGAGCAGAACAGAGTTCTCCTCTGCGCTTACTTCGTTCGTCGGTTATGAATTTTTTAATTAAGAATTGATTAGCGGCAAAATGCCGTCAATCAGATGTCCTCCACGTTGAATTCGTAGCCCAGGCGCTTGCCCGTGACGAATTTCGAATTGTCCATTTTGGTGTTGAACTGATCGACGGTCACACGCTTGTTGTCCTCATAGGGCGGCAGCAGCAGGTCGAAATTGATGGCGTAACAGATCGCCGATTCCAGAATGCCGAGTAATGCCGTGCGGTCGATTTCGCCCTTGCCGAAGCCCATCGCCTTGAGGGCGGTCTGGCGCTTGCCTTCGACGAAGTAGCAGCGTTCGCGGTTGATGAACACCCGGCCGATCAGGTAGCCTTCGTCGGCGTTGCGGTTGAACTTGAACGAGTCGGAGAGGAAGTTGTAGATGTTGATCACCCCGCAGTAGGAGTTGGCCTTGTCGGCCTGCACGTAGGGATTCTGCCAGATGATGTGGTTGGCGTCGAATTCGAATACGTCGGTGTGCATCTGGAAGATCAGCAGGTCGTTGGCCACCTGCAACTGGGTTTCGAACTTGCCCCGGTCGCGGTATTCGATCCGCACGCGGCGGTCGAGTTTGCCGTCCAGGTCGTCGTCCATCTCCGAAGCCATCTCCAGCAGCGTTTCTTTCAGCAGGTTGAAGACCGCGAAGGTATTGTCGAAGACCTTTTGCTTAAGGGTCGATTTACGGATGATGGTCTCCAGGATCCGGTTTCTGAGCGAAGTTGTTTCCATGATGGTATATGGTATTGTGTTTTTAGCGAATGCGAATTTGCTGTCCCGGCTGCATGACCTGCCCGGGAGCGAGTTTATTGAGTTTTTCGATCGACCGCGTGCGGATGCCGTAGGACTGCCCCACTGAATAGGCGGTCTCGCCCTCGCGCGCCGTGTGGATGCGGGCGTTGCCTTCCCAGCGCTTCTTTTTGCGGTCGATGAAGATCACCTCGCCGGCGACGGGCTGGGCGGTTTTGTCGCGCAGGTCGTTGAACTTGCGCAGGTTGCGTGCCGAGAGACGGAAAATGCGGCCGATCTGCCCGAACGTGTCCCCGTCTTTGGCCAGGATGTAATTGATACCGTTGGTTTCGTAGATGTTGTAACCGGCGTGGGCGTTGATCGTCACCCGGTAGTCATCGGGATCGACGAGCGTGCCCGCCGCAGCTACATGTTCCACGCTGCTCTGTCCCTCGAACCATTCGCCCGGGTCGTTCTTCGCCGCGTGCCGCGACGCGTAGAGCCGTTCCCCGCCGGGGCGGTCGAGCAGGTAGAGCCGGTTCTCCTCGATGATCCGCACCAGCCGCTGCGCATAGTCGGGCGCCGTGGCGTAGCCGGCGGCTTTCAGTCCCCGCGCCCAGCACTTGTAATCCGTCGGGCCGTAGGCGAACAGCGAATCGTAGCGGGGCTGCGTGTCCAGAAAGGTCGCGTGATCTTGGTACGACGCTTCGACCGAGGGGTAGCAGCGGAAGCATTCGTCTTTCGCATCGTCGTCGTAGCGGATCGTCTCGCCCCGCCAGTCGCGTTTGCACTTGATGCCGAAATGGTTGTTCGAACTGCGTGACAGCCAACTGTTACCGGCGTCCGACTCGAGCAGTCCCTGAGCCATCGTGATGCTGGCCGGAATGCCGTAACGTTCCATGTGGGCTATGGCAATGGCTTTGTAGCGGTCGATATACTCCTCTTTGGTAATGCGGCCCTGGGCTGTAGCGCCCGCCGCCAGACAAAACAGGAAAAGGAGGGTGAATGTTGCTTTTTTCGAAATATTCATTAACTTTGTTTTCACTTTGAAGACAAAGGTAGAATTTTATCGTGAGAATTACAAGACTAAAACCTAACGCTATGTTTACGGAGAACGCGAACCGGATCTTCAACCGGGCCATCGAGGACTATCACCGTTACGACGATGTCGACCGCCCTGTCGAAAACCCTTTCGAAGCGGGTTCGATCGATCATCTGCTATACGCGAAGAACTGGATCGATACGGTGCAGTGGCACCTGGAGGACATCATTCGCAATCCCGCGATCGATCCGTCGGAGGCGCTGCAGATTAAGCGCCGCATCGACCGTTCGAACCAGGAACGCACGGATATGGTGGAATATGTGGATTCCTACATGCTCGACAAATACAAGGATGTGAAGCCGCAGCCCGGTGCGCGGTTGAATACCGAAACCCCCGCGTGGGCCATCGACCGCCTGTCGATCCTGTCGCTGAAGATTTACCATATGGCGCGCGAAACGGAGCGCACCGACGTGGACGACGCCCACCGCGCCGCCTGCCGCAGGAAGCTGGACGTGCTGCTTTCGCAGCAGGTCGATCTTTCGACGGCCATCGAGGAGCTGATCGAAGACATCGAAGCGGGCCGCAAGTACATGAAGACGTACAAACAGATGAAAATGTACAACGACCCGGCCCTCAATCCGGTGCTTTATGGCAATAAAAAATAGACGTGTTCCGCGTCACCTGCTCGTACTGCGTACTTCCGCGATGGGGGACGTGGCGATGCTTCCCCATGCGATCCGGGCTTTGCGCGGCGCATACCCCGATCTGCGGATCACGGTGGCGACACGGGCGTTGTTCCGCCCGTTTTTCGAGGGGCTGGACGTGGAGTTCGTGACCGTCGATACGAAGGACGCGCACCACAGCCTGCAGGGTATGTGGCGCCTTGCGGCGGATGTCCGGCGGCTGGGGGTGGATGCCGTTGCCGACGTCCACGATGTGTTGCGGTCGCGGGTGTTCCGGCTTTCGATGTGGCTGCGCGGTGTGCGCACGGCGCATATCCGCAAAGGCCGCTTTGCCAAGTGGATGCGCCTGCGGGGCGGGGCGTCGGCCAATGCCGTGCCCCTGAAACATACGGTGGTGCGTTATTGCGACGTGTTCCGCGATCTGGGATTCGATTTCCCCGATCCTTCACCCTCCGTGAAACGCGAATGGCCCAATCCGATGGGCGTGAAGCGCGGTGTCTGGGTGGGTTTCGCCCCCTTCTCCGCGCAGCAGGGAAAGACCTATCCCGAATCGATGAGCCGGGAGGTCGTGGCACTGCTCAGTGCCCGCTACGAGCGGGTTTTCATCCACAGCGGGGGTGGTGCCGAAGCCCGCTTCGCCGAAGAGATGGAGCGCATGCATTCCAACGTGACGGCACTTTCGGGGCGCGTGACACTCGATACGGAGATCGCCCTGATCGCCAACCTGGATTGTGTGGTGTCGATGGATTCGCTGGTGATGCATCTCGCTTCGCTGACGGCCACACCGGTGGTATCGGTGTGGGGAGCTACCCATCCGTCGCTCGGATTCCTGGGCTACGGGTGTGATTCGCGTCAGGTGTTGCAGGCCGATATGGCGTGCCGCCCCTGTTCGGTCTATGGAAAGAAGGAGTGCCGGTTCGGCGATTACCGGTGTATCCGTGCCGTCTCGCCACAGATGATCGCGGATTGTGTGGCGGAGACTGTCGGCAGGTAAACAAACGTGTATATAAAATAGGAAAAGGAGCTGAAACAGCTCTTTTTTTGTGGATTTCGCCCGAATGGTAAGCGATTTCGCCTAAGGGTGTTGTGTATTCGGAATTTTTCTTTACATTTGCGAGTCATTTGCTAAATACTATATTGCAGGGGTGCTTCCCGCAACGGGCTGAAATCGCCAGGGGAAGCCGGAATGGACAGGTGAAGAGTGAAAGGTATGGTATGGGTGCTGAATCGTTGCGCCTTCGCTGCAAATAAAATCTTCGCCTCTTTGGAAGCAGTCCCTTCCTCCCTTTATGATTCAGGCAGCCGTGGGTTCCCGGATGCAATGATATGAAGAGGCGTCGTATTGTTGCGTAAAGTCCGTCCCCAGGCTGCCTTCTTTTTGTAGCAGCGCGGGGTGCTGTTCCGGATTCGGAACACCGAGCGTTTTCGTTTAACAATAAAAAACCTTCTCCCAATGGAGAAGGTTTTTCTTTCGGGCCGGATGCGGTTTATTCCGCCTGCTTGACCAGTACGGTGCCCGTGCCTTCCGCGTCGGCGTTCAGGATGAGCGCCAGCGTGCCGTCGGCATTCCGGGCGATCGTGGCCGTTTCGGTAAAGGCGATCGGCTCGCCCGACCCTTCGCTCACGCCCTTGAGCAGAATCTTGCCGGCTTCGCCCTGCAACTCCCAGCTCTCATAGCGAAGCGTAGCCATATTGATCGATCGGGCAACGCCTTCGATCGACAATTCCACACCCATCACCTCTTCGGGATTGATCGGATCGGGCATCACCCAGCGCCCCACGGCCTCGGCATAGGTGGGGTCGGTGGCGACTTTCGTGGCCGCCGTGACCTCGCCGAGTTTGCCCTTGTAGTCCACCACTACCGGAGCGCCCAGCAGCAGGCCGTTCGCCTCGCTCATATCGGCGTCCATCGTCGAGAAGTCGTAGGTGGCGCCGTCGGCAGGTGTCTGCACGGTGAGCGTGTTCATCGAAGCCTCGGCGATCGTGCCGCTGATCTGTTTGGGGGCGTTGTCGCAGCAGGCGCCCATTGCGCATGCGGCGATTCCCAGCGCCAGCATCTGAATTGTTTTCATCTTTCTGTTTTTTATGGATTGATGGGATAAATATATCGTTTTTCCGGGTTATAATCTCGGGCTACCGCGATTTTATGTATTCGTCGATCGCTTTTGCCGCCGTGCGTCCGGCACCCATTGCCAGAATCACGGTCGCGGCGCCCGTCACCGCATCGCCTCCGGCAAAGACGCCCGGACGGGTGGTGGCGCCCTGCGCATCGGCCGTGATGCAGCCCCGGCGGTTGGTTTCCAGTCCGGCGGTCGTTGTCGCCAGCAGGGGATTGGGCGAGGTGCCCAGCGCCATGACCACCACGTCGCAGGGGATTTCAAAATCCGATCCGGCCTTTACAACGGGCGAGCGGCGGCCGCTTTCGTCCGGCTCGCCCAAATCCATCTCCACGCAACGGATGCCGCGCACCCAGCCGTCGTCGGTGCCCAACACCTCGGTGGGGTTGGTCAGCATCCGGAAAAGAATTCCCTCCTGCTTGGCGTGGTGTACCTCCTCTCTGCGGGCTGGAAGCTCCGTCTCGCTGCGCCGGTAGACGATCGTGGCCTCCGCGCCCAGCCGCCTGGCGGTGCGCACGGCGTCCATCGCCACGTTGCCTCCGCCGACCACCACCACGCGCTGTCCGACGTAGATCGGCGTGTCGTAGGCGTTGTCGTAGGCTTTCATCAGGTTGGTGCGTGTGAGGAATTCGTTGGCCGAGACCACGCCGTTGAGGTTCTCGCCCGGAGTACCCATGAAGCGGGGCAGGCCGGCGCCCGAACCGATGAACACGGCATCGAACCCTTCGTCATCCAGCAGCGAGTCGATCGTCACGGTGCGCCCCACGATCACGTCGGTCTCGATCTCCACACCCAGCTTCTGCACCTCGGCGATCTCGCGCGCCACGATCCGCTCCTTCGGCAGCCGGAATTCGGGAATGCCGTAGACCAGCACGCCGCCCACCTTGTGCAGCGCTTCGAAAATCTTCACCCCGTAGCCCATCCTGGCCAGGTCGCTCGCGCAGGCCAGTCCCGCAGGGCCGCTGCCGACGATGGCCACCTTATGCCCGTTGCGGGGCGTTACGACGGGCGCTGCAGCGCCGTGGCAGAGTTTCCAGTCGCCGACGAAGCGTTCCAATTTGCCGATGGCGACCGCTTCGCCCTTGATGCCGAGGATGCAGGCGCCTTCGCACTGGGTCTCCTGCGGGCAGACACGGCCGCAGATCGAGGGCAGCGAACTGTCCTCTGCGATGATGTCCGCCGCCCGCTGCAGATTTCCGGCCGCCACCTCGCGGATAAAGTCCGGGATGCGGATATGCACGGGGCAGGCCGCCACGCAGCGGGGGTTCTTGCAGTCGAGGCAGCGCGTGGCTTCGAGCATCGCTTCTTCGGGGTTGTAGCCGTAGCAGACCTCTTCGAAATTGGTCGCACGGCGTGCAGGGTCTTGTTCACGCACGGGTGTGCGCGGTATTTTGTTTGCCATGTTTTTTTAAGTGAAAAGTGAAAGGGGAAAAGTGTATTTTCGATCCCAAGGCTTAGTCGAAGAATCGCAAAAGAACAAGAAATGAATGAATTTTCACTTTTCCACTTTCCCCTTTGATTTATTTGTCCAGTCCGATCCGGCATTGGTGACCGGCTTCGCGTTCGGCGGCGATGGCCGCAGCCCGCTGTTCCTGCGTACGATACATGCCCTGGCGGCGCATCGCCTCGTCGAAGTCGACCTCGTGTGCGTCGAATTCGGGACCGTCCACGCACGTAAAGCGTGTCTGCCCGCCGACCGTCACGCGGCAGGCGCCGCACATGCCCGTGCCGTCGACCATCAGCGCATTGAGCGACACGGTCGTTTTCAGCCCGTATTTTCGGGTCGTCAGCGCCACGAACTTCATCATGATCATCGGCCCGATAGCCACGCATTCGTCGTAATGCCTGCCCTGTTTTTCGATCAGTTCGTCGATCAGTTGCGTAACCAGTCCTTTGAACCCTTCCGAGCCGTCATCGGTGGCGATGTACAGATTTTCGGCGGCGGCCCGCATTTCATCGGTATAGATAAGCATGTCGCGCGTCTTTGCGCCGATGACGACGTCGGCCCGGACACCGTGTTCCCCCAGCCATTTGACCTGAGGGTAGACCGGGGCGGTGCCTACGCCGCCCGCGACGAAGAGAAAAAGTTTGCGGCGCAGCTCCTCCAAAGGTTCGCGGACAAACTCCGAAGGACGGCCCAGCGGCCCCGCGAAGTCGGCCAGGGATTGTCCCGCTTCGAGGGCGCAGATTTTGCGGGTCGAAACGCCGATGGTTTGGGTGACGATCGTCACGCTCCCTTCCTCTGCGTCGTAGTCTGCGATGGTCAGGGGGATGCGCTCGCTGTGTTCGTCGGCGCGCACGATGACGAACTGCCCCGGCAGGGCCGACTGCGCCACGCGCGGCGCGCGGATTTTCATGAGGCAGATGCCTTCTGCGAGGTACTTCTTTTCAAGTATGGGATACATTGCGGTACTGTTTGTGTGTCAATCTTCTGTCACGGCCGTGATCCGCACCCTCCGCATCGGCCGTTGCGGGTCGTTGGTGATGAGGATCAGGTGCGACGACATGAGGCCGTAGTCCTGCTGCAAGGGGTCGAGCGTCACCTCGGCCGTCGCCGACCCTCCCGGTGCGATCCTCTCGCCCGGACGCAGCGAGCAGGCGACGCCACCGGGGGTTTCGACGGCTCGCACGATCAGTGGCGCTGTGCCTTCGTTGGTGAGCGTGAACGACTGGCTCTGTAGGACCGCCGTCCGCTTCACGGGGCCAAATTTAATGATATTTTTCGAGATTTGTCCTTTCGGCCCCCGATTATCGGTCGCCTGGCCCGGTGCATCCACCGCAATGCCGTGTACCAGCAGTTGCGTGCGCGAAGGCCGTCCGTCGATCCCGATGGTCAGCACATCCTTCAGGGTGCCGTACCGGGGGGAGTTAGGCGAGATATAATAACCCAGGTTGATTTCGCCCCGTTCGCCCGGTGCGATCTGACGGGGATAGGCGAGGGTAAGCACTCCGCTCCGCTCGGTTGCGTGCAGGTCGAGCGTCAGCGTCCGGTTCGAAGTGTTGGCATATCCCACGGAGGTCTGTGCGCGGCGTCCTATATTTATATAGGAAAGCGGGCAGGTCGCCGTAGTGAGCCGCAGTCCGTTGCCGGCATCGACGGGATAGCGTTCCTCGACGGTCTTTTCCCGGGGCTGCACGTTACCCGTGATGGTGAGCGTAGCGATTTTCCGCTTTTCGGAGGAATAGACCGCGAGCGCCTTGCTGAATGAACCCGGGCGGTTGGCTGGATCGTACGTGACGCGGATTTCGGTTTTTCCGCCCGGGAGGATCGGCTTTTTCGTGAAGGAGGGCACCGTACAGCCGCACGTAGTGACCACATCGAGGATGACTACCGGGTGCCTGCCCCGGTTCTCGCCCGTGAAGGTGTGGCTGACTTTGCCGTCCGCTTCGCGGATGGTACCGAAGTCCCACCGTGCGGGAGTGAAGAGCAGCGTGTCCTGAGCAGTGGCGGACAACATGCAGAAAATGAGTGAGATGAATAACGGGATGATTTTGGATTTCATATGCGTCGGTGTCGTGTTCCGGATACAAAGTTATGTTTTTTGCGAAAAAAACGTGCAATAATTTTGCAGGAATGGATTTTTGCTATATATTTGCACTCCGAAACCGATAAATGGTATCAAGCCTGAATAGCTCAGTTGGTTAGAGCACATGACTGTTAATCATGGGGTCCTAGGTTCAAGTCCTTGTTCAGGCGCAGATGCGCGAGGGTTGCGTAAAGGTTTTTTATAAAACGCCTGCAGAAGGGGCAGCGATGTCCCGGAAGATGAGAGGTCGCCTTTGCAGTCCCGAGCCATTTTTAGGGGAGCTTAGCTCAGCTGGTTCAGAGCGTCTGCCTTACAAGCAGAGGGTCGGGGGTTCGAATCCCTCAGCTCCCACGACGGAAAAAAGCCAC
>DBFWKV010000032.1:0-121493 GCA_048465795.1 Alistipes sp.
ACGTTTTATAATTAAAAATGAAAAATTAAGAATTAAAAATTAAAAATGCCGGTTCGCGGAACAAGGCCATCGAAAACAGCTGATTTTTTATGAATCCGAATAATAAAAAATCGCAAGACTGCCGACATCCGGAACAAGACACTTGAAACACAACCGATTTTTAATTTTTAATTCTTAATTTTTAATTACATCATCATGGCTCTACTGGAGAAATTTCAACGCTATATCGCAGGGCAGGGGCTGGCGGCCTGCGACGACCGGATTCTGCTGACCGTCTCGGGCGGCGTGGATTCGATGGTCATGCTGTCGCTGTTCGCCCGAAGCGGCTATCGGATCGGCGTAGCCCACTGCAACTTCCAACTGCGGGGTGAAGAGAGCGAGGAGGACGAGGTGCTCGTGGAGCACGAAGCGGCGAAATACGGCGTGGAATTCTTCAACCGGCGCTTCGAAACCGCCGCCGAGATGGAACGCACGGGCGAATCGATGGAAATGGCGGCACGCAGGCTGCGCTACGACTGGTTCGACGCCCTGCGCCGCGAGAAGGGCTACACGGCCGTCGCCGTCGCCCACCACGCCGACGACTCGATCGAAACCTTCTTCATCAACCTGCTGCGCGGCACGGGCCTGCGCGGTCTGACAGGTATTTCGGTGCAGATGGGCAGGATCATCCGCCCCCTGATGTTCGCCTCCCGCAAGGAGATCCTCGAATACGCCGTGACGAACCGCATTCCCTTCCGCGAAGATTCGTCGAACCGCTCGACCAAATACCTGCGCAACAAGATCCGGCTGGGGCTGATCCCCTGCATCCGGGAAATCAACCCGAAATTCACGGGCCTGATGCAGCGAAACATCGCACGGCTGACCGATGCGCAGCTCTTCATCAACCACGGCATCGAACGCATCCGCAGCGAGGCGGTCACGTCGGCCGAAGGAATCGACACGATCCACATCGAACGCATCGATCCGGCCTTTCCACGCAGTTTCGTCATCTACGAACTGCTCAGTTCCGCCTACGGCTTCAAGGGCGACGTGATCGACGCCCTCTGCCGGGCATTGGAGCAGGAAGCAACGGGCCGCCGCTTCTATTCGCGCGAATGGGTTGCCTCGCCCGACCGGGGTACGATCGTCGTCTCGCGCATCGACCCGGGCGACTGTTGCGCGGTACAGATTCCACAAGGCGCTCCACGCTGCTACTGCGGCAATTCGGTACTCTATTTCGAATCGTGCGACATCGATACGGTCGAGAACTTCGGTGTTCCGGAGCACATCGCCCAGGTGGACGCCTACCTGCTGCACTGGCCGCTCACGGTACGCCGCTGGCAGGAGGGCGACGCCTTTGTCCCCTTCGGCATGACGGGACGCAAGAAGGTGAGCGATTTTCTGATCGACGCCAAAGTGTCCCTGGCCGAAAAACAGCGGCAATTCGTACTGCTGTCGGGCGGGGAGATCGTCTGGCTCGTCGGCCGCCGCATCGACGACCGTTACCGGCTGACACCGGCGACGGAAAACGTATTACGAATCACCAAAGAGCTTATCTGATGGCTAAGGGCGCACTCAAATTCAAAGACTCGGTCGCCGAGTTCGAACGCATCGCGGCTCAGATCGCCGCACGCCGCTTCGCCCCCGTGTACCTGCTCATGGGCGAAGAGAGCTACTTCATCGACGTGCTGAGCGAACGCCTTGCGACGACGATCCTCGGCGAAGCGGAACGGGCTTTCAACCAGATCACCGTCTACGGCAAGGATTCCGACGCGGGACAGGTCATCAACCTCTGCCGGCAGATGCCGATGATGGGTTCCTGGCAGGTGGTGATCCTCAAGGAGGCGCAGCAACTGCGGGGGCTGGACAAGCTGTCGCTCTACACCCAGAAACCGTCGCCCACGACCATCCTCGTGATCTGTCACAAGGAGAAGAACGCAGACAAGCGTTCGGCCTTCTATAAAGGAGCTGCGGCCCACGGCACCGTTTTCGAATCGGTGCGGCCGCGCGACTACGAAATCGCGGCATGGCTGCAGCAGTTCATCGCAAAAAAAGGGTTTGCCATCGACGCCAAAGCACTCTCGATGCTCACGGATCACCTGGGCACCGACATTTCGAAAATCTCGAACGAGATCGGCAAGCTCGTGGTTTCGCTGCCCGAGGGCACCAAACGCATCTCCGATGCGGACATCGAGGCGAACATCGGCATCTCGAAGGATTTCAACAACTTCGAGTTGTGCAAAGCGGTGGCGGCAAAGGACATGGCCCGTGCCCTGATGATCGCCGACCATTTTGCCCGCAACCCCAAGAGCAACCCGCTGCTGGTAACGATCCTCGCCCTGTTCGGGCAGTTCCGCGATCTGTTCGTCATGAACTACCTGCGCTGGCAGGCCCGCAACAAGGGTGTGCCTTTCCCGTCGGATACGGAACTGATGCGCATCCTGAAGAAGAGCAACGTCTATGTCGTCGGAGAGATCAAGCAACTCTCCGCCGGGTGGGACAACCGCAAGGTGTTTCAGATCCTGGGCCTGCTGCGGGAATACGACGCCAAGAGCAAAGGGCTCAACGCCGGCGGCGCCCCCGACGGAGAACTGCTGCGCGAGCTGCTGCTCAAAATCTTCCTGCTATGACGCGGGAACCGTACCTCTACCAGACCCTGCACGTGCTCGACGGCGTGTGCGCCTTTCTGCCGGAGCACCTCTCGGTGCTCGACGGCTGGTCGCGGCAGTTGTTCGGACGGCCGTTCCGCCCGGACAGGAAGGAGTTTGCAGCCGGAATCGCCACCCTGGCCGCGCAATCGGTTCCCGCAGGCTGCGACCGGTCGCTGTTCGTGCGGCTTTATGTGCCTGCTTCGGCGGAACCCGCTTACCGGCTCGAATTCGAGTCCGTTTCCCTTTACAGGGGATACGACCTGCGCAGCCTTCAGCCCCGGGCCGCAACGCTGCAATACGACATTCCACTGGTCGACGCCCCTACCTCCGCACGCGACGCGGCGGAAGAGCTGGCACGCCGGCAGGCGCAACTTCTCGGGGCGGCCGTCGCCGTGCGTTGCAACGCGGCGGGACTCCTCCGCACGGCGGACGACGCTCCGTTGTTCGCTATTCGCCACACGACCGTCCTCACCCCACCCGCTCCGTACAGCGTCGAGCGCGAACTGGCGATGCAGGCCGTGCTGAAAGCCGGATTCGAGTTGTGCGAGGAGGAGATCGACCGCTCGCGTCTGCCGGAATTCGACGAACTCTTTTACGTCGACCACCGGGGCCTCACGGCACTCTCCCGCTGCGACGGGCAACCCTACATGACACTTTTTGCCGAACGGATCGCCAAAGCGCTGAGCGGGGAACTTCCCTCCCTTTGACCGTTTTTCCAAAAAATTCGGAAACCGGACGGCCCCGGGACATCGTATCTTCGCGGGAAATCCGATTCCATGCGAAAATTTCTCATCCTTTATGCCGTTACCGTGACGGCACTGCTGATCGCCGGCTACCGCCGCCACCGCAGCGAAAATCAACGTCTCACCCAAAACCAGAACGCCCTCGCGGCCGATGTAACCCGTTACCGCACCCGTCTGGGCGAAGAGGCCGCATCGGCGCAGGCCCTGCGGCTGCGCTGCGGCGAATTCGAGCGGTTACGGGCCGCTGACGCCGCCCGCATCCGCGCACTCGGGCTGAAACTCCGGCGGCTGGAAGCGGCGGCTACGACCGTCACCTCTACCGCAGTCGGCATCCGCGCGCCCGTGCGCGACACGGTGATCGTACATCTGCGGGACACGCTCGTCGTGCGGGACACGCTGCGTCTGTTTCGCTGGCAGGACCGGTGGATGAAGGTCGATGGAGCGTTGTACGCCGACTCGGTTTCCTGCCGTGTCGAAAGCATCGACACCCTGCGGCAGCTCGTCCACCGCATTCCGCGCCGTTTCCTGTTCATCCGGTGGGGCACGAAAGCCCTGCGGCAGGAGATCGTCTCGTCGAATCCCCACACGCGCATCGTCCACGCGGAGTACGTGAAAATTGAAAAGTGAAAGTTGAAAATTGAAAATCTTACCCGATTTTATTCTGCGAATCCCGACTTTTCATCCCCGGTAAAGCCAGGAATCTTTGTCTGAAAAAGACCGATCGGATATTTCGACCGACCGTGAGCGCCTTCGTTACCGCCCGGGAGGCCCGACAAGGAAATTTTCACTTTTCAACTTACAACTTCCAATTTCTTGAGGCTTTTCCCTTGCGGATTGCGAGTTGTTGCGTATATTTGCCGAATATGGAAAGAATTGCAATTTTTCCGGGTTCGTTCGACCCCTTCACCCGGGGCCATGCCGCCGTGGTCGAAGAGGCCCTGAACCTTTTCGACCGGGTCATCATCGGCATCGGCAACAACACCGTCAAACAAGGGCTGCTCACCGTCGAAAACCGCAAACGGCTCATCGACGACGTGTATGCCGGCCAAGAGCGCGTCACAGCCAGAATCTACACGGGTCTGACGGGCGAATTCGCCGAGTGCGAAGGGGCCTGCGCCATCATCCGGGGCGTGCGGAATACCACCGACTTCGAGTACGAACGCACGATGGAGGCCACCAACCACCGCCTTTGTCCCGCCATCACCACCGTCATGCTCTTCACCCCCTCGCCCGTGGCCGACATCTCGTCGTCGACCGTGCGAGAAGTGCTGTCGTTCGGCCGCACGGTCGAGGAGTTCATGCCCCACGGAATCGACATAAACAAATATCTATAAGACCTATGATGGAGTTCACAGCCGAAATGATTGCCGGTTTTCTGGGCGGCGACGTGGTCGGCAACAAGGAGGCGAAGGTTCACACCGTCTCCTCGATCGAAGAGGGCAAGGCCGGTTCGCTGACCTACCTCACCAATCCCAAATACGAAGCGTTCCTCTACACCACCGGTGCCAGTATTGTACTGGTAGACCGCACATTCGAGCCTTCGCAGCCCATCACTGCCACGCTCATCAAGGTGGACGATGCGGGCGCCTGCGTGCTGAAGCTGCTCGAAATGTACAACGCCGCCAAACCCCGCCGCACGGGGATCAGCGACCGCGCATCCGTCTCGGAGCAGGCACAGGTGGGCGACGACTGCTACATCGGCGACTTCACGGTCGTGGAAGCGGGCGTGAAAATCGGCCGTGGATGTCAGATTTATCCGCAGGTTTACCTGGGTGCCGGCGTCAGCATCGGCGACGGCACGATCCTCTATCCCGGGGTGAAGATCTACGAAGGCTGCGTCGTGGGCAGGAACTGCATCCTCCACGCAGGAGCGGTGATCGGTGCCGACGGCTTCGGCTTCGCACCCAACGCGCAGGGCGGATTCGACAAGATTCCGCAGTTGGGCAACGTGGTGATCGAGGACGACGTGGAGATCGGCGCCAACACCTGCATCGACCGCGCCAAGACCGACTCGACGATCATCCGCCGGGGCGTGAAACTCGATAACCTGATCCAGATCGGCCACAACGTGCAGATCGGCGAGAACACCGTTTCGTCGGCCCAGACCGGGATTGCCGGCACCTCGAAGGTCGGCAGCAACTGCTTCCTGGCGGGGCAGGTGGGCGTGGCGGATCACGTCACGATCGGCAGCGGCGTGAAGATCGGCTCGAAGAGCGGCATCGACAAGAACGTGCCCGACGGCGAAGTGCGCCTGGGCTACCCCGCCCTGCCGGGCATGCAGTACCACCGCTCGTCGGCCGTCTTCAAGAACCTGCCCGACCTGGCGCGCCGCGTCGCGGAACTCGAAAAGCAACTTCAAGCACTCAAAGATCGATAAACCATGAAAAAAATTCCGATTCTCGCAGCTATCGCAGTTGCAGTGATACTCACCGGCTGCGGCAGTAAAAACAAATACGTCGTCGAAGGCAATGTTACCGGACTGGAAGGTACCGTATACCTGTTCAAAGGCAGCGAACCGGTCGATTCGGCCCTCGTGAACAGCGGCAAATTCCGGTTCGAAGGCACCCTCGACTCGCTCAGCGGCGTACTCTTCCTGGTCGACTCGCGCGACGGTGCCCCACAGAGGGTAAGTCTTCCGGTCATCCTCGAAGCAGGTAAAATATCGATCGGACCGAATCCTGCGGATTCGACGGCGCTCGTTGCGACGGGCACCCCCTCAAACGACGCCTACGCGGCCTATGAGCGCGCCGGAAAGGAACTGATTGCGGAGTACCGCCGGCCGGAGACGCCCGACGAACGCCGCGAACAGATCGAGGAGGAGTTCGAAGCATTGGGCGACCGGGCGCTCGAACAGAACCGCGACAACTACTTCGGCGTGATGCTGCTCTCCAACCGCGCCTACAACCTCTCGGGGCAGGAGCTGCTCGACGAGATCGCCCGATTCTCGCCCGAGATGCAGCAGTCGGAAGGACTGGCCAAGATCAAAACCACGGCGGAGCAGATGCTCAAAACCGACATCGGCCAGCCCTACACCGACATCGTGCAGCATAACGCCGCAGGCGAATCCGTGTCGCTGAAATCGGTGGTCGACAATCCGGCCAACAAGTACGTCCTGCTGGATTTCTGGGCTTCGTGGTGCGGACCCTGCATGGGCGAAGTACCCCACTTGAAGCAGACCTATGAAAAATTCCACGACAAAGGCTTCGAAATCTACGGCGTTTCGTTCGACAACGACCGCGACAAATGGCTCGCAGCCGTCGACCGAAACGGCATGAACTGGATTCACGTGAGCGACCTCACGAGTTTCGACAACCAGGCGGCGCGGGATTATGCCGTGCAGGGTATTCCGTCCAATTTCCTGATCGAAACCGCTACAGGCAAGATCGTCGCCAAGCAGCTGCGGGGCGAAGGCCTCTACGAGCAGATCGGAGAGTTGCTCGGGGAATAAAAACAGGATAAAGTATCAGCCCCTCCCCGACTGCGCTGGCCGTCAGGGAGGGGCTTTTCGAAAATGACGCATCCCCCTGAAACATACCGCATCATGGGCATCGATCCCGGCACGAACTACATGGGTTACGGCGTGCTGGAGGTCGAAGGCCGCACCGTGCGGTCGGTCGTGCTGGGCGACATCGACCTGCACAGGATGACCGATCCCTACGCCAAACTGCGCTACATCTTCGAGCGGGTCGGAGCGCTGGTGGACGAGTATCGGCCGCGTGAGGTGGCGCTCGAATCGCCTTTTTTCGGTGAGAACGTCCAGTCGATGCTCAAGCTGGGCCGGGCGCAGGGTGTGGCTATGGCCGCCGCCCTGAGCCGGGGCCTGCCGGTTGTCGAATACGCTCCGTCACGTATCAAACAATGCATCACGGGCCGGGGGTCGGCAGCCAAAGAGCAGGTGGCCTCGATCGTGCAGCGAATGCTGGCGATCGAAGAGGCACCCCGGCGGCTCGACGCGACCGACGGCATGGCGGTAGCGCTGTGTCATTACTATACCTCGGCAAGTCCCCTCGATGCCGCGCTGGGCGAAGCGCGCGTCAAGGGACTCGGCGGCGGAAAAAAAGCCGCCTCGAAAAAAGGCTCCAAAAGCTGGGAACAATTTCTCAGCGAAAACCCCGACCGGGAAATCAAGTGAGGCGGCAACACATCGTCACACACCCAAAACCGAATCGTATTATGAAGAAAATCCTCCTCGCGGCAGTGACAGCCGCGCTTTTTGCCGGTTGCAGCAACCCGAATTATTCGATCACGGGCCATGCCGGACTGGAACCGGGCGATTCGGTATTCCTAATTGACCCCGACCTCGCGGAATTGGCATCCGGAGTGGTTGCTGCCGACAGCACGATCCGACTGGAAGGCCGCGCCGACAAAGCGGAGATCGTCCGGCTGGCCGATCCGGAGCGTATTCCGGTCGGCACATCCGTCATTTTCCTCGAGCCGGGAATCATCCGCGCGGTTCCAACCGGCGACAGAAGGGTTTTTTCGGTATCCGGAACGCCTTTGAACGATAAGAAACGGGAATTCGATGAAAGGGCTGTCGGTTTCGAGCGCCAATTTTCCGCCCTCTCTCCCGACACGCCGGCCGATTCGCTCTATACGGCATATCACAAACTGATTTCCGAAAGCATCGAAGCCAACCCGGACAATCTCTTTGGGGCCTATGTCTTTTCCGCTTACGATTTCGACCGCAACGATCCGGCCGCAGCAAAAGCCCGTTTGGAGCAATTCACACCCGCCATGCAGTCGCACCCGATTCTCAAACGCATTGCGGAAAGTGTCCGAGCCGCCGCGAACACCGAAATCGGCAAACCGTACATGAATCTCACGCTGCCCGACATGGCAGGCAATGCCGTATCCCTTTCGGCCCATACGGGTAAAGGCTGCTGGGTATTACTCGATTTCTGGGCCACCTGGTGCGGTCCCTGCTGCCGGGAAATCCCCCGCCTGCGCCAGGCATACGCCGCCTACAAAGAGGAGGGATTCGAGATTTACGGCGTCTCGCTCGACAACGATACCGCCCGGTGGAAAGCGTTCATAGCGGGCAACGACATGCCCTGGATCAATGTGCTGGGTGTCGGCACCGACAAACGGAGCGATGCGGCGACACTATACGGCATTCGTTCGATTCCGGCCAATTTCCTGATCTCGCCCGAAGGAATAATCGTAGCGAAAAACCTCCGTGGCCAGGAACTCGAAAAAGAACTCAGCAGGGCGATCCGACGGAACAGCAAATCAAAACACTGACAATCTGCATAATAAGGCAGGATATTGAATGGAAATTTCGGACAATCGAAAGCGGAGTCGGATTTTGAAGTGATTTTTCGCCGAAATAATTTGCGTGTTTCGGATTTTTGCCCTACATTTGCATTCGCAATTCGGCACCGTAGCTTAATTGAATAGAGCATCTGACTACGGATCAGAAGGTTACAGGTTTGAGTCCTGTCGGTGTCACTCTCAAAATCAACCACTTACAGCGATGTAGGTGGTTTTTTCATGCCTTGTTTTCAGCCCGTTTCCCGTCGGTTTTTGCAGTTTGTGTAAACCAGTGTGTAAACCGAAAATCCCGATGAACACGACAATCGAGGCGGTGCTCTACACATCCAAAACATTATCCAACGGTCAGCATCCCATCCTATTACGGCTGACGAAAAATCGAAAACGAAAGTACATCAGCCTCCACATTTCGCTCGCCCCACAATACTGGGACGCTGAAAAGTGTAAACCACGCCGTAACTGTCCCAATAGAGAGCGTATCGAAGCCCTTATCCAACAGAAAACGCAGGAACTCCAAAATCAAGTCATGGACTATAAGACCAACGATAAGGAGTACACGCTGAATACACTTGTCGAAAAGGCATCCCGCAAGGTCATTCGCAAGACCGTAGGCGAATATCTGAACGATTACATTATTCGCTTGCAGGCTGAAAAACGGGTAGGCAATGCAAAAACCTTTCAAGAATTGCGTACCTCGCTTACGAAATTCTGTTGTTCGCTGGACTTTTATTTTATGGACATCGACACAGAGTGGCTGAAACGATACGAACAATGGTTGCGCGTGGAAAAGCACTATTCAGACAATTCGATAGGCATTCGTTTTCGGTCGTTGCGGGTTCTCTATAACAGCGCGATTACCGACGGCCTTATAAGGAAAGCAGACTACCCTTTCGACACGTTCAAAGTGAGCCGATTCAAGGAAGCCACAGCCAAACGGTCGCTGACGAAAGAGGATATAAAGCGGATTATTGATTGCGAGGTACGCACGCTGACCAAGTACCCTAAACCGTTCCTGCAACTTGCCAAAGACTTGTTCCTGTTCAGCTACCTGTCGTGCGGCATCTATCTGACAGACATTTTGCACATCCGCTATGCAGACATCGTGGACGAAAGGTTGGTTATCAATCGTCAGAAAACAGGCAAACTCCTGTCGTTCCAACTCCAACCCGCCGCTCTTGCAATTCTCGACAAGTACCGCCAACCGAACGCCCAGCCACAAGAGTACATTTTCCCTGTTTTAAGGCGTTCAGTTCACATTACAGCGCAACAGCAGTACGGACGGGTGCAGCGGACGAACAAGCGAATAAATCGCTATCTGAAACTAATTGGAGAGCATCTTAACCTGCCTATCACGCTTACGACATACGTAGCGCGGCACTCATTTGCTACCGTGCTGAAAAGGTCAGGAGTTTCGACATCTATCATTTCAGAATCGCTGGGGCATAGTTCCGAGAAAATCACACAAATCTATTTGGATAGTTTCGAGAATAGCTAAATCGACGCGGCGATGCAGAATTTGTTATGAAGGAGATTGAGGAGGCTATCCATTGTTGGATAGTCCCCTCAAAATCAAATTACTTCAAGAATCTTCGATAACCATTACCGACCAGATATTGAATAGCTTCATCAATTATTCGGTCCACGTCATCTGGCTCAAAGGCTTTGCTAAACAATTTTTGATTCAGAGCCTCAATGCGATACGTGTCATTGAATTGTTTCTCTTCAAAATGAATAATTACCCGATTTTTTAAATCAAAGACTTGCCAACGGTGATTATCATTTTTGACAATGTATCTGGTTTCAGCGCCAGAGATAAGATACAGCCGATTTTCAATATAGTCTTCGAGAGACTTTACGATTTTATTGATTTCTCGTTTTTTAAAACTACACAATTTTGACGGATCGAGCATTTTCAATTGCTTGGTTTCTGCAAAACGGTGAGCCATAAAACGATACTCGATTTGATAAACCTTGTCTGTTACATGGTATTCGATATGTGTAATATCGAAAGCATCATCAGAATCTGTCTGACTGATTTCATATCTCTGGAAAGCGTCTTGATAGTGATTATCAACCAAGAACTTACGAATCCCTTGGAGGATAGTTTTTCTGCGAGCGGGCGATAGGGTGTCGAAAAACACCTGATTCTGCCTTACAACCTCTTCTGTCGTGAAACTAAAGGGTGAAAATATACAATGAACTCCATACTTGAGATCACTAACACAGAACTTTCCATAAGGCATGGATGCAAATTGATAACGAATATTCATTTTAATTATGCGGGTTTACCTCATACCACCCGCGAGGTTTTAATTAAACTAATATTATTAAATAGGTATTTGTTTTTCATTTTCTCGGCGTTAGGTCTGACTGGTGAGCTCTTGCCAGCTCTGGCGGCAGTCGGGTGATGGCTTGGGCAAACTCCCGTCATCGTCCTGCCGTGCGATTCGACCTGCGGCCTTTCGGTTCGGATTCTCTCTCCCTACCGAGAAGCGGAGTGTATTTCAAAGAACCTGTGTTTGCGTTTTCAATGTTGAATACTACGAAAATCATACATAACTCGCTATGGCAGAAATAGTTGTCGGATAGTGAAAAAGTGCATGATTTTTACTACCCCTTATTGGCAGAATAAAAAAAGGACGGCTCATGCCGTCCCTTATCATCCGATATGTAATTGGATTTATCTGAAATTCGCGCCTACCGTCGTCCACTCCTTATCCTTGTAAGATGTCCAGATTCCCGATATACTCTCGTCATTATCAAGAAATTTCGGATTGTCCGTATAGCCGAAGAAATAGACGATGCGCGAAATCAACAGCATCCTGTTATAGGAAACCTTATTAGGATTCGTACTGCGGTTATCTTCCTCTTTGAACTTTTCCAAAAGCGGCAAAAAACATTTGACGGCAAGCGTAATCTTGTAACAACTTTTGAGATTCACCGAAAATCCGTCCAATCCGAAAGAACGGGTGTTTGACGACTTGGCATAGAGTTCTGCCACGTTGTCAGCGAGCAACTTGCCCAACATCCGCTTTGCAAGGTCGGATTCAAGGGTCGCGCCGTGCTCGCGCCCTCGCCATGCACGGACTTTGGCATCGGGATTTTCTTGCAGGTACTTGGCGAAAGCCCGAAACTCCTCGAATACCGAGGTCGGAACCTGCTGCACATTTTCCGTCCGTTCCCGTACCACATCGTAGACAAAGAGCATCGCCATCCAAAATTCTCGGTGTCGATACCCATGGCCCGCAGGGAACGGATAATCGGAGTATTCTCCAAATACTGCTCTTTCGTAAAGGGGCATTTCAATCGCCCGTCCTCCAACTGATGCACGAAATCCCATCTGCGGAAAGAATCGGTTTGAAAATACTCTCCACAACTATCGTCGAACTCCCATGTAGGATACATTCGGTTGGCAATCTCGGAAACATAATCGTAAAGCGGCTCCATAGCTGTAACGTTCGGTTAAACAAAAATAGAATATTCGACTGAAATTCCGCTGAACAACCTGCCCTTAAACTTGTATTTATTAAAGATTTTTATTATATTTGTAATAGCAAATCCGAGAAAAGGGAAAATTCTTCTGCTTCCATAGAAAATAGGCTTACAGACAGATAAGGACGGCATTATTGGTTGTCCTATCCTATCCTATAATTTATAAATCTATGGAACCAAGAATTATTACAGCCCCTATGACGGCCCGATGAATCGAAGAGATTCCCGAAATCGGGCAACACTTACCTGAAAACTGCCTTTTAGATAAAGGCATCACGGGATGCGGTGCAACAAGACTTGCCATTACGAACAACCGTTCTACTTTGATTGCCGCACCGACGGTCAATCTTATCATCAACAAGATGCAGGAACACTCCGACCTTTTAGGCGTTTACGGAGGTGTTACGAATCAAGAGATTGCCGACTATATGAAAGCGCACGACTGCTGGAAGATTATGGCTACCTATGATGCAATCCCACGTGTCGCGGATGTTGCGGGAGCAGAGATTTACAACAAGGCATTTCTATTGGTGGATGAATACCACCGTCTGCTGTTCGATTATTCATTCCCCAATCATGCAATCACGGGATTATTGGAACAAGCACCCCGTTTCGCAAGTAAAACCTATCTTTCGGCAACGCCAATCTGGCAAGAGTTTTTATTGGATGAATTGCAGAGCATCCCTCAAGTAAAGATTATATGACCGAGTGCCGTCCCGATGCAGGTACGGTTATGAAAATCGACAAGCCCGTTAGCGACGGTTATGGCTTTATGTCGAAACGCCATAGCACGACAAGTCGGTTTCAACCTGCACTTTTTCGTGAACAGCGTAACGTTTATCGGCAAGGTGATCCGCCATACAAAACTAACACCCGACCAAGTAAAGATAGTGTGTTCGCAAAGCGGCGAAAGTTACGACCGCAACAAAGAGAAGATAGAGGGTTTCCCGATAAGTACACCCAACGGTCAGCCTTGCAAAATCAATTTCTATACCTCGACGGCCTTTGAGGGGTGCGACCTTTTCGATAAGGCGGGACGAGTTTATATTGTGAGCGACGGAACGGCCACACATTCAATATTGGATGTTTCGACCACGATACGGCAGATTGCAGGACGCATCAGAGATACCCGCTACAAAGAGATAACGCATATCTTTTCCGAATCCCGATACGGTCGGGATGTAAGCTATGCGCAATTCAAGGCATCGACGGAAAAGGAGATAGACAAGGCCGAACGTTTTTTGAAATTATATGCCGTGGCTGAAGAAGATTTGAAACCGTCAATCTATACGGATATGAATTATATAAACAAGAAAACAATGACATTAGACCACAACAGGCTGAAATTGGATATGCTGAATTTCCGCAATTGAAAGGAGATTTACACTGACGGACGCAACCTCATTACGGAATACCAACGCAACGGGAACAAGATAACAGACACGGCAAAAACAAATCTTCGGATTGATAAATTGGAAACGAACGGCAAGGCCAAAATACCTTTTCGGGAGCTGTTCGACAGATACGCAGAACTCCGAGCAGATACCAACGTGTTTTCATTAAGCCGTTTTTCCGCAGATTTGATAGCCCACCGCAACCCGCTTGTTAAGGAGAGTTACGAGAAATTAGGGGCAGATAGAGTTAAGAAACTCAATTACAACCAAACGCAAATAAAGCGTGAGTTGCTCAAATACGGCAAAAGCGAACTGGCCTACGGATTAAGAGCGACCTGCCACAACAGACGGCTATCCCCACTAAAACCGCAAAGGCGAAATTACTGCGGATTTACGATGATTTGGGTATAAACAGACGGCCAAAGCGTCAGACCTTGCCGAGTGATACAACATAGATACATGCTACCGAAATATCGACGGCTAAAACACCGCCTGCGTTATCCTTATAAGGAGTAAGATTGTTACGAAGAAACGGATTGCCGCAGAGGACAGATAAGATTAAATGAAACTCCGACTAACACAAAGCCAGTCGGGGTTTATTCATTAGAAATCTTCGGTTATCCGTTCCATAGAAATTATGCGAGTTGATAACAATTTAACATCCTCGTAAGGATGTCTGCTCTTAATTCGCTGAATTGCATCCATTATTTCTAATATTTCACTTTCTTTTTCTACAATTATATAATTTATATCATTAGGAGTAAACTCTAAACCATATTGCTCATTTCTTTCATTTATAGCATCTATATTAGATTTGTTATATTCTGCCTCCGTTAAAAACGCATTCGTGACATTACCTTTCTCATGCTTAAGTTGTTCTATAAATATTTTCCTTGGAAGTGTATATCTCCACTCCCGCTCATTGTAAAATACAACATGCTTTCCCTTGTATGGCTTAATAAAAAAAGAAGTATATAATAAACTTCCCCATAAATCAGGCATTTGATTATCAAGTGGATTTGCAACTAACGCTGCATATATATCAGTATAATTAAGTCTAAAATTTTTTGAAATTAGAGAATCTTTATGAGTATAGAGTATTGGAGTTACTCCATTTTTTATTGCCCATTCTTTTTTTAGACCAATAGCATATTTTCCATAAGTAGCTGCATGGTTATTAATTTGCGACAGTGGAATATCACAAAAACATACCATGGGATATGCCATTTTTGTAGATTCTTTTGAAAAAATAAAATTATCTTCTAAACATAATCTTGGGTAAAACTTTGTTTTTAAGATATTTATCAAAGTATTTTTTTCTTTTGTAAAATGGAAAAGAGTATTTGCACTAAGAGTTCCCATATTTGGTTGTGGTTAAAGTTTTATGAAAAATAGTAAAAAAACATCTAATTACAAAACAGTTAATTACACATACGCACAACTACTCCATATCAAAGCCCCCTCCTCATTGTCAAATGTAAAACCGTTTCATGTATGAAAACACTTGACAGAAAGGCGGCGGAGATTTTCCGCGCATTGTTGGCTCTGCAAACAACCAAAATCGACAACTCGGACGGTACTTATATGCCCGTCTACATTGAACTGATCGGCCGAATCGACAACTACAACTTTTTCTCGCTGGCTCATTACGGACGACAGAACGGAGATGCCATGCGCGACCCCGAAATGCTCTTTGCCCTGCACAAAGAAACACAGCAATTCATCCCGTACTATTATCGTAACGATTATTGCGGTATAGAGCAGAACAGCGTGAAATGGTCGGAAGATGGTATCTTTCTGAACCGTCGCTTACAGGCAGACCACACGACATTCGCTAATCAATGGTTACGCAACATAGCCGCTCAACAAGGAATCCTATGACAGCACAGCGATTGGTTGAGAACTGCGTACTGACGAATCAAACCGCAGTCGTGGATGAAATGCTGAACAAGCACCTGCTTCCCGAAGAATATATCTATCCGTTCTTGGGTGATGTTATGGAATGGTGGTTGATTGATTCGTGGCTGGCCGAACGACTGAAACGAGAGGGTGAGGTAATCATTGAGGAATACGGCTGCTGTTGGTGGGGCAGGTTAGCGAGCGGGCAGGCAATCTGTATGGATGACGTGATCCAGAAGATTGCAGGAGAGTAAAACAATCTTTACTAATATTGATTTGCAAAATAGCTAGTCCCATAAATTACAGGACTATGCTATTTTGTTAAATTATAATTTTTTATTAGATTTGTTATTATCAAATCTCTGTAGCCCAATGAAAAAGAAAATTGCACCAAGTAATAAAAGTATTGATAATGCAGGCATTACCTCTGATTATAAACAGGCTATTGCAGAATTAATTTGGAATGGTTTTGATGCTAAAGCGTCAAAAATAAATATTGGATTTGCTGCTAATGAATTGGGGTATATTGCAGGATTTACAATTTCGGACAATGGAGAGGGAATTAATTTTTCAACTATTGATAATACTTTTGGCGCATTTCTCGATTCTCAAAAGAAACGAACATTTCAACGAACATCAAGCATCCGAGGAAAAAAAGGGAAAGGACGATTTTCATTTATTGCATTTGCAAATAAGGCAGTATGGAGAACTCGCTATTTTGAAGATGGCAGGTTATTACAATATGACTTGACTATTCAGAAAAGTAACAAAGAATATTTTGAGGATTCCAATCATATCATTACAGACCAAGAAATAGGCTCTGGAACTGACTTGTATTTGCTTGAATTAGATGATAAATTCAATGTTAATAATCTGACAAATACTGATTTTGCAGATTATATCGCGAAAGAATTTGGGTGGTTTTTATATCTAAATAAAGATCGAGATTTTACAATCTGCATAAATGACAATCCAATAGATTATGAATACACCATCAAAGAAACAGAAACTATATCTAGGACGCGAGGAGATTATTCGTTTAATATTACATACTTAAGGTGGGCCGAAAAGATTGGGGACAAATGTTATTACTATTACATAAATAATCAAAAATACGAAATAGCCAAAGAATTAACTTCATACAATAATAAAGCTATAGAATTCTATCATAGCGTATATGTTGAATCTGCATATTTTGATAATTTTATAATAGAAGAAAAACCACATCCAAGATTGGACGGCATAAAGAATCAAGCAGATGCAATATATAAATGGCTGAATAAAGAATTAAAAGACTACTTATCGCAAAGGCAGAAAATATATATCCGCGGCCAAGCTGCGGAAAAGTTGATTTCTACATATGAGAAGAATGGAGTGTTGCCAAGATTTAAGAATAATAAATATGAAAATGATCGGCGTAATGATTTAGTTAATACAATCAAAGATATTTATTGCATCCAACCTAAGATTTTTCAAGGGTTGAATGTTGAACAAGGAAAAACTTGTGTAGGCTTTCTTAATCTTTTACTTGACACTGACGAGCGAGAAAATATACTAGATATTCTTGAAGATATAGTCAGACTGTCAAGTGAAGAGCGCCTACAATTGGCTCAAACCTTAAAAAAGACTTCTCTTAATAAGATTCTGCGGACAATAAAAATGATTGAGAATCGGTGTGCCGTTGTTGAAATGTTAAGGGTGATGGTTCATGATTTGACAAAATTTACAACAGAAAGAGATCATATTCAGACAATTATAGAGGATAATTATTGGCTATTTGGAGAACAATTTAGCTTAGTGTCAGCTGATAAACCTTTTGAACAAGCGTTGTCAGAATATTTGTATATTTTAGACGGAAATAAGAAGCAACCGCAGAAAATTCAATCTAGCGACCGTAACCGAAGACCAGACATCTTTGTTTGTAGGCAGAGGGGTGTTGATGATACTAATGATTTTTCGTCTATACTAGACGAGAATATAGTGGTTGAATTAAAGCGTCCAACTGTGATTATTGGTAAGGATCAATATAGGCAAATTGAAGATTATTTAGATTTTATCAAACATGAAAAGCGTTTTAATAGTCAATTGCGCCGATGGAAATTTTTTGTTGTTAGCAATGAGGTTGATGATTATATAAAAGAATTATATGATTCTTTTAAATCTTATAACAAAAGATTCCTTGTCCATAGTAAAGAACAATTTGAGATATATGCAATGACCTGGGATGATATATTCCAAATGTTTGATATAAAACACCGATTTCTGCTTGACAAATTAGATATTGATAAAACTGCAATACAAGAAGAATATAATTTAGGAAGTTTATTGCTGGATAAAGCGAATGTGACGAATCTCGCTCAACAAATTAAAAATCTGCAAGTAAATTAGGAAGATATAAAAGTTTGAGAATACCCTTGCTGTGCTACGACGGCAAGGGTATTTCCTTTTACAGAATAACAAAGCCAACATATGTTTTGTTATGCACAATACTATTTTGATAATCAGAATCATATAAATTACTATGTAACCTCCAATCTGTAAATTTTAGTTTTTATGCGGGTATAACCCCAATAATTATGAACCCGAGCTATATGCAATTCGTAATTACAGAGTTTATGCAAGCGTAAAGTTTATTTTTAATCTGCAGCAGTTCCGAGAAATCGGAAAGATGTTTTGCTTTTTAGTTTGTCTTGTCTATCTTTGTGGGACATACGACAAATACGGAAAGTGTTGCTTGTTCCTTTAGAGTGAACGTAGGAAATTCAATCTGAAGAGGGAATGGCTAACATCTTGCCGCGTCATATCCATTCGTGGGTATAGGCGTGGGGCTGTTGCTTATTTTATCTTCAAGGTTTCCTACGACCTACTCTAATGAAATAAGTTTTCGGCACCACGCTTTCTGTTTCTTAAAAATCAAAATTAACCGTCGTGTAGGTGCTGGGGCGACAACCTAAACTTATTACAACTATGAAAAAGTTGTTTCTTATTGTAGCCGCGCTGTTCGTGGCAGTTTCTTTCTCGGCTTGTTCTGATGATGAGGATGATGGAGGAGGCAACGCTATCAGTATTGTTAGCCAAATTATTCAACAAGATGAAGATGGAGGAACAATGATTTGGAAATTTGACTATGATAATCAAGGGAGAGTTACAAAAATGACCCATGAGGACGAGTATACTCTTTTTTCTTATTCATCGAATTATATCGACATTACGGAGCATTATAGCGGAAATGACCTGAATTATAAAGCGACATTAAACAGTAAAGGGTATATCGCAAGCATTACAGAAACTGACAGAGAAACAGGGGCAAAAAATACCACGAATTACGAATATAATTCAAATGGCTATTTGATTAAAGAAACATGGACAGGAGAAACAGGTTATCTGCAATGTACTTGGAATAACGGTGATCTCATTAACGAGCATCGTACAGGAACTGATCCGATGGATTACAATTATGAATATACCAGCCATATAGCAAAACAGAATATCGACCTTTTTGCGTTTATGTATGGTTACTGCCATGTGGACGACCCTGATTTCTTAGGCGTGAGTGGGTTGCTTGGAAAGAAAAGTGCACATTTGATAAAATCCAGTACATCGCAAGAGGATGCAAATAATACTTTCGATTATGAACTGGATGGAAATGGAAACCCCATAAAAGTTACAATGACATCCGAATACGAAACGACGATCTATAAGATACTCTATAAGTAGCAACATAATATTTTAAGGACAGACTTGTGCAGACGGTCTATACTATATCGGTCTGTCCAAGTTTGTCCTTTTTATATCTCTTGCATGTCTCATAAATTTTTCTATATTTATATCATAATCAAAGATTTAATCACACTATAAATTTTAGCTAAAATGAAAAGAATACCAACAACAGTATGACGGTCGGCAGTCGATGAACAACGCATGATGATCTGAAAAATCGTTGCCTATGATAACTTTTACGGTATGTGCATGACCGTATCACGCAAGCCCGATGAATTTGCACCTAATACATTTATGTATTGTCTGCCAGAGGATGCAGATGAAAATGTACCTGTAACGCTTACCTTTCAGAAGCGAGGGCAAGTAACAGCACAGATGCAGTTCGCTCTACACTCTTCCAAAAACGAAATATTACTCGTCCTGCCAAATCTTATTACCTTTCCTAACATCAACGATACCGTCAATCTGTTTCAAGTGCATATCTTGAGCGATACAATCATTTTCGACTATACGACAAAAGAGGGCAAACCGAATATATTCAAATTCCCGCTGTCTGGATTCAAAGAGAAATATTTAGAGCAGTTTAATAATAGCAAGAGGACAGACTTTGCAAAGGGGTCTTAAATATACCCCTATTGCAATGTTTGTCCTCTTTAATTCAACCACGAGAATATCAACTAATTCACTAATTATTTAACCAGCATTGAGTTTGCCCTATTGTGTAAACCAACGTGTAAACCGCGCCGAACAACAGCACGAAAAAGAGAAAATCATCGACAAAATTCACTACCGTAACTATCTGTTAATCAACATTGCCCTACATTTGCATTCGCAATTCGGCACCGTAGCTTAATTGAATAGAGCATCTGACTACGGATCAGAAGGTTACAGGTTTGAGTCCTGTCGGTGTCACTAAATCGAATCAGTAAAACCGTTGTAAGCGAATAACTTGCAACGGTTTTTTCTTTGCAGGGAACAAAACACCGGTAAAAGGCCGTCCTGTTCCAGCTCCGTGTTTTTCCAATACCTACATTCAATCCATGTCGTGTCGCGTAACCGAACATTCGACATTCCGCTCCGGTACTGATACATGATCGGAGCAAAGCCATTCTCAAACGGAACGTACCCGTAGATTATGATCCCAGCGAAAATGGTGCAGATTCGCAAGCACAGATAAGCCGATGCATCCATTCGGGCTTCAGCAGACTGCGACCCGGGAAAATACAACGATCGGCGTCAGAAATTATTTTTTATTCGCTCAAACCATTCCTTCGCTTTCACCTTAGGAATGAGCAGTATAGAGATCGCCATGCTCAGAATGGTGACAAGCACAGAAAGTAATGCTATATACTCACTCAGATTCTCGTGAAAGACGACACACAGCACCAACACAAAGAACAGGATCAGGATCAGCATCACCCATGTTAATCGTTTCAGAATCTTTTTGACTGCTGCCAGCAGTTGCTTTTGAAACGCATTTCTTTTTTCTGCCAGCGACAACATATCGGGATGGTCAGCAAACAAAGAAGCCAGTATTTTCCTGTCCCATGAAATCCGAACATACAAAATTACGAATAAAGCCGTAATCGCGGACAAACAGACAAAAGAAATCGTATGGATCCTGCTCGCTTTTTCGCCGGCCCGTTTGATGGCTCTTATTTGTCGGTACAGGCTTGCCTGCTTGTCCAAAAGCACCCTGTCGTCATGAAAATTTTCATTCTCCTCTTTTCTGAACAGCTCCGACAATTCTTTGTATGCAGCATCCTTTTCCGACTTTTCCGCCAAAAAATCATAATATCCCGGAGTATTTATTTTATAAATCCTCAAACTCCTTTTCGGGTTGCTGTTTCTTATATATTCCTTTTCAATGTCGGTGTATTTTGTAAAATATTCTTCCGATTTCGCCGTGTTGCCTTTGGTGTGATAATAATGCCCCAATTGCAGGTTATACCAGGCGATGTCAAAATTACTGAGTTTGTATTTTTCGGACAGTCTTATCGATTCCTCCAGCAATCTGACGGAAATTTCATCCAAGCCGGATGAAGGCTCACATCCGATCCTGCGGCAAATGTTATCTTTAATGTCTTTGAAAGTCTGGTCATCCCGGGCAAACGATTTTATCAGGAACTCGAGTCCGTCGGCATTAACGACCCGGACGAATTGCTCGTAAAAGTTCGTGATATGCTGCGGATCTATCTCCTCATCCAGAAGTTCCAGCCAGGCCTTAAAATCGGTCATACAGCGATTCAAGGCTTCTGTCCGTTGCGGCAAGCTGTTATTTGCATCAACAGCCGAAAGGTAGCAATAATAAGAATGTCTCATCAACAGTTCCTGGATTTGATACGAATCCAAATATTCATGAGGCAATATCGCCGTATCGAATATATTTTCCCGGCATCTTTTCTTTTCGTCCGCACAATAGGCTATCCGCAAGAGGCCGAAATAAAATTCGGATTTCGCGCTGAAATATCTTTTTCTTTGGAGTTCATCCAGCTTTTCCAAAGCAGGATGCTGCAAGAGATCTTTTTTATTGTCTGCAATTTGAAATAACTGCAGTCTGTTCAGATACACTTCCCATTCCTCACTCAAATCTCTCTTATACGCACAAATCCTCGCAGAGATCAT
The DNA here is from genome assembly GCA_048465795.1 of Alistipes sp. Lineage (GTDB taxonomy): Bacteria > Bacteroidota > Bacteroidia > Bacteroidales > Rikenellaceae > Alistipes. The sequence continues at coordinate 21,775 of DBFWKV010000032.1, forward strand.
CCAGGCGATATCGTCTTCGAGTTGTTTGTCGGGATAGTCGGACGTGATGTTTTTTACACTATCGATGTAGGCATTTGCCAAATCGCATTTATTCTGTAAAAAATATGCCGTGGCTAAATTATTCCATGCCATTGCCTTGCCCCGGATGTAACGAGGCATATAGGTATTTATATCTGCAAGCGCCTCTTCGGCCTTTTCAACAGCAACGACACAGTTGCCACGGAATTCATAGGCCTTCTGATTCTTGCAGTCAATCGATCTCTTTATTGCTTTTTCAGACTTGTCACATGAAAAGCAAAATAGAAAAGAAAGAAGCAACGGCAGCAATAACCTGGCACTCATGATCCGGAAAGTAAATTACCCCGCTCGTGTATACTTCAGAGCACACAAGCGGGGTGGAAATAATGCAAATTAACACCCACCGCACCCGCATTGGTTGGGCAGGACATTCGAACCGGCATCTCCGCCGATTATCGAAGGCGCTTCTCCATCCAGACAGACAATACCGTGCTCGTCAATCGACGCACCGTTCAGAGGCGCAGTCTGCCCAGCACCGGCATTGAGTGGTGCAGCACCGATTCCTAAAAACAACGCGACAACCTTAAAAATCGTTTTCATCCGAGTTACCCCTGCCTTGGGGATTTGTTTTGGTATCCGGCTCACCATATTCATTCAACCGTAAATCTCCTTTATGAATTTACGCGGACATTTCAAATAAGCAGTATCCAAAGGCTGGAAACCCTTAGACCAAAGCATATATTTTTCATTGTCAACACGTAACGTGCCGTCCGGGTTGATCCTCCCGACCTTGTTCCAAGCCTCGTCAAGCGCCACTATACATTTATTGATATCCCCGTTGGCCCTCAGCACCATTGCATTGGGTTCGGCGGCATAGCACACGTGATTTTCCGGATCGAACCGGACTACCCGAATGCCGTTTACATGCTCCTCCAGCTTCCGGGAGATTTCCGACTCCTCGTTCGGATCCACCGGTTCTATCTCACAATCGTTTTTTCCTCCCAGCCGCTGTATGGACTTAAAGAACAGGGAGAACCTGTCGTCGCCTGCAATCAGGGGACTCAAATAATCCAGGAGCGGAACAACCGTCTCCAAATAATTCTTCCGGACAAAATTGACCGTTATGGTCATCTTAAAATCCAGGGATGTTTGTTTGATCGCAACCAGATTATTGATTATGGTGTTGAAAGTTCCTTGTCCGTTTGCCAGAATTCTCGTCTGGTCGTGCCATTCGCTCAACCCGTCCAGACATATTGAATATTTTTCGACTCCCAGCCTGTATAGCCTTTCAAATGTTTTCAAATCAAGCAGATATCCATTTGTGGTTATCCCCCCTTTACATACCACGCGGGGATATTCGCCGCCCAATTGTTGTATATGCGAAGAAACATCCGTAATAATATCGCCGGCCAACAGAGGCTCTCCCCCGAACCATTCGATTTCCAACAATTTTAATCCGGGAAACCTGTATGATAACAGTTTTTTAATTCCTTCGACAACCGGTTTTCTCATTTTCCCATGCCGGTACTTTTCCCAACAATAACTGCAACGGAAGTTGCATTCCTCGGTCGGAAGAATGGTTAACCGAAATCTCTCATTGCTCAGAGAACGGCGATATTTGTACAGCACCTCGTTGTCCATCCTGAAATCCCTCCCTTTTACTGCCGCCTAAAACCCTGTTTAATATAGTGAATATTTACCGAATTATCGGTTGATACAGGTATGAATGCACGAAATAAGTCCATTACAAATAGCTTTCAGTCCGTTTGTGTTATTTCAGGCAGCTAAAAACGGTTCTCTGCCCCGTCCCGTTTCTTGGAATGCGTCAAGGGTGACTTCCAGCCGTCAGATTTTGCGCAGGAGGAGGGGAGGGGCTTCTAAGGCTCAGAGAAAACGAAAGAGCGGTTTGCAAGCCAATGTGCAAACCGCTCTTTCGTTTTACGGCGAAATCCGCTGACCTGCGCCGCCCGGGTAATGCCGGCCCATGACACCGGTGTGTGCCGGCACGACGCGGATCCGGTCTCTTCCGCCCGTCAGAGTTTATCGTAATACTTTCGACGGGTGGGATCGGCTCTTCGCAGATAGTTCAGATAGGTATGGTAGCAAATACCGTATTGCGGGTTGATGTACTTACGCCAAACCATCTTGTAACATCGATCCTGACGTTCCGGCTCATAATGCTGGCGGGTAAGATCGACGATATTCTTCATCCGGATGATATATCCGTTCCTGTTGTACCCCATAAGTTTTTCGGTTAGTAATTCCACCTCGGATTTCTGCTTTGCCGGAAGCTACACTTCGAACGACGAAGCGAAACGCAGATCGTAGACTTTCAATCCGTCGATCCGGCTCTCGGGGGTCTGGGAAGTGAGCACCAACGGGCAAAGCGAACCGTCCGTCCAGCCGTTCAGCTCCGCAGCGACCTCATCCACCAGGTCGAGTCCTGCCAGAAAAGTCGCGGATGTCGCTGTTCCGTCGCCACCCCAGGCGCGGAATGCTACGCGCACGGCCACCTCCACCCCGCACTGAAGCGTCTCGTCGTCGGCCGCACTGCACTCGGGATAGGAAATATCCACAAAAGCGCAGGGGTAAGTCAGCACGGGCGGAAGCAGGGTCTCGTCGGCATCGGTCTGCCCGGCTTCGAATTCCACGCGCGTCAACTCCGGAATCGCCGTTTTCAACAATTCGACGATCTGTTCAAGTTTTTGTCTCATACTATTATTTGGTTAAAGGTTAATATGTCACAGGCCTCAGCCTGCTTTTTCCGGTAACAAATATCAGCCCTCCGGCGCCCGAAATAAAAAAGAGTGTAAAGGCTTTTCACACTTTTTTGAAACCGGCCTCCGGGGAGCGCATCTTTGTGCTGCCGGCCGGAAAGAACAACGGCCGCCGCACCGGACGGAAACCGGATGCTTCCGATGAACACACAAAGCAAGAATAAAAACATGGCTCGACCACCCCGAAACAAAAACCCCGGCTCCTCCGAAGACACCCGGGCCGGGACAGGCATCCGCCCGTGACGTTTTCGAAACGCAAAACCGTAACCCACGGCCATCCGGACGGTACCGGCCACAGAAAACGTCACCCGAAAAGAAACATTTAATGCTTTTTATGGAACACCTACTCACCATAGTCACATCCGTCACCACCCTGGTCGGTTTGTTCACGGCCAATCTGTATATCCGGAAAGCCCGGCGGGCGGAAGTCAGGGCGAAGGAAGCAGAGAACAAGGCTTTAGACCTACAGAACGAGAGCAGGCAGATACTCAATGCCGAGCAAATGATCGAGCTCGTCAAAAAGGCCAATCAGGAGGCCCTCGATTCCCAACGCGAGATTTTCCGGCAAAAACAGGAGCACGACCACACGATCCAACAGACCTATCTCACCGAAAACCGGGAGTTGAAACGGATCGTCAAGCGGCTGGAACGCGCCATCAAATCGGTGAAAACATGCGACTATGCCAGCAAGTGCCCCGTAACAAAGATATTGGATGAACAACAATCAGTAAAACAAAATTAAACACCTAATCAATTATGGCAACAAAAGCTATTGGCATCGATGCCGCCGGCATTCTCATCTCGACCGACGGTACCACCTACGCAGCACTCGGCAAAACCTACAAGGACTCGGCGTCGCTGACGATGGAAGAGGGCGAAGTGATCGCCTGCGAAAGCGAAGAGGACTTCGAACCCGAAATGGAGATCGTCGCTCCCGGCGCGATGACCCTCAAATTCTCGACCTCCGACCTCGATCCGGCAGCGTGCCAGGCAGCATTCGGCGGCACGCTTTCGGCCGACAAGGCGACCTGGAACGCGCCCGAAACGTTCGAACCCAAAGAGGTTTCGGTGAAATTCAAAACCCGTTCGGGCCTGGAAGTCGCCATTCCGCGCGGCAGGATGTCCACGCTGATGAACTGGGAGATCAAGCGCAACGGCTTCGGTCTGCTGGATCACACGATCAAAATCCTCAAACCGGCCGAGGGCTCGCGGATCTCGGTTAAAAAGGCCTGAGAACAATGACGGACGCACGATCCATTCAACAACGGGCGGCCGACACGATTCTCCAGCAAGGGGTAAAGGTGCAGTGTCTCACTGCACCGCCCCTGCTGAGAATCTTCGGCATACGTCGCCTGGGCATCACACTGCGGCAGCCCTCGCTCGGGGGACTGGTCATGATCAGCCGGCTGCTGGCCGAATGCGGTTTCGCCGAACAGAGCACCGATTTCTCGCTGGCCGACGCCGTCAGGCTCATCCGCGACCATACGGGCAAAGCCGTACAGATCCTCGCCATCGCCGTACTGCGCCACAGGCTTCCGATCCTTCTTTTGCGGCGGCCGCTGGCGGCCATCTTCAAATGGCTGATGCTCCCGGCCGACTTCACCGCCGCACTCTATGTCTTCATGGCCATAAGCGGCGTCACGGATTTTACGAATACTATCAGATTGTTCGCGACGACGAATATTCTGAGCCACAAGACACAAGGGAGTCAACAGGTACGGTAAAAGGCCTGCATAGCCCTTGGGGGATGATCACTCAAATACGCAAAGAACTCTGTATGTCTCCGGACGACATACTCTGGCGGGAAAGCTGGATCAACATCCGGTTGATGCTGGCCGACGCACCCCGGTTCGTCCCGGCGGAAAACGCTCCGGTCACGGCCCTGAGCGACGACGAACTGCTCAACCTGTCCGGCTTTTAATCCCTGATTACCGTAAAAAAGACTGATACTGGTTTTGTTTCGCCACAAATATAAATAATCCATTTTTAATTACCAATATTTTATTGTAATATTTTGCTGTTTTTTTTATACATATATATAATAATCATTTGTAAGAACCGTGTTGGTATAAAGCACACCCTTTTCAAAGAATAACCGCCATTCGAATATCCGGAAACAGGTGTGGCGACGGACGTTACGCGCCACGGCAGTAAAACCCCGGAAGAAGCGGACGGAAACGATGCCGGGAAAGCACGGAGACCTGAAAGAAGCGGACAGGAACCACGTCGGGAAAGCACGGAGACCCGGAAGAAGCGGACGGAAACGATGCCGGAAAAGCACGGAGACCCTAAAGTAGCAGGCAGGAACGATGCCGGGAAAGGGGGCGGAAACCCGGAAGAAGCGGACAGGCACCACGTCGGGAAAGCGGGCGAAGACTTCCCGAAAAAAGCAGCCAACAAACCACCGCCGAACCGGGACGAAATATCTGGGAATTTCGAACCGCACAAAAAAGCGGCTGCCTTTCAGCAACCGCTCTGCGCGTCAACAAATACTCTTTCACACTCTCCGTTGCAAATGTACACTTTTTTTCACATTTTCCAAAGGTGCGTTCCCTTCCGAGTTTAGCGATCAGACATGAATTCCCATGCTCCGCCCTCTTCCCGATTCAGCCACACGAAAAACCGGGAAAACGCATCCCTGCGGATTCCCGGCGAAAAAAGGTTCTGAACCTTGGAAAATAATTATTTTATATTGTTTTTGTACAATTATATATTAGTTTTTACAAATTCATCGGATTCGAGTTGTTGTATTGAAAAAACGGTTCTCCCTTCTTAGTATAACCGTTTTTCCGCCGGGTCTTTCCATCGATCCACCTTATCTCGTATTCAAGTTTATATGGACGACGTTCACCTTCGATCATAATAGGGAACTCTAATGTCAAATGAGAAACGGCTTCAGGTGCACCGACTCCGTATTTCTTAGCGGCTTCCTTCAAGCGATTGGGATAAAACATCAACCGGGTGGTAGAGATAGTTATACCAGATGTTATAGAATGTGGAGGGAGTTCAATCGGATAGTTCACCAGATAACCATTCATTTCATATAGTACTTTATATGCCGTACCGTTGATAATCAAAGACCCGTTTTTCAACATAACCGTCATCGGATAATCTGTTTTGTTTTCGACAGAAAGCGACAACCAATCAGGAACTAAATATTGACAAATTATTATATCATCATCAACAACTGGTGCAATATCTGATTGCGGATAGACTCGGTTAACCAACATAGATCGATCGTTAACATATAAATAGGGATTTGGCAGGATATCCTCCGGCACCGGATTCTGGGAAAAGACAGGCAGGCACAACGACCAGGCAAGACAAAACAACAACAGTTTTTTCATAAATTTTCAAATAATCCCTCAACAAATCTAAAGAAAAAATTTTAACAAAACAACGATTATGGCCAACAATTCAAATTTAAACGTCCCGGACGAAGCCATTCAGGCGGCAATGAACGATCTGTTCAAAAAAATCCAGCAATTCGCCGTAAATAGTATCGATACCGTAATCCCGACCATTCAGCAGGCGATGGCGGACCGGGGAAAGAACGATAACGGCGACCGGAAATGGGGAGACGGGATTTCGGAAGCGATCCGTAAAATCAGAGAATACAATAATCTCATCAGAAAAACTGAAACCATTCCTCTAACCGCAGACGATAAATTCCAGCGAAAAGCAGAGGTATTCAACAGCATGGCAAAAGCCGTCGGAGGTGTCGGAGGAGCTATGAAAGAGGCCGGTTCGCTTATGGACGCATTCGGGGCGAGCGGCGAAAGCACGGCAATCGTCAACGGGGTAGGCGGGGCGCTCGAAGGACTCGCATCCATCGACTTCAAGAATCCCGTATCCTGGGTCACGGGAACCATGAAAGCCCTGACCGCCATATTCTCCATCGGCGACAACGTCAAAGAGGCTAAAATCCAACGCTTGCAGCAGCAGATCACAGTGCTGGCGAACGACTACAAGCAGTTGCAGCACGAAATCGAGAAGCGTGAAACGAGAAACAAATAAAAGAACCGGAAAAACGCATCCCTGCGGTTTCCCGGCGAAAAAAGGTTCAAAGTCTTGGAGATAATTTTAGGGTATGATTATTTATTTTCTTGCAACGCTTCATAAGCTGTACGAGGAAAATAATAAGCTTTCGCAGGAGTCTTTTTAGGTCGGAAAAAATCATTTGCATTTAAAAACTTTTTATCAACCCACTTCACCTCAAATTCAATTTTATAAATTTCGGTTTCCATTGTCTCAGCATCTGTTATCGGCAGATTGAAAGTTACATAATGTTTGGATTTTTCGCTATCCACACCATATCTCTTAGCTTCGGTTCGCAAATCTTTTGAATCAAGGGAAATGTTTGGTTGAACAAAAATGTAGTACGAAAATGTATGCGGCAATAATTCAAATGCATAAGCCTTAAAATTATCATATGAAGAACGTCGATAATATAGATGTGCAGACCGGTCATCAACAATGGCCGACGCTTTGGGAAAATTAACAAATACTGCCTGTTCGGAAATATTTTCAATCGCCATATATATCTCCCAATCGTCGTGAGTCGTCGTAAACGGTTGAAAATAAACATTAATCTTATCGAAATGTATGACAGCGCATTTAGTTTCGGGAGAAATAACTTCAGTAAATAATTTGCTCCAATGAACCGATGGATTTGGACGGGAATAATACCATTCCGTATTGAAGCCTCCAGCAAAAACAGCCTGCTGTAATAATAAAAAAACATACAACATAAATATTTTCATAATCTTCATTCTAATAGATTATTTAACAAATATATATAACTCACATTAAAAAACAAATCTTATGGCTGAAAATCTTAATAAAGACCCACAGGAACGGTTCGACGAAATCAAGAAAAAATGGGAATCGACCATCGACGGGATGAAGTCCGTCACACAGGAAGGAATCTCCGAAGTGATCTCCATAATCAACGATCACCTTAAAAGTCTCAATCTTCCGGAAATCGAAATCGACATTAAAGGTAAAATTTCAGATTTTGAATTCGACTTTACCGATTCAATCTCTAAATTCAACAGAACTCTTGAAGAGCGGGAAAAAAGCAGGAGCAAAGAAGGTGGACTCACCAAAGATGAAAAGAAACAGAACACCTCCAATTTCGTAAATGGCATTACCCAGGGCATGGGCGGGGATCTAAAATCCGTGAACAAGGAAATCTCTAACATGATGAGCACCCTCGGGGCCTCGGGTGAGAGCATGGCGGTTGTCAACGGTATCGGGGGCGCATTGGAGGGGCTGTCGTCGATCGACTTCAAAAACCCCGTCTCCTGGGTTACGGGAACTATGAAAGCCCTGTCGTCCATCTTCGGGATTGCCGACGCGAAGAAAGAGGCTAAGATCGTACGACTTCAGGGACAGATCAAGGAATTGGCGAACGACTACAAGCAGTTGCAGCACGAAATCGAGAACTGCTATTCCGACGAAGTCAATGGGAAATACGACGAAGAGCTCGAAAACCTCCAGAAGCAGAAAGCGAAGGCGGAAGAGATGGCCCGGTTGGAGGCGTCGAAGAAAAAATCGGATAAATCAAAGATCGAGCAGTATCACGAACAGGCGGCACAACTTCAACGTGACATTGAGAATGTAGAGAAGGCCCAGATCGAAATGCTGGCCGGAACCAGCATTCAGAGCGCCATCGACACCTTTGCCGATGCCCTGGTCGAGGCGTATGAAAAAGGGGAAAACGGTGCCAAAGCGTTGGGAGAAACGACCAAACAGGTGCTGAAAAACGCTGTCAAAGAGGCACTCAAACGTCAATTCCTGGGCAAGGGTATCGAAGAGGCCGTGAAGTATCTGGGTGAAGCAATGGATGACGGTTATCTGGATGACTACGAAAAGTCTAAATTTGTGGACATTGTCAAAACCGCCGGAGAATCGTTTTTCGGTGCTTTGGGCGCTTTGAAAGACCTGGACGAATATTTTGGAGGTTCACCCGAGATCGAATCGATGCGCGGCGAGATTTCCAAAGCGCTGACCGAAACCACGGCCTCGAAACTCGAAGGTATCTTCCGGGGGACTTACGACGGCGTACTCAGTCTCCGCACCGCCGCACGCGAACTGCTGCTCATGCAACGCATGGGAACGGGCAACCTTGCGGAGCTTCTGCGCCAGAACTTTCTGATCGTCATGAACACGCGGCGCTCGGCCGATAACTCCGACAACATCCGCCAGGATCTGCGGGCCATTCATACCGACATCGCACGGATTGCCAACAACACAAAATTCCAAAAATATGCTCTTTAACAAAAACCGGCTTCAGCCGCTCAAAAACGAACTGCTGCGCACGGGCATTGCCTGCGACCTGTGCAAACCGTGGCAGAAAATGCTCTCAGACGCCAAAGACAAGGCCACGCTGGTGCAGATGTACATGCGGGGCATAGACTTCTGTTTCTCGAACGACTTCCCGACGGTGGACTACATCGAACGCCATTTCCGGGGCATCTGCGAGAAATACGGGTTGTACGTCAACGAAACCGCCGAACTGCACAACGTCCGCGAGGCGGCCTTCGTCGGTCGCTGCGAAGCCCGCTGCCGCTACGACGGCTACGAAGTGGCGGCGCTCTACGTAAAAGACCAGTCGGAACTGCGTGTTGCGGCTTCCGAACGCGCCATCGTCACGATCGACTGCTTCGGGGACAGCCGCGTGCGGATCGAAGCGTCGGAAGGGGCGCAGGTCAATGTCTACCAATATGGGAATTCGGAGGTCGATTACTGCACGCAAACGGGCGCATCGGTCACCGTAACCCGCAAAAACAAGGAAACCTATGAATAAAATCGCAATCAGGCGCGGCAGCACCGTGGTGCTGGAACTGCCGCTCGACGACAAAGCCGTATACTCGTCGCAGGTCATGGGCGAGGAATACGTCGAAACGACCCTCAGCGTCGGGGAAGCCCTGCAACTGCAGGTGGGGGACCGGCTGCTTCACAACGGCGTGGAGTTCGTCCTCTTCGAAGAACCCGACCACACCCACCGCGACGGCGTACACAGCTACCCGATCCGATTCTACGCCCCCTACTACGTATTCGGATTCGTAAAACACAAACACCGGGGCGCCACCGACATCACCTACTGCGGCACGCTCGAAGAGCACGTCGCCATGCTGTTCAGCGATGTGCAGCAGGCGGGCACCGGCTCCGGGTCCACCTCGTCGTGCTACACGGGCTTCCGCGTCGAATGGGGTGCGGTGGATAAAACGGCGGTGCAAAACATCGAGTTCGGGGACGTGACCTGCCTCGAAGCGCTCGCAAAGCTCTGCGAGACCTATGGGCTGGAATACCGGTTCAGCGGCAAGAGCCTCTATCTGGCTGCGGCAGATCAGGCCGCCGACCCCGATGCGGCCTGGCCCTCGTTCGAATACGGCCGGGACAAGGGGCTTTACGCGCTCGAACGGCAGGGAATATCGAACGAAAGCATCGTGACACGGCTCTACGTCTACGGCTCCGACCGCAACCTGCCGGCCGACTACCGCAAGAACGACAATCCCCGCCCCGTAAGGCTGACCATCGCAGGCCGTCACATCGACGCCAACACCGCCCGGTACGGCGTCCGCGAGCAGACGCTCACCAACGACGAAATCTACCCCTGCCTGAAAGGGGTGCGCGTCACCGGCACACCCCGAATCGCCGGGAAGACCTGCACGTTCCGCATCCGGTTCGCCAACGCGGCCGACGCATTCGAACTCTCGGGCAACGTGATCAAAGACCGCGAGCCGAAGGTCAGCTTCACCACAGGCGCCCTCACGGGCGAAGAGTTCGGAATCGTGAAGGGCGGCTGGCGCAAGATCGACTCCACGACGCGCGAGATCGACATCATCCGTTCGGAAATCGAGTACGAAGGAGCCACGCACTACCTTCCCAGCGACGAACGCCTGCCGGCCGAAGGCGACGAATTCGTGCTGCTCGATCTCAACATGCCCGCGCAATACGTCACCCGTGCCGAAACCGAACTGCGGGAGTGGGGCCGGCGGCAACTGGAAAAGAAAAGCGAAAGGCAGTACAGCTACCGGCTGGAGATCGATCCGCGCCATGTGAAACGGCAGGGTCTCCGCCTGGCCGCAGGCGACCGCATCCGCGTGACGGACGAAGGAGTGGCGCGCATCCTCCGCATCAGCCGGGTAAGCTATCCGCTCGCAAAGCCGGCCCAGTTGAGTGTGGAGCTGAACGACATCCGCGTCGGAACTTTCGCCGAGAAGGTAGAAAAGGAGATCAAGGACATGACCGGCGCCGTAAAGGAGGTACACCGGCAAACGGGTGCCGTCTCCCGCCGCGCCTGGCGCGACGCACGGGAGGTCGCCGACCTGGTGGATGCGCTCACTGCTCCGGGACTGCTCACGGGCGATGCCGAAGGGCAGTTCACCTGCACGTCGGTCATCCGTTGCAATGTGGAAGGCAACCCCAACAAGATCGCCGTGTCCGACGGCGCCCTGAAACATGCGCTGTACGCCCCTGCGGGCAACAGCGAGTGGAAAATCACGGGCGGCGAGACGCTGCTCGACGACACCCGGTTCCCGCTTGGCAAACCGCTCTTCCTCTATGCGGTCTGTGCGACGGGGAATAACTCGGCCTACGTCGCCGCCGCCCCGGAAGCCCCGTCAGAAGAACAGACCGCAGACCGCTACTTCCGTATCGGCGTACTCAGTTCCGCTTATGAGACCAACGCTCCTGACGGCACGAGCATCAGCCGGCGCACGTTCAACTACACGAACCGTTATTCGCAGATCGTGGGCGGCAACATCACCACCTCGGTCATCTCCGATCCGGCACGGCGGTTGGTGATCGACCTCGACAACGCGCGGATCGAAGCAGCCGAAGGTGCACGGATCACCGGACGTATCGACCTGACGAACAGTACGCTCGGCGACAAGACGATCATCGACGGCGGGCGGATCAAGGCCGACAGCATCGACACGGACAACCTGACCGTCAAGCAGCTCCAAACCTCCGAAAATGCGGACAAACGCATCGTTATCAGCAAGAAGGATCACAACATCACGATGTACAACGAGCAGGATCAGTTGCGCCTCGAAATTTCGGGAGAAAGGAAGGAAAACCTCACCGACATCATCGATACGGGCGGAGACTCGACGAGGTACATTACGCTGCAAACGGCCGTGAACGCAAGTGCCCAAGCCTTCCTCGCGGAACTCACAACCGAATACACAGCTTCGGACGAAAAGAGCAATACCTACGTCGCCTGCGGGCCTTTCACCATCCGGGGATCGGTCAAACCGAGCCTGCAGATCCCGCCGATCCAGCCGGTAATCAAGTTCGAAGACAGCCTCGAGACACACGACTTCGCCAACGCTTCCGCTTCGTTCTCGGTCGTCATCGAGAAACAGGACGACACAGGGGCCTGGAAAACCCACATCGACCTGGGGACGTACAGGAAAACCAATTCGGGAAAATTCTTCCTGCAGCCGCTCTTCTACCGGGGTACCACGATACACAATATTGTACCCGGCACCTACCGCATCGTCTGCTCCTATTCGATGGAATGTCAGGTAGACCGGTTTATAAAACTCGACGGCAACGAATTCGTCAAAGGCGAAGAAATCATCGGCGGCAAAACCGGCAACCAGACGCTCCAGCCTGCGGCCATCACCCCCATTACGCCGGGCATAGATCTTCCCCGGACGACGGTCATCCTTCCCGGGGACGATGTACTCAATCCCAACCGTCCGGTCGATTCGTTAAAGCCGGTCGAACCGGTGAAACCGATCGAACCGCCGGAGCCATTCGATCCGGTATTGCCACCCATCACGCTCAAGGGATCGCGGATGAAGGTCACCCTCTCGCTGTACAACGTCAGCGCCCATCTGGAGTACTCGATCGAGCGCACTTCGATCTTTGCCAACGGCATGGCTTCGGTCTGGGCGAAGGAGAAATATTTCCGCATTCTCGACGGCAGCGAGACGAACCTGATCGAAACGCGGGGAACGACGCAGATGCTTTCGCAAAACAGTTATCACGGGCTTCAGATCACCGACAGCGGCCTGCTGGTACGCTACCAAAACGGTCCCTGGAGCGGTCTGATGCCGGGCGTGGACTACATCGGGCATGTCAATCCGATAGGATCGTTCAAATCCCAATGGCGTGCGCCGGGGAAAAGCCCGATGAACATAAATAAGTTAAAAGAAGGTAATTACAGAGTAACATTTAATACCGGTTACACCTATGACAACGAGTATATCGTCCTTGTCAGTTCATTCTACGGTTACGGACGTATGCTCAGCCGCAGCCGTTCCGAATGCGTGCTGTTTCTGGCCGACGATGCTTCGGCCAACGATGCGGAATTCTATTTCATTGTATTGAACGTGAAAAATTATTTATCCTAATGAAAAACTACGCAAGATTCGATGCCGAGGGGTTGTTGGAAACCACCCTGCTCGGCGACGTCGACCTCGAATGGGGGCGTCGGGAAGGGTTCAAACCCCTCGTGATCCACGATGAAATCCCCCCGGTGAGCGGCCTGCAGAAAGCCGAATTGACTTACCGCGACGAAGGCGGCCGGATCGTCGGCCGCTACGAAGTGAGGGAGAACCATCCGGAGCGAGTGCAGGCCGCCATCGCGGAGCTTAAAGGCGAACTGGCCGCCGGCGACTACAAGGTCGCCAAATGCGCGGAGTGCATGCTGCTGGGGCTTGCCGCTCCCTACGATGCGGCGGCGCTCCATGCCGCACGCGAGCGCCTGCGCGGGGAAATCAACCGGCTGGAGCAATTAATGGCCTGAAAATTTGGAAATTGGCAAACGAACCGTTATATTTGTTTGGGTTAAATATTTTATTCGGAATCTACAAACGCAATATAGCAGACAAATCCCATAAAACCACAGGCATTATGAAAAAATTCTTCGTACTGTTGCTCCTCGGAGCCATCATATTCGCATTCGGCTGCGAAAAGGACGACTCGGCTAAAAAACGCATGTACCGTGTCACCGTTACCGGACAACGTACCACAGACCGTGCTGCCGGAGTGAAAGCTCCGGCCACCCGTTCCGTCGTACCCGATGACCGCACCGACCCGCAATGGCTGGCAAAATACGTTACGGAACACTATTCCCGGGAAGTAGGCCCTGACGGCACCCAGTATACGCCCTGCCGGATGTTCAATTTCAACCCAGTAAATGATCCCTGGCGTCAGCGGGATACGATTCAGGGGAAATTGTTCTGGTTCAATGAGGACGTTCTGGACAAGGGAAAATTAGGATGGATTTTCGAATCGTATGATTTTGTCTTCGTTGCCATGTATGCACTCGATGGCCAGCGCTATGTTAACTGGTGGGGAAGCATAGAGAACTGGGAAGAATTAAATCCCGGGGTCGACCGTAATTTAAATTACGTGAACGATACTGTTGCCTATATCCCCAACCGATTACTGCGCGAAACCCGCGACCTGGCGCAGGAAGCGCTCGACCGGGGCGACACGCTCGCCTGCCAGCGGATTTTCGACGAGCACCTGAAGTACTACCCCATCACGGGCGCCGAATACCGCGAATTGCAGGCACGGGGAGAGAATTGATGCCCGGACGACGCGACTGACGGTCATATCCTCCTGATCCGACGGGGCCTGGGCATCCCCTTCCCCGCCGGTTTTACCACCCGACATACCCCTATTCACTGCCGGTTTTCACCGGGAGCAGGGTGTCGTATGTCTTTACAAACGATCAAAAAGAAGAATAAAATGAACGAAACATATTTGAACGACAAACCGCTCTCGGCATTCGGCTTCCGGCCCGGAAAACACGAGGGCAGCAACATCTCCCTGGGCGGAGCCTGGGATCTGCCCAAACGCACGGGAGACACCTGCCGCCAATGGCGGGAGGAAAATTTCCTCGAACCCTTCGTCGATCCCGACGACCTCTACTTCGACGAACGGTCGATCCGGCTGTGCGGAGCCGTCACGGGCGGGAACACCGAGGCCATTTCGCAGCAAATCGACGCGCTCCGCACATTCCTGGCGAACCTGACCCGTCCCGTGACGCTCCGCACCAAATGGGGCACATGGCTGGTCGTGGTCGAAAAGGAGATCGCCGTAACCTGGCGGCAAAACCGGTGGGCAGAGGTAAATATCACTTTCACGGAACCCTTCCCCGACCTCACGCACGTCACCGGTGCGGCTTCCGCCCTGCGGACGATCGACCCGGAAGCCCTCAAGGCAACCGGCCTGCATATCGAACGGATCGGCGGCACGCACACCATCGCCGGATGGCAGCCGCTCAAAGTTACCGAACCGCTTTCTGCCGGGGCATACATCCACGGCGGGCGCGACCGGGAGAGCGTATCGCTCGAAGGACGCATCGTCACCGACGACTACACGGCGTTCATGTCCCGCATCCGTGACCTGCAGACGCTCTTCGGCAGCGCGGGCCTCAAGCAGCTCGCCTACAAGGGCCGCACCCTGAAACTCTTCGCCCCGGAGGGCTTTCAGGTCAGCAACGTCCGGGTGCTGCCGCAAACCACGGCGCAGTTTGCTGTCAAACTTTTGGTTACGGCCTGATGTTCAAGTTCCTGAAATGGCTGTGGGCGACCCGCGAATGGGTCGTCCCGGCCCTTGCCGTCGCCGCTTTCGCCCTGCTGCTGCGCTCCGACCTGCGGCATCGTCGCGAAGTGCAACGGCTCGAGAATAACCAGCAGGTGCTGCTCACCGACGTGCACCGTTACCGCACCGAAGCCGGGCAGAACGCCGCGAGCGTCGACGCCCTGACCCTGAAATGCAACGAATACGAAAAACTGATGGCCGGACAGGCCCGGACGATCCGATCGCTCAACATCAAGATCAAACGGCTGAAAAGCGTCGCCACGGCAGCCACCGAAACCCGTGTCGAGGTACACACCGTAACGCGCGACACCGTTTACCTGAGCGGAGGCACGGCGGATACGCTCAAATCGTTCCGATGGTCGGACAACTGGGTGACCATCGACGGTGAAATCCGGGGCGACCGGGTAACGTGCGACTACCGCATTTACGACACGCTGACCCAGATCGTCCACCGTGTTCCGCGTTCGATCCTCTGGGGACTGATCCGCTGCGGCACCAAAGCCGTCCGGCAGGAACTCATCTCGGCCAACCCCCACACACGTATCGTTTACACGCAGTACCTTGCGCTGGAGAAATAAACAGACCCGAAGATCGGGAGCGGACGTTTCCGGCACCCGCGTCTGCCGGACGTTTCGGGCAGCGAGGGCGGCGCACCGTACACCGGCTTAGTCGGGCTACGAGGTGATACACCGGACGCAAAAACGAAAACAGCGTGTAAATACCTTGCTTTGCCGTACCCGAGGAAGCAGCACCGAAGGCAGGGGATCTCCGTGTTGTCAGGGAGATCCCCTGCCTTCATTCAGGATGAAGAACCTCGTTTTGAATCGCAGGAACAGCCTCCCGATATCTCCGGACTCCGGAAAAAATCACGGAGCGCCCCGCAATCCGGCGTCACCATTTGTGCGAATTCGCGGGTAAATTTCTATCTTTGTCCCGTGACCGGGCCTGTTCGCACTTCGTGCGGCACACACCGCCTGCACCCCGGTCCGCAGATCCAAACATCCGAACTTCATGTCCGAAATCGCTCCCTTCATCACCGACCTGGCGGTGATTCTCATCGCCGCCGGTGTTTTCACACTGCTGTTCAAGTGGCTGCGGCAGCCCGTCATCCTGGGGTACATCGTCGCGGGACTGGTGGCAGGACCCGCCGTACCGTGGGTACCGTCCGTCACCGATCCCGCCAACATCAAGGTCTGGGCCGACATCGGAGTCATCTTCCTGCTGTTCGCCATGGGACTCGAATTTTCGTTCCGCAAACTGATGAACGTCGGCGGGACGGCCGTGATCGCTACCGCAACGATCGTCACGGGCATGATGTTCACGGGCTACACGGCAGGGCATCTGCTGGGATTTTCGCACATCAGCAGTCTTTTCCTGGGCGGTATGCTCTCGATGTCGTCTACGGCCATTGTCTTCAAGGCGTTCGACGATATGGGCCTGCGAAGGCAGAAATTCGCCGGCGTGGTGATGGGCGTACTGGTGGTCGAAGACCTCGTGGCCGTGGTGTTGATGGTGCTGCTTTCGACACTGGCCGTAAGCAAGCAGTTCGAAGGGGCCGAAATGGCGGGCAGCATTCTCAAACTGGGCAGTTTCCTGCTCTTCTGGTCGCTGCTGGGCATCTACCTGCTGCCGACGATGCTCAAGCGACTCCGCAAGACGCTCAACGACGAGACCCTGCTGATCGTAGCGCTGGGCCTCTGCCTGGGGATGGTGATGATCGCCACGAAGGCCGGGTTCTCCTCGGCGCTCGGCGCCTTCGTCATGGGTTCGCTGCTGGCCGAGACGGTCGAAGCGGCCGACATCGGCAAACTGGTGCAGCCGGTCAAAAACCTCTTCGGCGCGGTGTTCTTCGTCTCGGTGGGCATGATGATCGACCCCGGGATGCTGGCGGCTCATTGGGTACCGATTCTGATTCTCTCGGCCCTGGTGATCGCAGGTCAGGTCGTATTCGCCTCCCTGGGCGTGCTGCTCTCCGGACAGCCCCTGCGCATCGCCATGCAATCCGGCTTCTCGCTCACGCAGGTGGGCGAATTCGCCTTCATCATCGCCTCGCTGGGCGTGACGCTCCACGTCACGGACGGCAGCCTCTACCCCGTGATCGTCGCCGTTTCGGTGCTCACGACCTTCCTGACGCCCTACATGATCCGGTCGGCAGACCCGGCCTACCGGTTCGTCGACCGCCGCCTCCCGGCCCGGTGGAAGATGGTACTGACGCGTTACGCGTCGGGATCGACCACCGTGCGGCAGAAAAGCACATGGCACAAACTGTTGCGCTCGATGCTGCTGCCCGTATTGCTCTACACGATCCTCTGCATCTTCTTCCAGGCGATTTTCTTCGGATATGTCGCGCCC
This sequence comes from Alistipes sp., assembly GCA_048465795.1. GTDB lineage: Bacteria > Bacteroidota > Bacteroidia > Bacteroidales > Rikenellaceae > Alistipes. Next base: position 39,498 of record DBFWKV010000032.1, read on the forward strand.
GTCGTAGCCGGCCATATCCACGGGCTGACGGGTTCGCTCGTCAACCTGGCCCTGATCCTCGCCGTCATAGCGCCCTTTCTGTGGATGATCTTCATGAAGAAAAACCGCTCCCCGGAGTTCCAGAAACTGTGGCACGACAGCAAGTTCAACCGGGGACCGCTCGTGTCGCTCATCATCCTGAAAATAATGCTTTGTATCGTGATCCTGATGTCGGTTGTCATCCACTTGTTCAATGTGGCTTCGGGTATGGGATTCGCGCTTTCGCTGCTGATCCTCTCGCTGCTAGTCTTCTCGAACCGGATGCGCCGGCGTTCACTCGACATGGAGCACCGCTTCCTGGCCAACTTCAACGGCAGCGAAAAAAGCGATCCGGAAAGCGGCGAACAGCAGAGGCTGCTCGACGCGCTGCCGTTCCACAACCTCCACCTGGCCGACTTCACGCTGGCTCCCTCGTCGCCTCTGGCAGGTCAGAGCCTCCGCGATGCCGGCCTGCGCCAGCGCTACGGCATCAGCGTGGTGGCAATCACGCGGGGCCACGAGCGGATCAACATCCCCGACGGCCGCGTCCGCCTCTATCCCGGCGACCGGCTGACGGTCGTGGGCACCGACGAACAGATCGAAACGTTCCGCCAGCGGGACGAGGAGGACAAAAAGCGCGAAAGGACGTTGGCGGCCCGTCCGCGCGCAAACATCCGTATCGAACAATTCGGCATAGCCCCGGCCTCTCCGCTGGTAGGTCTTTCGATCATGCAGTCGGAACTGCGCAATAAAGTCACCTGCCTGGTGCTGGGAATCGAACGCGGCGGTCAAACGCTGATGAACCCTCCGGCCGAAACGCGTTTCGAAGCGGGCGACATCGTTTGGATTGCAGGCGAATCGCGGCAAATCAGCCTGTTAAGCGGTGAGGATTAGCGGAAAAATAGAGCACAACGGCGTATCAATACGACTTTCGGACAAGGGGTATTGTAACATCAGGATATTTATTTACCTTTACCCGAAGAAAAGATGTGTGTTTTCGTCAACACTGTCTTATTGAAGCGTTCTTGACATATCGATAAATAATGCGATAGTATCAGTGAGTTTCTGAAATTTTGGCAAATTTTATTCTTCTTCTACAATGATACAGTGTCGCACCCCAATGGGTGTGTGCTGTTTTGTTAGAAGAAAGGTCAGCCAAAGCCTCGGAAACTGCAAATTCGGCACCACCCATTTTTTTCATATCACTTACACGATCAGGGTCTTTGCTGAATAGTCAACACACAGCGGCAGGCTCCCTTTACTCTTCATAGTCACTGATGAACAGTTGCGCGTCACTCGCCTGCCGCTGTTTTTTATCATCTATCAAAAATCATTTCCCTCTTTCTGCGGGAAGTGTATCATACCCTCTTACGACTCCCGGCACACAACAACCGGGATTCTTTCATTTTTTTATTCTTCACACGTGTTAGCGTGTATTTTATCACCCGAAGCGACAATATTACGACGATTCGATAGGAATTCTCCGATTTTAATTATACATTTGTAAAACAGGCAAACTGCGCTACCTATGATAAACCGAGAATTACTACTGGGAGACGAAGCCCTCGCGCTGGGGGCCCTCCACGCCGGACTTTCGGGTGTCTATGCCTATCCGGGCACACCCTCTACCGAAATCACCGAATTCATACAGGGCCATCCGCTCACCGCCGAGCGGGGCATTCACTGCACCTGGTCGACTAACGAAAAGACCGCGATGGAGGAAGCCCTCGGCATGTCGTTCGCCGGCAAGCGGGCGCTGGTCTGCATGAAGCATGTGGGACTGAACGTCGCCGCCGACGCCTTTGTCAATTCCGCCATGACCGGCGCTCACGGCGGCCTGGTCGTCGTGGCGGCGGACGATCCCTCGATGCACTCGTCGCAGAACGAGCAGGACTCGCGTTTCTACGGCAAATTCGCCCTGCTGCCGGTTTTCGAACCCTCGTCGCAGCAGGAGACCTACGACATGACCCTCGCAGCGTTCGACTTCTCCGAGAAATACCGGATCCCGGTGCTGATGCGCCTTACCACCCGCATGGCCCATTCGCGCGCCGTGGTGGAAACCGCCTCGGAGGTCCGCACGCAGAACCCGAAGAGCTACCCCGCCCAGGCGCGGCAGTGGGTGCTGATGCCGGGTAACTCGCGCGCGAGATATAAAGTATTGCTCGAAGACTACGCAACCTTCGAGATCGAATCCGAACGCAGCCCCTTCAACCGGGTTTGCGGCGGCGGAGATAAATCCGTGGGTATCATCACCTGCGGCATCGCCTATAATTACCTGATGGAAAACTATCCCGACGGATGCCCGCACCCCGTGCTGAAAATCTCGCAATACCCCATCCCCGCAGGATATATCCGGAAAATGGCAGAAGCGTGCGACTCGCTGCTGGTGATCGAGGAGGGGCAGCCTCTGGTCGAAGAGATGCTGCGCGGCATTCTGCCCACGCCGGTTCCCGTCGAAGGCCGCCTGAGCGGTGCGCTGCCCGGTACGGGCGAGTTGACGCCCGACTGCGTGCGCGAAGCCCTCGGTCTGCCGCCACGCGAAGCCCACGCCGCGAGCGGCGTCACCGTGCCGCGTCCGCCCGCGCTCTGCCAGGGCTGCGGCCACCGCGACGTATACACGGCGCTCAAGGAGGTCGCCGGGGAGTTTGAAAACGCCAAAGTTTTCAGCGACATCGGCTGCTACACGCTGGGGTGGCTCGCCCCGTTCCACGCCATCGACACCTGCGTGGACATGGGCGCCTCAATCACGATGGCCGTCGGCGCCGCCGACGCGGGCCAGCGTCCCGCCATTGCCGTGATCGGCGACTCGACCTTCACCCACTCGGGCATGACGGGCCTGCTGGATGCCGTGAACGCGCAAAGCCCGATCACGGTTATCATCTCGGACAACCTTACAACGGGCATGACCGGCGGTCAGGACTCGGCCGGCACGGGCCGACTCGAGCAGATTTGCGCCGGTATCGGCGTCGATCCGGCACACATCCGGGTCATCGTGCCCCTGCCCAAAAACCGGGAGCAGATGAAGCAGCTCCTGCGCGAAGAGATCGCCTACGAAGGCGTATCGGTCATCATCCCGCGCCGCGAATGTATCCAGACCGCCAAAAGGCACCATGCCGCAAAAAAGTAAAGCCATGAAAAAGGACATCATACTCTCGGGTGTGGGAGGACAGGGAATCCTCTCCATCGCCACCGTCATCGGCCGCGCGGCCCTGGGCGAAGGACTGCACCTCAAACAGGCCGAAGTACACGGCATGAGCCAGCGCGGCGGCGACGTGCAGTCGAACCTGCGCATCGCGTCGGCACCTGTCGCTTCCGACCTGATTCCGCGCGGCGCGGCCGACCTCATCATCTCGCTCGAACCGATGGAGGCGCTGCGTTACCTCCCGTGGCTCTCCAAAGAGGGCTGGGTCATCACCAACACCACGCCTTTCGTAAACATACCCAACTATCCCGACGCCGAAGCGCTTCGCGGCGAACTCGACGCCCTGCCCCGCGTGGTGGCGCTCGACGTGGACGCGCTGGCCAAAGAGGCCGCGTCGCCCCGCGCGGCGAACATCGTCCTGCTGGGGGCCGCAGCGCCGTTTCTGGACATCGCACCCGAAAAACTGGAACAGGGCATCCGCGACATCTTCGCCCGCAAGGGGCAGGAGGTGGTCGACATGAACCTCGCGGCCTTCCGCGCGGGTTACGAATACGCACAAAAAATCATCCGCCGATGAAACTGCCGATCCCCAGCGCCCGTCTGAACTCCGTACTGGAGCGGATGGACATCTCCGACATCGCCCGGGCGACCATACGCCAGTCGGGCGACATCGCCCGCGCCCTGGAACAGGAAACCGGGCTGGAATTCCTCCACCTCGAAATGGGCGTTCCGGGATTGCCGCCCGAAAAGGTCGGCGTCGAGGCCGAATGCCGTGCCCTGGAGGCCGGCGTGGCATCGATCTACCCCAGCATGTCGGGCATCCCCGAACTCAAAACCCAGGCCGCGCGTTTCATCCGCGCCTTCCTCGACATCGACATGGCGCCGCAGGGTTGTATTCCCACCGTAGGCTCCATGCAGGGCAGTTTCACGCTGTTCCTGCTTTGCTCGCAGCTGGATCCGAAGAAGGATACGATCCTCTTCATCGATCCCGGATTCCCCGTGCAGCGCAGCCAGACCCACATCCTGGGAATTCCGAGCGTCTCGTTCGACATCTACGACTACCGGGCCGAAAAACTGAGGCCCAAGCTGGAAAGTTATCTCTCGCAGGGGAACATCGCGGCCATCGTCTACTCGAACCCCAACAATCCGGCCTGGATCTGCCTGACCGAGAGCGAGCTGCAAACCATCGGCGAGCTGGCCACACGCTACGATGCGTTGGTGGTCGAAGACCTGGCCTACCTCTGCATGGACTTCCGCAAGCCGCTGGGCCGTCCGTTCGAAGCGCCCTATCAGGCCACCGTGGCCCGCTACACGGATAATTACGTTCTGATGCTCTCGGGATCGAAAATCTTCAGCTACGCCGGGCAGCGCATCGCCGTGGCCGCCATTCCCGAGAAGGTCTACAAACGCAGCTACCCCGCGTTGAAGGAGCGCTACGGCATGGGCCGTCTGGGCGACGCCTACGTGTTGTCGATCCTCTACGCCGCCTCGTCGGGCACGAGCCATTCGGCGCAGTACGCGCTGGCGGCGATGTTCAAGGCCGCAGCGGACGGCGATCTCCGCTTTGTGGACGAAGCCTCGGAGTATGCCCGCCGCGCGAAACTCACGAAGGAAATGTTCTGCCGCCACGGCTTCCGCATTGTCTATGACAACGATCTGGGCGAGGAGGTCAGCGACGGCTTCTTCTACACGATCGGCTATGGCACGCTCTCGAGCGCCGAGCTGCTGAAAGAGCTGCTGCTCTATGGCGTCTGCGCCATTTCGCTTTCGACGACGGGCAGCAAGCAGGACGGCATCCGCGTGTGCATCTCGCAGATGAACCGCCCCGAGCAGTTCGACCTGCTCGACGAACGCCTTGCCGCCTTCGCCGCAAACCATCGATAGTGGTTCTGCGGCCAAAGGACGCACAACTAAATCCGCATTTTCGGTTCGGGCGGAAACAGAACAGGCTGAATGTCGAGCATAAAAAACGGGACCGGATCGTTTACAAACCCGGGCAGCCGCCCGTTATAGCGAGACAAAAGCCTGCTCCTGCGAGAACATTATGCGGAGAGCTTTTACGCCGCTTTCGGCGGAACAAAAGCTACAAAAACGATAAAACTAATCTTATGAAACTCACCACTGCCGCCGAGGCCGTCAAACTCATCCGCCCCCACAGCAGCGTCTACATTCAGGGCAGCACCTCGATCCCCGAAGTGCTGGTACAGGCAATGGCCGACCGGGGACCCGAGCTGACCGATGTCAAAGTCTATTCGGGCTTCGCCGTGGGCCGTGCCGACGCCCCCTACTGCCGTCCCGAATACAAGGATACCTTTCTGGTCAACAGCCTCTTCGTGGCGAACAACATCCGCCGGTGGCTGGCCGAAGGCTACGGGCAGACCATCCCGGCTTTCTTAGGCGAAATCCCCGGACTTTTCCGCAGCGGCATCCTGCCCGTCGATGTGGCGATCCTCAACCTTTCGCGCCCCAACGAGGAGGGTTACTGCTCCTACGGGGTTTCGGCCGACCTGGCCGTCTCGGCCGTGGAGTGCGCCAGGACGGTCATCGCCCAGATCAACCCCGCGATGCCCTTCTCCTACGGCGATGCACTGATCCACGTCTCGCGCCTCGCGGCCGCCGTGGAGGTCGACGATCCGCTCGTGGAGGTTCCGACGGCCGTTCCGACCGATGTGGAGCGCCGGATCGGCAACTACATCGCCGAGCTGATTCCCGACGGCGCCACGCTGCAAATCGGTGTGGGCGGCATTCCCAACGCCGTGCTGGCGGCGCTCGAAGGACACAAGCACCTGGGCCTGCACACCGAGGCGATGACCGACGGCGTGCTGCCCCTGATCGAGCGGGGCGTGATCGACAACTCGCAGAAGGCCGTGCTGCCCGGCATAAACGTAGGATCGCTGGCGCTGGGTTCACGGCGCTTATACGACTACATGGACTACTGCAAGGAGCTGGTGATGAAGGACGTGGCATGGACGAACGATCCGTTCCGCATCCGTCTGAATCCCAAAGTAATGGCGATCAACTCCGCCGTGGAGGTCGACCTCACGGGACAGGTGTGCGCCGACTCGGTCGGAGAGCGCATTATCTCGGGCGTCGGGGGGCAGCACGATTTCATGTACGGCGGGGCACTCTCCGAGGGCGGCAAGACCTTCATCGCCATCCCGTCGCTCACCCCGAAGGGCGAATCGAAGATCAAGGCCCTGCTCACGCCGGGCGCAGGCGTGGTGACCACCCGCCACATGGTGCAGCACGTCGTGACCGAATACGGTGTGGCGCGGCTCATCGGCCGCAACCTCGCCGAACGGGCCAGGGCGCTGATCTCGATCGCCCACCCCACGTTGCGCGAATCACTCGAACGCGAAGCCGCCGCACGCTTCGGCTACTCGTTCCTGCGGCTGAAATAGGATGTCCTGCTCCAGAGCCGCACACATCTCTGTAACCCGTCACGGATGCTATACTGAATAATTATGAAACAGGCCTATTTTAAAGCTTTTAACATCGTTTACTATGTGTGGAATATCGGTTTATTTATCTATGCCGGTATGCTGTTCCTTCATCCGCATACGTTTTTAGCCGTACTCTGTTTTCTCGCTGCATTATTTATTGCAACCGGTCTGTTCTTCCTGCCCCGATTCCCGAAAGGAAGGCAACGATTGTCCCGCCGGGACGTGCTCATCGATGTAATTCTGGTCGGTGTCTTTCTGGCCGTTCTGATTCACGGATCGTACAATCTGTTGTTCATCCTGTTCGGGATTTCCATTCTGTTAGACATCGGCCTCAAATTGTGGATAAGAAAAATGGCAAACTGATTCTATATCCTATTATAGCAAGCGCCCGCCGAAATTCGGCGGGCGCTTGCTATAATAGAAGGCAATTCTACTTCTCGAACCGCATTTCTTCGAGCAGATACCCCGCATCGGCATACTGCTCGATCACCCACATCACATAGCGGATATCCACGCAAACCGTCTTCGAGCAGTCGGGCTGGAAGTAGATGTCGTTCGCCATCGACTCGCGGTTACCGTCGAATGCCAACCCGATTAACCGCCCCCGTGCATCGAGCACGGGACTGCCCGAATTGCCGCCGGTAATATCGTTGTCGGTGAGGAAATTGACAAAGAGTTTCCCTTTTTCGCCCCAACGGCCCCACCGTTTCGCGGCGATGAGCGAACGCATCCGCTCGTCGACCCGGAAATCATACTCCTCCGGGTTGTACTTTTCCACATAGCCCTGCACCGTCGAGCGCGAATCGTAATGCACACCGTCCGCCGGACTTACCGGGCCTACGGTTCCGTAGCTCAGGCGCATCGTCGAATTGGCGTTGGGATACTGCACCTCGCCCCGCGCCTTGCGGAAGTTGTAGAGCGCATCGACGTAGTCGGATTCCAAACGGCCGACCTGTACGCCCGCCCGTTTTTCGGCCTTCGGCACCCCGCTTGTAAAGCGATGGATGCTGACCGATTCGGTCAGCGCTACCAACGGATCGAGACGGATCTCTTCGACCGAACGGTTTTGTGAAAAGTAGGCGTCGTATCGCTGGGCGTCGGAGCAGAACGACGCATCGAACGCCTCGCGGGCCATGCGGTCGGCATTACCCTCGCAGCGGTCGTACATCCGCTCCAACGTCCGCCCCCACAACTTGCGCGGCACATGGGAGGTGAAGTTGACCGTCATGCGGGCGAACAGCTCCCGGTCGGTCGCCGCATCGTAATTCCTGCGCAGGCGGCCTGAGTTAGCGAGCAGATTGAGATTCTCCTTCGATCGGATGTCGAGCGTGTCGATCTTCAGCCGCGCGAGCTTCGAGAGGTACGACGATACGCGGTTGGCGGTCAGCAGCGCTTCGCTCGGTCCGAGCCACGCCTCCTGAAACCAGGTGCGGTTCCGCACCGCTTCGCGCCGTGCATCGAATCCCCGCTCCATCGCCTCCAGCAAGCCGCCGTAGCGGGCCTTGCGCGCCGTGTCGGCGTCGATCCAGACCTGCATCGCAGCCTCTTCCTCCGCCCGGATGTCCGCTACACCGAACCGCCGCAGGCACTTGGTTTCCCACTTGGCGTAGTCGGCATAGTTGCTCAGCCCGAAATAGGCGTCGGAATACTTCATCCGCACCTCGGGATTCTGCTCCATGCGGCGCTTGATGATGTCCATGCGGTCGTGACGGTTTTCGACCACGATCGGGTTTTTCACCTGCTGCTTTTCGCGCACGGCAAACGACGAATCGTAGCGGTGCGTGCGTCCGGGGAACCCGATGACCATCGTAAAGTCGCCGTCGTGCACACCCGAAGTAGCCACGGAAAGCCACCGCTCCGGCCGGACTGGCACATTCTCGGCCGCATAGGCAGCCGGACGGCCCTCTTTGTCGCCATAAACCCGGTACAGCGTGAAATCGCCTTTGTGCTGGGGCCAGCCCCAGTTGTCGGTATCGCCGCCGAAAGCGCCGATCGTCACGGGAGGTGTCGCCACCAGCCGCACGTCGGTATAGATTTCGTAAAAGTACATCAGGTACTTCTTGCCGCTCCACATCGAGGCGCACGATACTTCGTACGGAGAATTTTCCCCGTGGCGCCGCTCCAGTTCGGCATAGAGACGGCGCATCCCCATCATGCCCCACTTGCCGGCGGCCTTCATCTCCGCCTGGAGCGCATTCGCCTCGTCCGTCACGTCGGCCACCTTGCGCAGGAACGAAACCGTCTTGCCCGGCACGGGGATTTCGTCGGCCTTCGTCCGGGCCCAGAAGCCCGTTTCGAGGTAATTATGTTCGGGTGTCGACAGGGCGCAAATATCGCTGAAAGCCACATGATGATTGGTAATCATCAGCCCTCCGGCTGAAATCAGGCTTCCCGTTCCCATGCCCCCGTCGACGGCGACCACCGCGTCCGCAAGCGCCGGCGCCGTTTCGTTGTAAATCTCCTGCGGTTTGAGTCTGACGCCCTTTGCCTTCATCTGCGCATACACTCCGTCCTCAAGGCTTTGAATCATCCACATCCCCTCGTCGGCCGCAGCCGACTGCCACAGCAGCGCACAAACCGCCGCACAGGCCATCCATCTTCTCATAGTCATTCTTCGTTACAACCGGAGGGCCTCGAAAGACCCTCCGGCAGATTTTCTTTTTCTATTCCAGTACGGGTAACTCTACGGTACGGCCCTCCTGCATGAATTTCAGGCGCGGCTCCGACTCCTTGAAGGTGCCGTCGGCCATCCGCAGCGTCCAGACGGGCGCCTGGAACACCTCGTTCCAAAGCCGCTCATCGTCCCACATCGACTTCACGTAGCGAAGCTGCATCGTGGGCACCAGGTCGCGCAGCACGAAGTCCACCGACACGATGCCGTCCGTACACGAAAGGAAACTTTTAAAATAAGGGAATCCGGCCTTGATCGGAATCTTCTCGATGCTCGGGAACGGCATTTCGTAGACCGCTTTCGGGAACTGTTCGTCGTCGCCCCACTTATCCATATTATCGACAAAGCGGCCCGACATCTTCTGCACGTCGCGGAACATCACCGTCACGAACTCCTCGCGCGAAACCGTTCCGCCCTCGGCGAAACTTTTGAGCACGAAGTGCAATGGAATGATCTTCTCGCCGTCTTTGACCTTCATCACCAACTCCTCGGCGTCGATTGCCCCGGCCAGTTGTTCGCGGGTGACACCAGCGGCCGGATCGGCGAAGACCTTCACATCCACCGGACAGGCGAACTCGGCCGTATAACCGTAAATGCCCTCGATGCGCTGGAGCACCATGCCGAAGTAGACCATGTCCATCCGGTCGTGCAACCCCTCCACGCCCAGCGCCAGCACCCGCAACTCGGGCACCTCCCCGCCGGGGGTCTTATATTTGCGCTGCGTGGGTGCGAAGATCGCCTCCTGGATTTTGAGCGTATCGGTCTTGGCAGGGTCGTACAGCACCTCCACACCATGCCGGCGCACGAAGGTCTTCACACCATAGACGCCCGGTACGGTCTGCATCTTGGCTGAGAAAGCCTTCGACGACCCGAAGCATTTGATGGTCTGCAGCCCTTCCATTTCGAAGGTCTGCAGGTTCTCGGTCTGCACGTTTTCACCCCATCTCTCGTCGATCGTGGGCAGTTCGAAACTATTTCCCATCCACACGGCGAGGAAGAAAAGCACGACAGCCAGAATTCCCGGCACCCAGCGCAGCGACCGCCTGCCATTGACCTGCAGGGCGCCCGTGTTGCAGGACGAAACGCACTGTCCGCACAGCGTACAATCCACATGTTTCACTTTCACGTAATTGTGAATAGGAATCTGATATGGGCACTTTTTCTCACATAAACCGCAGTTGTTGCAGGTCGCGTTGTCGCGCCGGACATACATCAGAGGAAAAGCGCAACTGCGCAGCTTGACCATCTCCACCACATAGCACACGGCACACGTCGCGGCAATCACCCACACCCAGGCCCCTTCGACGCCCGCAGCGCTCAGCGCCCAGCATACAAGACCGGCGGCGATGAACACCGGGGTGAATTTGAAAATGTTGCTGATGGCACCCAGCGGACAGATATACCGGCACCAGAACATCCGCACCACGAGCGAGCCGAGGAACAGCAGCACGATGCTCGTCAGCGACATCCACAGCACGATTTCGCCTTTGAAACCCGTAGCCAGCGCATAGTAGGGATCGAGGCGCTTGCAGAACAATTCGCTGGACGTGAGCGTGAAGTAGAGGATCGTGAACAGCAGCGCGTATTTCAGAATACGCAGCGCACGGTCGGCCGCGCCGCCTGTACGCAGGTCGATCTGCAGGTGCATCTTGCGCCCCGCTTTGCCCATCCATTCGCCGACGGTGCCCAACGGGCAGAGGTAGCCGCAGAAGAGTTTGCTGAAGAGGATGACGCCCACGGCCAGCACGAGCCCCATCATGATCTGGAGCATCGACATCGAGCAGGCCAGCGAGTTGTTCACCAGGTAGGTGCCGAAGGCCTGCAGGCCCCCGAAAGGACAGTATTTCTCGACGTCCACGGGTTTGTCGCCCAGCGCCGACCAGAGCACCGTGCCCACGATGGCGGCCAGTACGCCCCATTGCAACAGGTGTTTGAGATAATTCGGTTTTCTTTTCATTTATCGTCTGTATTGAGTTTTTTCATTCGTCTCTGCACCGGGTGTGTGGGCCGTCGCAGCAACAAGGGTTAAAACGGCATAAACCGGCCGCTTCCGACCGGTTTATCCGTAACGCAAGAACGGACTATTTCGCCGTATCGCGCACGCAGCGCACGGATGTTCCGCTCAGGTAGCCCACATATCCGCAGGTGACACGCCCTTCGCCGTAGTTGCCGTTGAAGTTGGTCATCGTGCCGAAGAACTGGATGTTGCTCAGCTCTTTGGTCGTGGAGTTGTAAACCGGCTTATACACCGTCGAAGACATCATATAGCTGAGTGTCAGCACACCCGAAGCATTGCCCTTCTGGTAGGTTCCCGCCTTGCCGATTCCGGCACACAACCGCGTTCCGGAGAGCGGGAAGTTGAAACCGGCCGCATCGAGCGTCGGAACTTTGCCGCCGTCGTAAGCGCTGTCGTAGTAAGGGGCTGAAGTGTCGGTCATGTCCGTGCCGTCGGCCAGTTTGGTCGATTTGCCCACCAGTCCGATCAAATCCCGGTGGGTCGGAATGTGCCAGCCTTTCGGACAGATACCCTGAATACCTTCGAACCGGTCGCAGTTCAGGTCGGTGATCGCCACGCCGAAAGCCGTCTGATAGTCGTAGAGGTAGCCCTTCGATGCGATCGTCTGAGCATCCGTCGCGGGAGTCTGTGTCGTGCCGTCCGTCGTATAAGGATACCAGATGCCTGCCGCTTCGGCAGGATCGGCGGAAGGCGTCTTGCCCGAGGGAACATAACGCAGGTTCTCGGTCATCCACGTTTTGCCGTCCGCCAGCGTTTTGAATCCGTAGGTCTCACCGGCATAGGTAAACGAGTTTTCGCCCTCCTCGAACGCTACGGGATCGGTATCGGGCAGAATGGGGTCTTCGTTCTCCCAATTCTGAATATCGCCCGAGATGGTCACGTTGAGCGTACCTTGTCCCACCTCGATATTGACGGGATACTGTCCCGTCGGCTTGAGTTCGGTCATTGCCTGATCCTTCGACAGGATCGTACCGTCGGCCAGCTCCACCGTCACGGTCAGCGCCACCACCTGCGGGATCACCACCGCACGGTACGTCTTACCGGCCTCGACCGCATTGGCCGTCACCTCGATCTTCCCTTCGTCTGCACTGGGCGACACGGCGCCCGTCGCCACGTCGACATCGGCCGTACCGTAAAGGTTCTTGACGATCACCTTCGAAACCGGCGAGGACATGGTGTTGGTCACCGTGATGAAAAGTTTGGTCAGGCGGTGGAAGAAGGTCATACCGACAGCTTCCGTCGTCCGCGTCACACCCGTTTTGGAGGCGGTCATCAGATCGGAAGCCGTATAGTCGGAAACCGCCGACTGATCGGCTTTCACGGCGAACGTAGTCGGTACGCCCGACGCGGCAAAGGGATAGTAAGCCACCAGGTCGGCCGTCACGCCCTCTTCCGTGAACCAGGGAATATCCGACATGAACACTCCCCGTACCGCATCGTATGTCAGGCAGTTATTATCGGAACTCAGTTCCGGGTTGCTGGCCGCCAGCGAAAGACCGATCTGATCCCGGTCTTCGAAATCCACCTCCGTAGCCCGCGTTACGATCGTCGGGTTGATCCGGATCCGGCTGTCGCCGGTCGCGGGAGTCCCCTCCTCCTTCGAACAGCCTGCGAAACACATCGCCCCGACTGCCATAATCAGCAAAATTCGTTTCATACTCTTTTATTTTTAGTTAGAAATTATATCCCACGCCGATCGTCGCCGCTCCGCGCTCTGCGCCGGGCGCGTACCGAATGCCGAAGCCGTGTTCGTAACGACCCGAAAGATCGATGTAAAATCGTTTGATATTGCACCTTACAGCCAGCTCGGCTCCCAGGCGCGTCGCCGTGAGGTATTCCGCTTCGCGGTCGTAATAAGCGGTCAGTTGCAACGGGTAATCGCCCGTGTCGCCCCCGGCGAGCGTCGTGCTCCGTTCCGAGAACCCGCCCCAGCGGCAATTCACTCCGGCCGTGAGTTCGAAGCGTCCGAAACCCCGCCGACCCCGGGCGAAACACTCCGCAAAATGCAGTTTCTGTTCGCGGGTATACGGATACATCAGCGTCGAGCGTCGCCCGGTCTGCGAATAACGGCCACCCGCACGGAAGTGGAAACGCTCCGAGGCAATCTCGTATTCACCGCCAGCCTCCGCGTTTTTACGTCCGGATACGGGGGTCGATCCGTAAACCTTATTCACGGTGACGCCGTTGATATTTTCCTTTCCGACGAGCATTTCCCGCAAGTCCTGTTCGCGCCAGTCGAAATCCAGCCGCACGAAATGGCCGTATGCTGCGCTCCGGAGCGAGAGTACCGCACGGGCGGAGTAACGGTTGCCTCCGAACGCATGCCATGTAAGGTCTTTCTCCCCCGTATCGCCGTCCGTACGGCGGTATGTCGCCTCGACGTACAAAGGCCCGAACTGTACCTGCGCCGACGCGCCGTGCCCGGTCTCTTTCATCGGAAATCCGTCGATGCCGCTCTCGGCAAGGTGGATGTTGCTGCCATCCCACAACTCCTGCGTTCCGTAATAGAGTCCCTTGTCGAAAAAGGCGTAGTAGGAGTCGCCCTTCTTGCCGATCTGCTCCGCTTCGACCTTGTCCGAATTTTTGGAGAAGATATAGGCGGCGCCGGCTGCGAAGCGGCCCGCACGATACATGACGCCGGGTGCGATCTCGAAGTCGAGCGACATATTCTTATGCCGCAGGTCACGCCTCTTGGCATAATTCCCCGCCTCGAAATCCGCCCGCAGACCGCCCGTCCACCGGCGGCCGAGCCGTGCGGCAATACCTCCCGTGAAGGCATAAGTTTCACACACCTTGCGCCCGGGCGTGAACTCCAGAATATCGACCGGATAGTATCCCGGACGAGAAAGCATCGATCCGCACATGTTGCGGCCGTCGAAATAGTCGTAGGCGAAGCGGCCGAAGAACGACACTTTTTCGAAATGGCGAACCGACTTGGTTTCCGCACCGGCATTCCAACTGTCGTCCGAACCGGAATGATCGGTCCAGCCGCCGTTCTCCTTCGTGAAATGCACTTCGGCATAGGAGCGGCTCACCGTATCCTGCCGTACTCCGGCGGCATTCACGCCCCCGTTCCAGGGGTTGCGGCGCACAAGGTCGTCGAAACGTTCCTGCGCGACGCTCCCGGCGCCCCACGTCAGCATCAGCAATAGTAGAATCCGTTTCATAGGCTATTCGTGCAGGGATTGGGTCTCACGTTCGTAAAAGTCGTTCGACGAATTGTTCGTATCGACATACACATCGTATTGCGCCGCAGCGGTGGCCTCCTCGTCGAGCACTCGGTGCATCGTATGTCCTTTCTTGGTCTGGCTCAGCACCGAGAAACCCGCATCCACCTCCGGCGAGAGGCGCTTGACCGGATCGGAAGGCGTGGTATAGACCTCCGCGCCGTCGATGATCCACTCTTCGGGCACCAACGCACATCTGTCGCTCGCCGAACCGGGTTTCTGCACCACATTTTCCGGATTGGCCAGGAACTCTTCGAGCGTCATGCCGACCGGCCGGAAAATCACCGCCGCCGGGGAAGTCATCGAGAAGGTGTAGGCGTTGGCCTGTCCCAACTTGATCGCCGCCCTGAGGATGTGCGACGGCTGGATCCGATCGCCCGGAGCCGGGTGGTAGCTCGGATTGGGGAAGAGCGTCTGGTCGTATAGCACGAAATAGTCCGGCTTGTTCAGGTTCACCGACTGGGGAAACTGCGCGGCGTGGTCGCGGGCGCCCGTAATCGAGATCACGGCACCTGCACCGGGTGCGAGCGGGAAGTCTTCGCCGTTGCCGCGAAACTGCCAGATCGCCTGAATCACGGGGACATATCCCGGAAATACCGTCTCGCCGGTCACGGGGTCTTTGTCCACCCAGACGTTCGTACCCGAATTGGAGTTGTAGGGATCGGCCGATCCGAAGCAGAGTCCGTCGAGGTAGTAGGTTTCGGCACTGTTGTTATGCAGAATAACATACTGGTCGTAATTGAACACGCCCTGTTCGGGAGCCTTCGAGCAACCGCCGCAGTAGATCTCCCGGAACACCACGGCCCCGGCCTTCGAATAGGTCAGCTGGAGTGTCAGTTCCCGGTCGGCACCGATCACCTGCACCCGCTCGACGGAACCGTTGAACATCGCCGTTGCCGTAGCCTTGTCGGCAATCGAGATGCGGTAAATGCCGTTGGCCAGGCGGAACTCCGCACGGCCCTGCGCGTTGGTCTGCGCCCGGTAGAGAATCCCCGAACTCACCTCCTGCACCACGGTCGTCACGCCGCTGCGCCGGTATTCGGCGTACTGTTCGGGATAGACCGCCTGCACCCGCAGTGTCTGCAGGTCGCCGGCGTAAGGTTTGTCGCCGAACGAAGTGCAAGCCGCCAGCACAACGCATATAAACAGGTAAATAAATCGTTTCATCGCATCAGAATTTCAGTCGCAGCGTAAGACCGTAATAGAATTTGGGCGTCAGGATGGCACTGACGCCGTTGGCGTAGTAGGTAACGGCCTTGCGCGAATTGGTGAAGTTATTGGCATAAAATGATATCGACACATGATCGCCGATCTCCTTCGTGACACTCAGGTTGGCCGAGAAGTAGGGATCGTAACCGTCCTGATTATACTGTACGGCGTTGCCCGACCGCAGAATCAGGTCGTCGAATGCCGGATCGGCCGCCTCCGCTTCGGTGAAGGGGTGGCGGTTGCCCTGCAAGTCGATATAGGCGATCGGGTAGATGGCCGTGTAGCTGTTGCCGTCGTAGATGCTGCCTCCACTGGGGGTCTTCGAATTCTCCGACTCGATGTTGAAGGCGTACTCGCGGCCCTTGTAGCTCGAAATGTTCTGTGTGCGGTGGCAGAGGGCGGCTTCGAGGCGCAGCGTGACGATCATCCGGATCGAAGGAATATGCGTGATGGCCGTCAGGTTGGCGTCGAGAGCGTGCGTCTCGCAGCCGTTGTAGGTGATCGTCGCCTTACTCCCGTTATCGGGATAAATACCCACATAGGGATAAGGCTTGTCGTTCAAATATTTCTGGGGATAATACCACGCTTCGCCTTCGTTGACATAGCGCGTGTAGCCATAGGCTCCGTCAAGCCGCAGTTGCGTCCGGATCGGACGGATTTCGGGAAAATCCACGACGAACTCCAGTCCCATCCGATTGACGGGCGAACTGTTCGACTGGCAGGTGTTTTTAACAAAGGTTTTCTGATCCTGCCCCTGCATCGACACCCACCCTTTTTCAGGATGGTCGCCATCGCGGACAAAGATCTCTCCCGATTGATTATCCACCTTGAAAAGCGGATTCTGCGGCAGCACATAAGGTGTGCCGTCCGGCAATGTGCCCGGTACCGACCCCATACGGTACGTATAGGGATCGTACTGCTCCTTGAGGCGGAACGGATAACTCGTCTTGTTGAAATAGCCCACCAGCGACACCTGCATTCCTCCGGCGCTGAACTCCACGCCGACCTCCGCGTTGCGGTTGCGCTGCCAGCGCAGGTCGGGATTGTAGAGCGTCGTGTAAGGCTGGGAGTGGTAGACGTAGAAACTTTCAGCCCCGTACGTGGTACTGAAAATGCGTGTGTCGCGGTACTTCGGGGGGGGGTAAAGGATGTTGAACGACGGGAGTTTCTCCGTCAGGCCCCACCCCGCACGCACGGAAAAGCGATCGGATACGAGGTATTTCAGGTTCAGGCGCGGCGAAAAGTTGGAGGTATTGTCGTACTTCGTACCTTTTATACAGGTCTTTTCCGCCCGCAGGCCCGCCATCAACTGCAGCGTCGTGGAACCCAGAGGCAGTGTCAGCGTCTCTTCGACATATCCCGCCACGTTGTGCATGTAAGGGATGTCGGTATAGGGGCGGGGCCGGTACCCGTGCGGCGCCAGCGCCATGTCGGCATAATACTCACCCTCGCCCACATTGCCGTTGGCCGTCCACGACACGCCCAGTTTGGCGCTGCTGTGAATGTCGCCCCAACTGCGGATCCAGGTGGCTTTGAGATTGACGGCGTAATCCAGTTCCTTCGAATCGACGAACCGGGTGGTGAAATAAGTTTTCGGAAGCATCCGGACGACATAATATCCCTCCGTCATACTGTGGGCTGCAGGTTCGGACGAAGTGCCCGATTTGTAAACATGATCCTTCAGGAGATTGTCCTCGTAATTGACCGACGCCGAGAAGTCGATGTTCGTGATCCAGCTTTTATTGAGCAGCCACTTGAGCGAAGTGTTGGCCCGCAGCGCATTGTCATGCTCCTTCGTGTAAGTCCCGACGAAAGCGTCCGGATCGTTTTCGGTGTTCATGCCGCCGATATTTCCCGTCACGCCGAAATTGAAGCGCAGCACCTTTCGGAAGGTCTTCTGGTAGTTGAGCGAGATGCCCGTCCGCGAATAGGTCTCGTAGGGCGAGGTCGGGTTTTTCATGGCCCGCGTGTATTCGACGCTGCTGTTCACGACGCCCCGATCTTTCCCCAGATCGAAACCCTTCGAGGCGGAAACCTGTTTGGTGCGCGGATTGGTCGAGAGGATCACCGTGTAAGGGGTCTTGCCCTTGCGGGTCGAAATCTTGACGATACCCGACGAGATGTCGCCGTATTCGGCCGAAGGCACGCCCGTGACCACCTCCACGGCATCGATATTCGACGAGGCGACGTTGCGCGTGCTGGCGCCCGACGGAACGCCCATCGCGGCGTTGGTCGACAGCCGCACACCGTCCACCTCGACCGCCGTGCCGAAGGCCGCATTGCCGGCGTCCGAGCCACTGCTGCGCAACATGAAATAGGGCTGTTTATCCGACAACAGGTCGGGATTGACCGTTTTGCCGCCGGGCAGCAGCGAGGAAATATCCGCAGCATTGACCATTTGCAGGTGATCGATGGCATGGCTTCCGATCTCGCGCGAAGTGGACATGGAATTCGGCGCTTCTTTAGCTGTCACAACCACATCTTCCAGTTTGAGATTATCCTCAGCTGCGTAAAGATGCAAATCGCCCCGGTTTTCGAGGACAGGAACAACCGCAGAAGTCGTCACATACCCCAGGCAGGAGACTACGAATTCAACCTCTCCGGCAGGCACATTCTTCACGGAAAAGTGCCCTTCATCGTCGGCCACGGCCCACAATCCGCAGCGCGGCAGTTCGACAACCGCCTGCCCGACCGGCTTGTCCGTACCCTTTGCAAGCACGACACCCGACACATCGTACCGTTGTGCGAAGAGCACAAACGGGAAAATCATCCCTATAAACAGTGGTAGAAGTCTCTTCATAACGCCAACCCTAATGTACAAATATAACAAAAAAACAATCTTTTATACGACATATCGGTTGTTTTTCTATTCAGCGTGTGTTTTCGGATGCAAAATTATCTCGAACAATTGATTCGCACAATCGCAACTTCCAGGTATTTTTCTCCTTACAACGATCGTTTCGGCAGGAATAGTTCCGATAAAAAAAGCGCTTCCTATTGCGTGAAATCCCCCTCCGGCACCGTTTATTGGGGGGGGGTAATTTTTTATCGAAAAACAATAAAATTTATTTGTCTCACGAAAATATATCCGTATATTTGCAATAAATCCGGTCAGGCGGTCGTTCGTCCCGGGACGTGCAAACAACTCTTCCTCAATTCAATATCGCGGAAACCATGATAAAACTCGAAGCGATCCACAAAACCTACCACAACGGCTCTCCGCTGCATGTATTGAAAGGCATCGACCTCGAAGTCGCAAAAGGGGAACTGGTATCGATCATGGGGGCTTCGGGTTCGGGAAAATCGACGCTGCTCAACATCCTGGGTATCCTCGACGACTACGACAGCGGCAGTTACTACCTCGCCGGACGGCTGATCAAAAATCTCACGGAGACGCAGGCCGCCGCCGCACGCAACCGCATGATCGGATACATCTTCCAGTCGTTCAACCTGATAAATTATAAAAACGCGGTGGAGAACGTGGCGCTGCCGCTCTACTACCAGGGCGTCGCGCGGCGTAAGCGCAACGCGCAGGCGCTCGAATACCTCGACCTGCTGGGACTGAAGGACTGGGCCACTCACATGCCCAACGAAATGTCCGGCGGACAGAAACAGCGCGTGGCCATCGCCCGCGCGCTGATCAACCGGCCGCAGATCATCCTGGCCGACGAACCTACGGGCGCACTGGACAGCGTCACGTCGCAGGAGGTGATGAACCTGCTCAGGCGGGTCAACACCGACCTCGACATGACGATCATCTGCGTCACCCACGAACAGTCGATCGCCGACCAGACCGACCGGATCATCCGGCTGCACGACGGCGTGATCGGCAGCATCACCGAAACCAACCTTGGGAAACGATGAGGGAGCTGCTGCTGGAGATATGGACTTCGGTGCGGCGCAACAAGCTGCGCACCTTCCTCACGGGATTCTCCGTGGCGTGGGGTATCTTCATGTTGGTGATCCTGCTGGGTTCGGGCAACGGCCTGCAAAATGGCGTGCTCTCCAACTTCGGCTCCTACGCCGTCAACTCCATCAACCTCTACGGGGGCTGGACGTCCAAACCCTACATGGGCTACAACAAGGGCCGTCGCATCCGGCTGCGCAACAGCGACCTGGAAATCCTCGTGCGGGAGTTTCCGGAAGTCAGGGAGGTTGCCGCGAACTCCTGGTTCAACGATACGCATACGGCCAGCCACGGAACCGGTTACATGAAGGTCTGGCTGCGCGGCGCCCTGCCCAAAATCCGGCAAATCGAAGGGGTCAACATCGTGCGGGGGCGTTTCATCAACGAATCGGACATCCGCCTTTACCGCAAGTCGGTGGTTATCGACAGCCGGATGCAGACGGTTCTCTTCGCCGGAGCCGACCCGCTGGGCGCTGATCTCAGGGTCGGCAATTCGACCTATACGGTCGTGGGAGTATACGAAGAAGACGCCAACCGCACGGCAGCCATGTGCTACATTCCGCTCACCACGGGCCAGCTGATCTACGAAGCCAATAACCCGGTAGTCAGCAACGCGGTCTTCACGGTCGAGGGTATCCACACCGACGAGGCGATGAAAGCCTTCGAGAAGCGCCTCCTGCGCCGCCTGTCCTCCGAACACCACTTCGACCCGACGGACGAAAGCGCATTGTGGATCGACAACATGATGGAACGGTACAAGAACATGATGATAGTCTTCAGAGGCATCGGCATCTTCGTGTGGATCATCGGGCTGGGCACCCTGTTCGCAGGAATCGTGGGGGTGAGCAACATCATGCTGGTAACCGTCACCGAACGTACGTCCGAGTTCGGCATCCGCAAGGCGCTCGGCGCCAAACCCGCGTCGATCATCCGGCTGATCCTTACCGAATCGGTACTGGTCACGGCGGCTTTCGGCTACATGGGGATGGTGCTGGGTGTGGCGGTGATGGAGGCCGTGAATTACGTCATTACCCACCAGCCCGCTCAGACATCCGACTCGGGATTCGCCCCGACGATCTTCCTCGACCCGACGCTCAACCTTTCGGTCGTCGTGAGCGCAACGGTCGTGCTGGTCGCCGCAGGGCTTCTCGCAGGGTATATCCCGGCCTACCGGGCCGCACAACTGAAAACCATCGACGCGCTGCGTTACAACAAGTAAGCCCATGAGACTCTTCGACACGGACCGGTGGAACGAAATCTGGCAGACGATCGCCCGCAACCGCAAGCGCAGCATTATGACGGCGCTGGGTGTGTTCTGGGGCATTTTCATGCTCATCGTGTTGTTAGGGGCCGGCACCGGCCTGGGACGCATGTTCCGCTCCCAGCTGGGCGGGACCACCGTCAATACGGTGCTGATGCAGTCCATGGAGACCTCCCTGCCCTACCGGGGTATGCCGATTAACCGCCAGTGGCGGATGGACAACGACGACGTGGAGGCCGTGCGCAAACTCGAAGAGGTGCAGTACGCCTCGGGCGTGCTATGGGGCGGGGATCTGCACTGTAGCTACGAGAACCGTAAAGGGGATTATTTCCTGATGGGATATTCACCTGAATATCAGAAAA
Source organism: Alistipes sp. (assembly GCA_048465795.1). Lineage (GTDB taxonomy): Bacteria > Bacteroidota > Bacteroidia > Bacteroidales > Rikenellaceae > Alistipes. The sequence goes on from DBFWKV010000032.1 coordinate 60,755, forward strand.
TAAACCCCCAGAAAATACTTTTCGGACGCTTCATCAACGACGTGGACATGCTCCAGAAACGCAAAGCCTGCGTCATCGGCACCCAGGTGTGGAAAGACCTCTTTCCCGGAGGCGAAGACCCCACCGGAAAAACGGTCAAAATGAACAACACCTATTTCACGGTGGTGGGCGTGATGAAGCGGCAAGGCTCGCTCGTGTCGTTCAGCGACGTCGAACGCACGGTGGTCGCGCCGATCTCGCTGGCCCAGCAAATGTACCGCCAGGGGCGCACCATCCAGATGCTGGCTGTGGCCGGCTACGAAGACATACCCAGCCGGCAGGTCGAGAAGGCATGCAAGGAGGCGCTTTTCAGCCGCCATATCGTTTCGCCCGACGACAACAAGGCGGTGTGGGTTATGTCCACAGCCGAATTCTTCGCCAGAATACAAAGTCTTTTCCGGGGCATCACGCTGCTCACCTGGATCGTGGGCCTCGGAACGCTGTTCGCGGGCATCGTCGGCATCAGCAACATCATGCTGGTGCTCGTGAAGGAGCGTACACAGGAGATCGGCATCCGCCGCGCGATCGGAGCTTCGCCGTCGGTGATCCTCGCGCAAATCCTGTCGGAGAGCTTCGTGCTGACTTTCATTGCGGGCGTGCTCGGGCTGACGGCGGCGGTGGGCGTGCTCTCCGTCGCAGACAAGATTTACTACGAGATGATGACCGTGGCGCAGGGCGGCCCGGACATCACCTGGCAGATTTCGTTCGGCACGGGTATGCTCGCGCTGGCGATCCTCATGGCGGGAAGCCTGCTGGCGGGCGTCATCCCCGCCGTCAGAGCCTTGCAGATCAAAGCCGTGGACGCCATCCGGGAGGAGTAGCTCCGAATTAAAAATGAAAAATCAAGAATTAAAAATAAAAAACATACACATTCCGGCCTATGAAAAAGTTTCTGAAAATCGCCGCAGGCGTACTCTTCGTCGCCTTGCTGCTGAGCACCTTCTGGTTCCTGTGGCGGAAAACCCGTCCGGTGAAGGTGGTCTATACCATCGTGCAACCTAAAACCGACACCATCCGACAGTTCGTGGTGGCCACCGGCAAGGTCGAGCCGCGCGACGAAGTGCTCATCAAGCCCCAGATTTCGGGCATCGTCGCCGAAGTACGCAAGGAGGCCGGGCAGACCGTCCGTAAAGGCGACATTATCGCCACCGTGAAAGTGATCCCCGAAATGGGGCAGCTCAACAGCGCCGAGTCGCGCGTCACGGTCGCGGAGATTTCGCTGGCACAGACCCGGCGCGAGCACGACCGCACGGCGGCGCTCCACGACAAGGGCGTGGTATCGGAGGAGGAGTTCGAACAGAGCCGCACCACCCTCGACAAGGCCCTCGAAGAGCTGCAGAATGCGCGCGACAACCTCGAAATCGTGCAGAACGGCATCACCAGCCGCTACAAGGAACTCAGCAACACGCAAATCCGGTCGACGATCGACGGCATGATCCTCGACGTGCCGATCAAGGTCGGCAACTCGGTGATTCAGGCCAACACGTTCAACGACGGCACGACGATCGCCACGGTGGCCGACATGACCAACATGCTTTTCCGGGGCAAGATCGACGAAACCGATGTCGGGAAGCTCCACGACGGCATGCCCGTCAAACTCACGATCGGTGCCATGCAGAACGTCGAACTCGATGCCCGGCTCGAATATGTGGCCCCGAAAGCCACCGAGGAGAACGGCGTGGTGATGTTCGAGGTAAAAGCCGCCGTCGAGGTGCCCGACTCGATCTTCGTCCGCTCGGGTTACAGCGCCAACGCCAACATCATGATCCGCAGCCGCGAGGGAATTCTCACCCTTCCGGAGAGCACGATCGAGTTCGAAGGCGCTAAAACCTATGTCGAGGTGCTGACGGGCGCGGAGGACGCCGATCCGCAGACCTTCGAAAAACGCGAAGTGCAGATCGGACTTTCGGACGGCATCAACATCGAAATCACCGACGGCCTCACGGCGCAAGACAAAGTCCGGGGTTCAAAGGCCGAGAACAAGAAATAATTCCCGAAGCGATGAAAGCCAGAATCTTTTTACTGCTTGCCGGCCTCGTGGCGGCATCCGCCCTGCGGGCACAGGAACCGGACACCGTGCCGGCGGTTTCCGGAGCCGCGACACCCGCACCGGGCGTTGCCTGGTCGCTCGAAGCGTGCATCCGTTACGCCCAGCAGCAGAACATCTCCGTACAGCAGCGCACCCTGCGTGTCGAAGACGGCCGCGTGCAGCTCTCGACCGCCAAATTCAGCCGTCTCCCCAGCCTGGGCGCATCGATCGGCGCCGATGCCTCCTTCGGCCTCTCGCCTTCGCGCAACAATGTCTATCAAAGCTCCAACAGCGTCTCGGGATCGCTCGGCGTCTCGGCCAACATGCCCCTTTTCGAAGGGCTGCGGATCAACAAGCAGATCAAAGGGGCGAAACTCGACCTCGCGGCGGCCGTCATGGAGATGGAACGGGCCAGGGAGGATGTGGCCGTGCAGGTCATGACGCTCTATCTTCAGGTACTTTTCACGAAGGAGCTGGTCGGCGTGGCAGAAAGCCAGCTCGCGTTGAGTACGCAACTGGCAGAACGCAGCCGCGAACTGGTAGCCGGCGGCAAACAGCCCGAATCGGCGCTTTACGAAAGCGAAGCCTTGCAGGCCAACGATGCGCTGAGCGTCACGCAAGCCCGCAACGATCTCACGCTGGCACTGCTCGACCTGAGCCAGGCGCTCAACCGCCCTTCGGCCGAGGGTTTCGACATCGAAACACCGCCCCTGGACAGCCTCACGCTCGAATCGATGCGCAGCCTGGGCAATCCCGATGCGGTGTATGCCTACGCCGATGCCAACCGTCCGGTGATCCGCGCGGAACGCCTCCGGCTCGAAAGCAGCGAAAATGCGGTCAAAATCGCCCGTTCGGCCCTCTACCCCAGCCTCTCGCTCAGCGGTGGATACAGCACCAGCGTATACGACACGCGGGAACCTTTCTGGGACCAGTTCCGTCACAGCAGCCGCGAATACGTCGGTGTGACGCTCAGTATTCCGATCTTCAACCGCAGAGCGACGCGCAACGACATCCGCTCGAAACAAATCTCGCTGCGCAGCCAGGCGCTCGCCCTCACCGAAGCGCAGCAGAACCTGCGCAAGGAGATCGAACAGGCCTACTACAACGCCGACGCGGCCTACGCCAAGTACCGCGCCTCGGAGACCGCCCTGGCCTCGGCCCGCATCGCTTTTGCCTACGAGCAGCAGAAGGCCGCCTCCGGGCGCTCGACGGTTTTTGACTACAACGACGCCAAGAACCGCATGCAGAAAGCCGAATCGGAACGGATTCAGGCCAAATACGAATTCGTCTTCCGCAGCAGGATTCTCGCATTCTACAACGGCGGCTCCCTTCTTTTCTGAAACGGACAGCCCGATAAAACGGATAAGGGCGGTTCTTTCGAACCGTCCTTATCTTTCATCCGGTATGCGGACACCCGAGTCCGTATTTCCCGGACATTCCCCGAAGAATCCCGTCCTGCGGGGAACAATTGCGCGTCACTGAAGTCCTCCTTTGCGGAAGCGGAACAAAATTAAAAGAATTCCTCATCGGAAAAATACGCCGGCAATCGGGAAAGACGCATCCAACTGCTCATAGAGCCGAAATGTATAGCAAAATATTCCACACGGACACCCCTTTCGGACAAAACCCTCGCAAAAAGGAGGCAATCCGGAAAATTTGCCCTACTTTTGCACCGGATCAATCCGGGAAACGATGGAATGGCTGAAAACTTTATTCGTAGAACATTCGGCGCTGCAGGCGGTGGTGGTGATCTCGCTCATCTCGACGCTGGGCATCGGGCTGGGGAAGATCCGTTTCGGCGGCGTCTCCCTCGGCACGGCGTTCATCTTCTTCGTAGGCATCCTGGCCGGACACTTCGGGCTGTCGCTCGATCCGGCAATGCTCGACTACGCCGAAAGTTTCGGATTGATTCTGTTCGTCTACGCCCTCGGGCTGCAGGTCGGCCCGGGATTTTTCAGTTCGCTGCGCACCGAAGGAATGCGCCTGGTCTCGCCCGCCGTCGCGCTGGTACTGGTCGGTACGCTTCTGGCCGTAGCTTTCAGCCTGCTGCTGGGCATTCCGATGCCCGATATGTCGGGCATTCTGTGCGGCGCAACGACCAACACCCCGGCTCTCGGTGCCGCGCAGCAAACGCTCCAGCAGCTCGGGCTGGATTCCAACGGCGCAGCCCTGAGCTGTGCGCTGACCTATCCGCTCGGTGTGGTCGGCGTCATCCTGGCCATCGCCGTAGTGCGCAAACTCTTCGTCCGCCCCTCCGACCTGCCCGGGCCCGACGCGGAGCACCGCAAAAACGTCTTTATCGCCAGTTATCACCTCACGAACCCGGCCGTCTTCGGCAAGAGCGTGCACGACATCGCCGTACACAGCCATCACCGCTTCGTCATCTCCCGCCTGTGGCGCGACGGACGCGTCTCGATCCCCACTTCGGACAAAACCCTGCAAAAGGACGACGTGATTCTGGTCATCACCACACCCGGCGAAGCGGACGCCCTGCGCCTGATCTTCGGCGAGCAGGAGCAAAAGGACTGGAATACGGACAGCATCGACTGGAACGCCGTAGACAGGCAGCTCATCTCGCAGCGCATTCTGGTGACACGCCCCGAAATCAACGGCAAAAAACTCTCGTCGCTGCGCTTGCGAAATAACTACGGCATCAACATCAGCCGCGTCTACCGCTCGGGAGTGCAACTGCTGGCGACGCCCGATCTGACGCTGCAGTTGGGCGACCGCCTGACGGTCGTGGGCGAGGCCGCAGCCATTCACAACGTGGAGAAGATTCTGGGCAACGCCGTGAAGAGCCTCAACGAACCGAACCTGGCCGCCGTGTTCATCGGCCTGATCCTGGGACTGACGCTGGGCAGCATCCCCTTCAGCATCCCGGGCATCTCGATCCCCGTGAAGCTGGGACTGGCGGGCGGCCCGATCCTGATCGGCATCCTGATCGGCACCTTCGGCCCGCGCCTGCACATGATCACCTACACCACGCAGAGCGCCAACCTGATGCTGCGGGCACTGGGCCTCTCGATGTACCTCGCATGCCTGGGCCTCGACGCCGGGGCACACTTCTTCGAGACGGTCATGCGGCCCGAAGGAGCGCTGTGGCTGGTGCTGGGACTGGCCGTGACATTTATTCCCGTGATACTGGTGGCGTTGTTCGCCCTGCGGGTCATGCGGCTCGACTTCGGCTCGGTGACGGGTCTGCTGTGCGGCGGCATGGCCAACCCGATGGCCCTGAACTACGCCAACGACACGATCGAGGGCGACAATCCGTCGGTGTCATACGCCACCGTCTACCCCGTCTGCATGTTTCTGCGCGTCGTCGTGATTCAGGTCGTGCTGATGTGCTTCCTCTGACGTTTCTTTCGCAAGCTCCTTCTCATCCGGCCGCTCCTTTTCCGGCAGCAGCGCAATCCGGCCGCGCAGCGCTTCGATGTCGCTGCCCGAAGGATTCTGGAAGACCCGCAGGTCGAATTCGTGGATGACAGCGAGCACATGGTCGAACACGTCGGACTGAATTCCCTCGTAAGCCACCCACTCCACCGTATTGGTAAAGAAGTACAACTGCACGGGAAGCCCCGTCTCGGTGGGCTGCAGCTGCCGCACCATCAGCGTCATATTCGCATTGACGGGCACCTCGTTCTGCAGGTAGCGAACCAGGTAGGCACGGAACACGCCCAGATTGGTCTGGTGCAGCCCGTTAATCCGCCGTTCGTCCCGTCCGATGCCGTGATCCGAATTGTAGACCTCGATCCGTTTCTCGGTCTGATCGATATAGTCCTTAAGCAAATCGATCGAGCGGTATTTTTCGAGCATTTCGGGCGAGCAAAAACGCACGCTGGTCATGTCGATGGCCACCGAACGCATCACGCGCCGCCCACCCGAAAGCTGCATGGCACGCCAGTTCTGAAACGATTCGCTCACCAGCAGATAGGGAGGCAGCGTGACGATCGTATTGTCGAAATTGCGGATTTTCACCGTATTGAGCGACACCTCCTCCACCGTACCGTCCGCGCCGTACTTGGGTACCGAAATCCAATCCCCAACTTTGAGCATGTCGTTGGCCGAGAGTTGGATGCCCGAAACGAAACCCAGGATGCTGTCGCGGAAGATCAGCAGCACGATGGCCGCCGAAGCACCCAGACCCGTGAGAAAAATCGCCGGGGATTTATCCAGCAGGATCGAGATGACGAGGATCGCGCAGATCAGTCCGGCAATGCCCTGACCCGTCTGCCGCAGACCCTTGATGGGTTTGTTCTGCCAGGCGGGACGTGCCACGGCGATGCGGAATATGGCGTAAAGCGTTGCGTTGACGAAACGAAAAACGGTGATTACCAGATAGACTTCCGACAGGCGGAGCATGATGGTGTGCGCCTCCGATTTGGGTTCGAACACCACGGGCAGCACAACGATCAGCAGGATGGCGCTGACGATATGACAACTCGACCGCAGTACCGCCGGGCTGAAAAGTTCGTCGTCCCATTTGACCCGGGTGCGTTCGACGATCCGCCGCACGCTCCACACGAGCGCCAGCCTCAGGAGGTAGTCGATCAGTATTACGGCCAGCACCACGATCGTGAAGGCTACCCAGCGGTCGATGCCGTCGCTCTGTTCAGCCGTCAGCCCCAGCCAGTTCAGGAAGGAGTCGGCCCAATGTTTCAGCAACTTTTTCATCTGAGGCCGACAACCGCAATTTCCGCGCCCGAAGTTTTTGGGAGAACCGGAAAACAGCGTTTATTCGCGTGCGTTATCGCGGGACAGTGCGTCCGAATTTACGGCAGTAAACCGCCACTAACAGGAATCCGACAAAGGTGAATGCGGCACCGGGCAGAGCCGTATAGTTATACGGCAGGCCGTGCTCGACGGGCAGGCCGCCGCACCACGCGCCCAATGCATTGCCCAGGTTGAAGGCCACTTGCACCAATGCGGCCCCGAGCATCTCGCTGCCCCGCGAATTTTCGAGGATCAGCAGCTGCTGGGGCGAAGAGACCGCAAAGAGGCAGGCGGTCGTGAGGAACATGAGGATCAGCGACAGGTAGGAGATATGCGCCAGCAGGAAGATCGCCGCCAGCGACATGCAGGCCAGGGCCAGCGTGAAGCGCACGATCCGCTCCGGCGAAAACCGGTCGGAGAAGTGTCCGCCCAGGAGATTGCCCGCGAACATGCCGAAACCCGCCAGCATGATAATCAGCGTCAGGTGTTCGGCCCCGAATCCGGAAACATGTGTCATCAACGGGCTGACGTAACTGTACCAGCAGAATATTCCCCCGTTGCCGAGCATCACCGACCCCAGGATCAGCCAGGGTGCGAGTTTTCGCAGGAAGCGGAACTGCCCCTTCAGCCCGGTGTCGGGCAGAGGTTCCATGCGGGGCACCCACAGCCACACGAGCAGCAGCGCTACGGCGCCCCAGACGCCCACGATGCCGAACGTGACCCGCCACGACAGCATACCGCTGATATAAGTACCCAACGGCACTCCGAAGAGGTTGGCCACCGTCATGCCGACGATCATGATCGACACGGCCTCGGTACGTTTTCCGGGATCGGACACCCGTTCGGCCACGATCGACCCAACGCCGAAGAAAGCCCCGTGGGGCAGCCCCGAGACAAAACGCATCGCCAGCAGCGTCCAGTAATTCGGCGACAGGGCCGCACACGTGTTTCCGGCAATGATCATCGCCACGAGCACCAGCAGAATCCCCTTCAGGGGGCGCGTGCGGGCTGCGAGCACCGTGAGCGGTGCTCCGAAGCATACTCCCAGGGCATAGGCCGAAATCAAATGTCCCGCCGAGGGGATCGAAACCCCGAGGCTGCGGGCGATGTCGGGCAGGATGCCCATCATCACGAACTCCGCCATCCCGAGTGCCAGCGTACCGAAAGCCAGCGCAATCAGACTTTTTTTCATCGAACCGGATTTATGAACTCTTCAACCGATGCAAAAATACGACAAAACCGGAAAAACAGAGTCAGAAAAGCGTGTTTTACATAATCGGCAGAAATTCGGACACCCATCGGTAGGATGCCGTCCGACCTCCGGACAGGGCCGGGAACCGGTAATACCGCTTTCGATCCTAAGCAGGCGGAATTCCACAACCGGGAAGGACAGAACGGGGAAGAGCGGCCGGAATTTTTGATTTCAGGGAGCAGATTCTGCCCTGAGTGAAATCTGACGGGGATGGGTAGTACAGAAGTACGTCCATTCGTGCCCACAGTGCAAAGACGCCTTGAAGAGCAGATCGGTTTTTGATTTTAAGCGAGCAAGTTCCGTGCATCATGAAGAACGGGACGGACAGGTAGTACAAAAGTACATCCTGATCGTCCCGTTCAAGGGATGTGCGGAAATAGCCGCTTATAAATCGAAAACCAACTATCGGGGTTGGCCCGTCGTGAATCCCAAAGACCGCATCCACTCCTCAACGAGCGGTGTCACCACGTCGTCGCGGTCGGACCAGCGGCGCTGCTCGATCAGCAGTTTCTTATGCTCCTCGACGCGTTGCACGATCGGAAAATCGGGCTTGCGGAGCTGCGACTTCTCCGCGCGCACGGAGGGACGGATCGTCCGGTCGAAGACCTCGGCCTGCGAGGGACGGCGCTTGCCTTCCCACTTGAAATCCTTAAGGAAGGTCGGCTCGTCGGGCGGAATCTTGTCCATCGGATAGAATTTATAAGTGGGATTGCCCCGGTAGGTGATGGCGTCGACCTGCTTGTTCTCAATGTAGAAGGTGATGCTGCCGCTCTCGATGACGCCCATCATCACAATCTCGGGCGGCTCGCCGTCCTCCATGTAGTAAATGGTCTGAGCATTGCCGTTCACATCGTTGCGGTAAATCTGGTTGTCGCGGAAGAAGGCCGTCATCTCCTTGCCTTTCACCTGGTTGTAATGCAGGGTGTCGAGTTCGCTCACCATCATCGGGCTTCCGATGAAATCGGCCTTCACGATCTGCCGGTTCGTCGTGAAGATGTCCATCACGTCGGAGGTGATCTGGTTGTTCTGGTTCCACAGCACGGGGTCGATATAGAGGTGAATCGTCGAGTCGGTGCTGATCGCCACGAGCGAGTCGCAGACCGTCTGGAAATCGGAACGGTAGACCTTCACGTTGCGGAATCCCTTCACCAGCCGGTACATCATGCCCGTGTCGACGGCCAGCGTATCGAGCGTGTCGAGCGAATCGGCCGGGGGCAACATCGCTGCGGAATCGGCCGCCAGCGAGTCGGTGAGCAGGTGCAGGAGCGAATCCTGTTCCATCGCGTTGCCGTCGATGAGCGAATCGATCTTATGCAGCGCCGCAGAATCGACGGGGATCACCTTACCCTTGCGTGCGGCCCGCGCCTGACGCGCCCGGAGTTTCGATTCGGCCTTCAAACGGCGGGCGTTCAGCCGAGCCTCTTCGCGCTCCTTCTCCTTCAATAGCCGCGCCGTTGTCTTGGCCTGACGCTCTTCGGCAATCTTGTCCAGACGCTCCTTGCGGGCTTTGGCCTTTGCCGCCTTCTCGGCCGCTTTGGCTTTCGCAGCCTCCTCCTTGAGTTTGGCTTTCTGCTGCGCCGGGGTCAGCTTCACCGTATCGGCCGCCTGCCGCGCCAGCGAATCGGGCTGCACGACGGGATTTCCGAGCGAATCCACAGATGCGGCTCCTCCGAGCGAGTCGGGCCGGACGACTCCACCAAGCGAATCGGCCCCTTCCGCCGGAATCTCTCCGGCTCCGGGTTTCCCTCCTGACGGAATCTCCGGCTTGCCGTCCCTTCCGGGCCGCCGTCCCCTGTGACCGAGCGAATCGGCGGCAGGCCCGGCCAGCGAATCTGCTCCGGAGAGCGAATCCCCGGGTTCGGCAGCCTTGTCGTCCTTCGTGTTGCGGGTGAAGAGGAACATCGAATCGGCCCGCATGAAGAGCGAGTCGCCTTGCGACAGGTCGTAGCTGATCACCGCAGGCCGGCGCGTGAGAAACGCATCGCCGGGCACTTTCCAGTAGGCCCCGTAGTCGCCGAAGGCGAGCACCTTGTGTTCCGTGTCGTCGATCTGGATGTCGCGGCGCAGGATGGCGTGATCCAGTGCCCGGTAGTAGTCGATGCTGTCGCTCCAGACTTCCTGCTTTTCGGTCAGGATGTATCCGTTGCGCGTCACCGAGTAGAGCGTATCGGCCTTGTCGTAGGCGCCCCGGTCGGCATAGAGGTAGTCGCCGTCCTTGTTCCAGATGTTCGTATGCTCGAAATAGCGGGCCTGGTCGGTGGCCATGTTGTAGACCACCGAGTCGCCCTTGAGCTGGTACTCGTCGTTGCGCATCTCGACACGCTCCACGCAGATCAGCTCTTTGGTGTCGGCGTAATAGTAGCCCCGCACCGATTCGAGCAAGTTGTCGCGGTTGATCAGAATGCCCCCGTCGGCGAATATGCCGATGTTGTCGAGCGTGTTGAAGGCGAATTTATAGGTGTACAGCGTGGCGTCGCCGTCCACCACCTTGATCAGATCGGAGTAGACACGCGCCTCGTTGGTCTCGCCGTCGTAGTCGGCGCGGTCGCCGTAGACGTAGGTCGTATTCTTGTTGATGAGCACGTTGCCGAAGAACTCGATCTTCTTGTCCGAATAGCGCACGGCGCTGTCACACGTGATGACGGCGCCGTTGTGCTGTGCGGCGAAGTTCCCGACCAGAAAGATCGCCGAGTCGCCCGGGGCGATCGGCCCCGTGAGGTCGGCCCTCAGGTCGATGAGCTTCTTCTCCGGCTGGTCGGACTGCGAGGTACCGCCCCCCTGCGCGAAGATCAGGCCGCCCGTCGCCGCGACTACGGCCAACGATATGAAGCGTCTCCAGCGCACGGCCGCTTACTTTACCCAGTGCTTGTTCTCGAACTCCCCGTCGCGGAACTCGGGCGAGATGTAGACGTACATGGCGTCGATCTTACGGGTCAGCCAGTCGCGGAACACGCGCTCCTGCTTGGCGTTGAGCGCCATCTCCTCCAGGCGGAGGTAGTCCTCGTTGAGCGAAGCCTTATGGGCGGGGATCACCTCCACCAGTTTCACGATCTTGGCCAGTTGGTTGCCCAGCATGTCCTCGGTGAGGTAAGCGTCCGAAACATCCCCCACCGTGAGGTTGCGGATGGCATTGTAGTCATCGATGCTCTTGTAGCCCATCTTACCGAAATCCTCCTTGAGGAACTTGGTCTGCGTGAGGCGGGCGTCGTAGGCGTTGTAACGCTCCATGATGTCGTGGTTCGAGACGATACCGCCGTTCATCTTCGACGCGGCGTCGTCGGAATGCTCCAGGGCCGCCTTCTCGAAGGTGACCGAATCCTGGCGGATCAGCCGGGCCAGGCTGTCGAGCGTCTTGACCGAAGCGTTCAGTTCGTCGGTCGTGTACACCGGACGCAGCAGGATATGGCGTGCCCGGTAGAGGTTGCCCCGTTTCTCGATCATCTGAATGATGTGGAAGCCGAACTGCGACTCCACGACCTCCGAAATCTGTCCGGGTTTCAGTTCGCCGAGCGCATCGCCGAAGGCCTTGTCGAAGCCGGCCAGGGGCGTGGGATCCAGCTCGCCGCCGCGCATGGCCGATCCGTCGGCCGAATACATGCGGGCCAGGTTCTCGAACTTGGCCTGCCCCGTGATGATACGTTCGCGCATGTCCAACAGCCGCTCGCGCGTACGCTGCTTGGCCTCGACCATCGACTTGGGGAACTTGGTGATCTGCGCGTAGACATATTGCTCGGCAATCGTCGGCAGGCTGTCCTTGTCGATATTCTTGTAGAAGCGCTCCACCTCGCCGGGGATCACCTTCACCTTGTCGACCACTTCGCCCTGCATGGCGCCGGCATACGCCTGCTCCTCGGTGTTCTGACGCAGAATCTCGCGGATATTGAAGATCGCCATGTGGTGCCGGGTCTCCAGGTCGTGAATCGAACCGGCCTCGGCAATCATATTCTGCACCTGTTCCTCGACACGTCCGACGATGTCCCCGCTGTTGATCTTCACCGAGTCGATCAGCGCCTGGTTGTAGAGCAACTTGCGTGTCATCAGCCCTTCGAGGGCCTCGTTGCGGGGATCGCGGTCGGAGGTATACCCTTCGGCCCGTCGCTGCGCCGTGAGTTCACGGGCGGCCTGGTCGACCTCCGAATACAGAATCGCGGAACCGCCCACCACGGCCACCACCTTATCGAGCATCACCTCCTGTTTCTGGGCCGACGCTCCGGCAGCCACCGATGTCAGCGCCGTCAGCAGGATCAATTTTCGGAACATATCGTATTCTCTTTTATTTATTAATTTCGTAAATCTTCACCTCTTTGTCCTCCACCCCACGGTCGTAAACCTCCTCTTCGTAGCGGTGGATCACCTCGTTCTGACGCTGGTTGAAAAGGATGCGCCGGATCGTCTCGCGCAGACGCTCCAAGGGGATCGGCTCCCCGGCGTGCCGCACGGCGGTGATCTGGAAATAGTAGTGCGAGTAACTGTCGCGCATCTGCTGCACGGCCTGCGACGACAGAATCCGGTCGTAGTTCTCCGAGCGCAACGTAGGCAGATAACTCAGGAACTCCTGGAAATCGACCCACGACCCGGTGAAATCCGTCACCGTGAAATCGTTTTTCTCACAGATGTCGCGGAAAACCTTCTGCTTCGACTCCAGGGGCGAACCCATCGCTTCCAAGAGTTTTTTCGCCTGCCGGAATCCTTCGTCGAAACGGACGATGCGCCCCTTGACGAGCGTGCCGTCCAGTTTGAAGTCCTCTTTGTGTGCCTTGTAGTAGGCCGCGATTTCGTTCTCCGTAAACGCCGTGTCGATGTCACGGTCGACATAGTAGCGTTCGAGCTTACGAATCAGCAGCGCCTGCCTGTACGACTCGACCTGCTTGTCGATGTCGTCGGCCGACGACGAAAAAAGCACCTCCGCCTCCTTCAGTTTGAGCTGCTTGCGCACCCAACGGTCCACATAGAGTTTCACGAAAGCGGCACTGTCCTCCCCCGTCATGCCCTGAGGCACGACCGAAGCCACTTCGCGCAGCTGCAACTCCGTGCGGCCTACGCGCGCAAGGGTCGTATCGCTCACGAAGTAGTTGGGCAACTCCTGACAGCCCGCTGCGAAAAGCAACAGGGCCGCAGCCGCTATTTTCACCCGCAATCTCATATTCCGACCGACAAAGATAGGTTTTTTACTTGTAACTAACGCAGCCGCCGGCAGATTATTACGCCCCGGCGCGATTTTTCTCCCCGGTTTTGAGCCGCACGAGCGTGCGGTAAACCATGTAGCCCGAAGCCGCGAAAACCAGTGCCGCCACAAGATAAATCACCGCATAAAGAAATGTGTGATCACCGGTCAGGGACTTCAAAGTACTGTTCTGCAACCCCATCATCAGCAGGATGTAGGCAAAACCGTTGTTGATCGCATGGAGGATGATCGTCGCCCACAGCGAGTCGGAGCGGATGTAGATAAAGCCGAACACCAATCCCATCACCAGGGCGTTCACCGCGACGGCCGGATGGACGTGGGCGATGCCGAACACCAGCGCCGAGACCAGCCAGGCGGCCAGCACCCCATAGCGGGCACGGGTCGATTCGAGCACCACGCCCCGGAAAATCACCTCCTCGAACAATGGCGCCATCACCACCAGCGTCAGCAGCGACCAGATGCCCCGTCCGTAGACGTTCGGGATCTCGGGCAGCACATCCAGCAGAGGCTCCAGAATCACGGAAGTCGCCACGATCAGCAGCACGCCCCACAGCAGCAGTACGGGATCGAATCCCCGCGCGGAAAAGCGGGCGACGATGCGCGGGCCGCCCCGGCGTGCACGGTAGACGAGAAAACCTGCGAGCGTGAGCGACATGGCCACGAAGAACGACAGCGCGTTGAAGCGCGCCGCAACCAGCTGTTCGGCGGTCTGCACCGCCTCGTCGGCACTGTCGAGCAAAGCCCGGTCGGGCAGGCCCGTCACCAGCCACCCCACGGCGGCTCCGATGAACTGCGCGACGAAAAAGATGCCGAAGAATACCAGATAATCCGCCACATTGGGAAACGGCTTGTGCGAAGCCGGGCGTTCCGCCGCAGCCCCCTCCCCCGCAACCCGCTCCCGCACGGGAGCTTCCGGCACGGAAGTCGATTTTTTTTCAGTCATATACGCTCTGTTGTATCAGTCTTTTCCGACCTCAAAGATAAGCAATTTTCAGTAACGGTTATGGATTTCCATTTAATTTCACTAAATTTGCCTGCTTATAAACACGAATCGAAAAATGGCAAAGGTTATCGCATTGGCCAATCAGAAAGGCGGCGTGGGCAAGACCACGACGGCCATCAACCTCTCGGCGTCGCTGGCCCTGCTGGGCAAAAAGGTGCTGCTGCTCGATGCCGACCCGCAGGCGAACGCCACCTCGGGACTGGGTTTCGACATCAACGGAGAGGGGATTTACGAGTGTATCGCCGGCGAACGCAAAGCCTCGGAGGTGCTGTTGCGCAGCGCCGACGTAAAAAACCTCTGGGTGCTGCCTTCGTCGATCGACCTGGTTGCGGCGGACACCGAACTGCCCAAGATGGGACAAGCCCATTTCGTGATGCGGCGCATCATCGACGAGGTGCGCGACCGCTTCGATTACATCTTCATCGACTGCTCGCCGTCGCTGGGCTACACCACGGTCAACATCCTAACGGCGGCCGACGCGGTGCTGATCCCCGTGCAGTGCGAATACCTGGCTCTCGAAGGTTTGTCGAAGCTGCTCAACACGATCCGAAAGGTCAAGAGCGGCCTGAATCCGGCGCTCGAAATCGACGGATTCCTGCTGACGATGTATATGCGCAACCGCCTGAACAATCAGGTCGTAAACGAGGTGCGCGAACACTTCGGCCCCCTGGCCTACGACACAATAATACAGCGCAATATCCGTTTGGGTGAAGCCCCCTCGCACGGGAAACCCGTGATGCTTTACGATGCGGGTGCGGTGGGAAGCGAGAACTACCTCACGCTGGCCAAAGAATTCCTCAAGCGGGAACGCAAACGCAAAAAAACGACCGAGAACATATGAAACAGAAGGGATTAGGGCGCGGACTGGACGCCATATTCGGCAGTGACCTGCCCGATGCCAAACTCAAACCGATGACCGAGATGGCGGAGATCGACATCGCGCAAATCATCCCCAACCCCACGCAGCCGCGCACGCAGTTCGACGAGGAGGCGCTGGACGAACTGGCCGATTCGATCCGCCAGTTGGGTGTGATTCAGCCCGTCACCGTCAAGAAAAGCGCCGAAGGCAAATACATCCTCATCAGCGGCGAACGGCGCTGGCGGGCGGCACAACGCGCCGACCTGAAATCCCTTCCGGCCTACATCCGCGAGGTGGACGACGAGAACCTGCACGCCATGGCGCTCGTGGAGAACATCCAGCGCCAGGATCTCAACGCGATCGAAATCGCGCTGGGCATGCAGCGCCTGATCGACGAATGCAGTCTCACGCAGGATGCCCTGTCGGAAAAGGTGGGCAAGAAACGTTCGTCGGTCTCCAACTACCTGCGCCTTCTCAAACTGCCCGATGAGGTGCAGTTGGCGCTCAAGGAGGGCCTGATCTCGATGGGCCACGCGAAGGCCATCGCCGGCGCTCCGGCCGACGAGCAGTTGCGCATCTTGAAAAAATGCCTCAAAAAGGCGCTTTCGGTGCGTCAGGCGGAGGAGTTGGTACGCACGCTCACCGCACCGGCCAAAGCGGCACAAAGTATGGAGGACGAGGAGTATCCCGAATCCTACGCACGGCTGGTCGAACAACTCGAAAAGTTCTTCACGCAGGAGATTTCGATCAAGCGCGCCAAAAACGGCGGCGGCAGGATCGTGATCGACTTCGCCGACGACAAGGACATCGAGACCTTTATCGAACGCTTCGGCAAACGCTCCTGAAACACGGCATGAAGAGTTGGCTTCCCATAGCGGTTTGCGTCCTGCTCTCTGTCCTGTGCTGCACACCCGCCGCACAGGCACAGGTGCAGCGTCACCGCAGTTCGAAAACCTTCGTGCGCGGAGGCATGATGCAAAAACCCGACTCGCTGCGCCTGCGGGCCGATTCGCTGGCCGGGGCACAGATGCTCTCCGACCTCGATTCGATCTTCGTGGCCGACTTCACCGCCGACTCGGTGGCCACCGCCGCCCTGCGCACGGACATCGACTCGCTTGGCCGCCTGCTGCCGGGTGCTGCCAAAGGTTATAAGAAAAAAGGATGGTTCATGAGCGACTCGATGTCGCTCTCGAAAGTGTGCTGGATCTCGACGGTGCTGCCCGGTTACGGTCAGGTTTACAACAAACAATACTGGAAATTGCCGGTTCTCTACGGTACGGTGGGTGCCGGGCTGGCGCTTTTCATCCACGAAAACAACAAATTCCGCCCCCTCAAGCGGGAATACGAGGCTCTCACCGACATCAGCAACGTCCGCACGCCCAAACTCGACGCCCTGCAGACCAAGATGATCCGCAGCAACACGCGGCGGCAGATTTATCTGGGTGTGACCATCGCGTCGTACATTTACTTCATCGGCGACGCCGCCGTGAATTACTCGACCAACGAAGTCTCGGACGTGAAGAAGGCCACCACGCTGGCCTGTATCTGTCCGGGCGCGGGACAAATTTACAACAAGAGTTACTGGAAGGTGCCATTCGTCGTGGGCGGTTTTGCCTCGATGATCTACTGCATCGACTGGAACAACCGGGGCTACCAACGATTCAAAAAAGCCTATAACCTGCGCGCCGCGTGGGACAAGGCGGATCAGGCCCACAAGGCCGACCCCGACAAGAACCCGGCTCCCCCCGACCATTCGACCGACGAGTTCAACGGACGCTACCAAGCCTCGTTTCTCAAAAACCTGCGGAACAACTACCGCCGCAACCGCGACCTCTGCATCATCATCACGGGTGCCCTCTACGTGTTGCAAATCGTGGATGCCCATGTGGACGCCCACCTCAAGGATTACGACATCTCCGACGATCTGTCGATGAATCTCGAACCGCTGGTCGACTATACTTACGTACCGGCGGCGGGAAGCAACCGTCCGGTATTCGGCTTCAACCTCAGCCTCAAATTTTAGACATGCGAACACTCCTGACCTGTGCCCTGTTGCTGGCCGTGACGGCCGCAAACGCCCACGACCTCGACCGCAAACCCCGCAAGAAACGCGATAAGACCAAAACCGAAGCCGTCGCCGAACCCGCACCTGCGAAAAAGCCGGCGGCAAAGCCCGAAGCCGGCGCCCGGCAACCGGCGCCCGTCGCAATTCCCACAGCACAGCCGCGCATGGAGTTGGCCCGCGACCTCACGCCCGAACAGACCGATTCGCTGCTGGCCCTGTGGCGCGAGCGGCAGAAGAAGGACGCTTACACCGAATTTTTCAAAAATTACATCCTCGTCGACAGCGCTTCTGCCGGAGGCGCTTCCGACACAGTCTACACGCAGCGGCTGCGCGCGCTCGCCTCGCCGGTACAACTTCCCTACAACGCGATCGTCAAAGGCTATATCAATCGGTACACCGACTCCCGCTACGGCACGATCAGCCGCATCCTCGGCATGTCACAGTATTATTTCCCGCTCATCGAAGAGGAGCTGATCCGCGAGGGACTTCCCGTCGAGCTGCGCGCACTGCCGATCATCGAGTCGGCTCTTTCGCCCGTCGCCGTCTCGCCGATGGGGGCTGCCGGGCTTTGGCAATTCATGCCCTCCACCGGAAAAAGTTATGGACTGGAGATCAACTCGCTCGTCGACGAACGCCGCGACCCCGTGCTCTCGACACGCGCCGCCTGCCGCTTTCTGAAAGACCTCTACGCCATCTACGGCGACTGGACGCTGGCCATCGCGGCCTACAACTGCGGCCCGGGCAACGTCAACAAGGCGATCGCCCGCTCGGGAGGCAAGACCTTCTGGGACATCTACGACTATCTGCCCCGCGAGACGCGCGGCTACGTTCCGGCCTTCATCGGGGCCACCTACGCCTATGCCTACCACCGGCAGCACGGCATCCGGCCCACAGAAACGCCGCTTCCCCTCTCGACGGACACCATCCGCGTGAACAGGCTGCTGCACCTGGGACAGGTCGCCTCGACGATCGACGTGCCGCTCGAAACCCTGCGGCAGCTCAACCCCCAGTACAAGCTGGACATTATTCCCGCGACGACGAAAAACTACACCCTGATCCTGCCGCAATGCAGCGTCTCGCAATACATTGCGCGCGAACCCGAAATCTTCGCCAAAGATTCGGCCTACCTGAAGGAGTACCTCAACCCCGCAAACCTGGACAAGAAACGCCAGGAACGCACGGGAACCATCTATACGGTCAGGAAGGGCGACACGCTGGGCGCTATCGCCCGCCGCTACCATGTCACCACGGCACAACTGATGCGTTGGAACAAGCTAAAAAGCGCCCACAAACTCCGCATCGGACAACGGCTCCGCATCGAAGGACGGTAAGTCAGGCAGAAGAACGAACATGATCCATGAACACGATACCATCGCAGCGCCCGCGACCGCCGCAGGAGGTGCGCTCGCCGTCGTCCGGGTCAGCGGGAACGACGCACTCGCGGTGTGCGACCGTATTTTCCGGGGGCGAACGCTTCTGAGCGAAGCTGGCGGCAACACGGTGCATTACGGCCGGATCGCCGACGGCGATCGCACGCTCGACGACGTGCTGGTCTCGGTATTCCGTGCGCCTCACTCCTACACGGGCGAAAACTCGGCCGAAATCTCCTGTCACGGCTCTTCGTACATCGTATCCGAACTGCTGCGGCTGCTTCAGGCGGCAGGTGCGCGCATGGCCGCCCCCGGTGAGTTTACGACCCGGGCTTTCCTGGCCGGTAAAATGGATCTTTCGCAGGCCGAAGCCGTCGCCGACCTGATCGCCTCGTCGTCCCGTGCCGCACATGCCCTGGCCTCCACGCAGATGCGGGGCGGCTATTCCGAAGCGCTCGGGACACTGCGCGACCGGCTGCTGCAACTGGCGTCGCTGCTGGAACTCGAACTGGATTTCGCGGAAGAAGAGGTGGAATTCGCCGACCGTACCGCACTGCGACAAACGATGGAACGTATCGCGCAGGAGATCGACCTGCTGCGCGAATCCTTTTCGCTGGGCAACGCTCTTAAGGAAGGGGTCGCCGTAGCCATCGCCGGAGCACCCAACGCCGGTAAGTCGACCTTGCTCAACCGGCTGCTAAACGAAGACCGCGCAATGGTCTCCGACATCGCCGGCACGACGCGCGACGTGATCGAGGAGTGTACGCTGATCGACGGCGTCCGGTTCCGTTTTCTCGACACGGCCGGTATCCGCTCGACGAACGATCGGCTCGAAAAGATGGGAATCGAACGCACGATGACCGGCATCGCCCGGGCACAGATCGTCATTTATCTGGTCGATGCGGCAGCACTCGACGCGAAAAACCGTTCCCGTGCGCCGAAGCCCGCAGCATCAACCTTCCCCGACGCTGCTCAGGCATCTCCGGTTCCCGGCTCGTCGTCGTCACGTATTCCTACGCCCGAATTCACCCTGCGCCCCGAACAGCATTTGCTGACGGTCGTGAACAAAATCGACACGGCGCCCGGCCTCGTGCTTCCGGACAAAGTCCTCGCCCTCTCGGCCAAACGGGGCGAAGGTCTCGGCCGCCTGCGCGACGCCCTGCGGGCGCACGTCGACACCTCGGCGCTCTACCACGGCGACGCGGTAGTTTCCAACAGCCGTCATTACGAAGCCCTCACGGCCGCCGGCGAATCCCTGCGGCAGGCGCTCGCGGCGCTTGACAGCGACCTTCCGTCCGACCTGCTGAGCGAAGAGATCCGGCAGGTAACCTACCGTCTGGGCACCATCACGGGCGAGATAACCAACGACGAAATTCTCGGCACCATCTTCTCGAAGTTCTGCATCGGCAAATAGAAGCCGATAAACAACGATCAACAAAACTTACTAACGATTATTTAGGCGCTCATTCATAGCGCCTAACAGCGTTTGCACTTTATCATCGCTGCGATTGCATATGCGATCTTGCGCACTTTTTTCTCCCCCGTTTCTCCCCCGAGCCCCAATGTCTGCAGGGGTGCCCGGTTCCGTCTCCGAGGTTCTGGAAAATTGAGACGAGCCGATACGAGATGCGACGTAGAGGACAGAACAGTAGCACAATCGGGAACCTTTATCGGAGCCATTATGAGCAGTAACCTACGAATCGAGCGCATTTGCGAGTTCTGCGGCCGACGGTTTATCGCAAAGACCACTGTAACAAGATTTTGCTCCCACACATGTTCTCGGCGCCATTACAAGAGAGATCACCGACGACGAGATATTGGGCAAAATCTCCCGGAGTTTGCCACCTCTCCGGCTCCCGTACAACCTATTCTAATGTCAAAAGAGTATATGGGCTGCCAGGAGGTCGCGAATATGATGGGAATAAGCCGAGCAACGGTTCATCGCTATTGCGCGACCGGAAAGTTCCGGTGTGTGCGGCTCAACCGGAAAATCTTTATCCGCAAAAAGGATATCGATGCCTTGTTCGACAATACAGAACCATACAAAGTAATGCCTGTAAACAGAGCCCCGATCACCGAATTTTATACGATGCAGGAAATTACGGAAAAATTCGAAGTATCCGAATCCACTGTATATAATATGGCAATTGCAAAACAAATTCCCAAGGTACTCAGCCAGGGAAAAACCATTTACAGCAAAAAGCATATCGACCGCCATTTTGCCCGCAAGCTCCCCGATCCGCAGGTCGCCGAATGGTACACCGTGGAAGAGATTCGGGAGAAATACAACATGAGCGTCTCAGCGGTCTACTCCTTCACTTCGGAGTACGGCATCCCTCGCAAAAAGAGCCGCGGCAAGACCTACTACTCGAAATCACATACGGATCAGCACCTCAAAATGCGCTGTCCCGATCCCGAGATCAAAGAGTGGTACAGCATGAACGACATCGTGACGCTTTACAACTTCGAACCGGTTTATGTGTCGAATCTAATCTATAAAAATCCGATCCCGAAAATCCGGCGCGGTAACAAAGGCTATTACTCCAAGGAACATTTCGACCGGCTTGTCCGCGAAAAGCAGCTCGTACCGGAGTACTACACCGTCGAGGAAGCCATGGCAAAATACAACCTGACGCGGGACACACTCTATCATCACATCCGGTATAACAACGTACCGAAGATCAAAGATGGGCGCTACATCAAAATATCAAAGCCGGAACTGGACGCCATTTTCGAACAACCAATCACAATTTAATACATAAAAACGATGGGAACAAAAGTAACCTTACGGCACAAGCCGATCACCAACGGACGCGAATCGCTCTACCTCGATTTCTACCCGCCGATCCGCTGCAAAGCGACCATGAAACTCGTTCACAAGGAGTATCTGGGGATTTACATCTACCAGAATCCACAGAACGAAATTCAGCGCGACTACAACCGTGAAATGCTCTACAAAACCGAAGCGATCCGATCGGTGAGGGTGCAGTCGTGCATCAACGAGGAGTTCGGCTTTTTGGACAAGCACAAACTCAAAGCCGACTTTCTCGACTTCTTCCGAAGCATCGCCCTGAAGAAAGACCCGAAGTGGCTGATGGTCTACAAACATTTCGAGAAGTTCTGTGGAGGCAAGTGCTCGTTCGGCGAGGTCACGGTCGACCTATGCCGCCGCTTCCGCGACTACCTGATGACCACCCACCAACTGAAGTTCACCAAAAAGAAGATGAAGTGCAACTCCGCCGCCGGATACTTCTCGACCTTCCGTGCCCTGCTCAAGATCGCCTAACGCGACAAGCTAATCCACGAAAACGTCAACGATTTTCTCGAAAAGATCGAATACGAGGATACGCGGCGCGAGTTTCTGACCCCCGACGAACTGAAGCGGCTGGCCGATACGCCCTGCAATATTCCGGTTCTCCGACACGCGGCGATCTTCTCCTGCTTCACAGGGCTTCGTATCAGCGATATACTCCAACTCGAATGGAAGCACATATCCCAAGCCTCTGACAGAGGTTGGTGGATGCGCATCCGCACCGAAAAGACAGAAACCGAGGCGACGCTGCCCGTCAGCGACGAGGCGTTGGAATACTGCGGCCAACCAAGTACAGACAAAGTATTTAAAGGGCTGGAACGTTCGATGACGCAGCATCCGTTGCAAAAGCGGATTCGCGCAGCGGGCATCGAGCGCAACATCACCTTCCATTGCTTCCGCCACACGTTCGCCACGCTCCAGATTGCATTGGGTACGGACATCTTCACCGTGAGCAAAATGTCACGCACAAAAACGTCTCGACCAAGCAGATTTATGCAGAGCTGGTCAATGAGAAGAAGCGCGAGTCGGCCAATAAGATTTCACTGAAGTAATTTGTTATTATACGAATTTTTGCATCGTTATAACACAATTGTATAACGATGCAAAAATCGAATAAATGATTTTTGTAAACATTTCTGTAGCCGCCCTCTATTTGATTATAAAGGATTTTCTATGGAACAGACGGTACTCACATTCGAAAAATTGCCCGAAGCGGTGGCTTATCTGGTTACTGAAGTTAACGACATTCGCAGGCTGTTAGAGCAGCAGCGACAGCCATTGCCATCCAAACGCCTCCCGATCGGAATCGAAGATGCCGCCGCGTGTTTATGAAAGCCCCAAATAATGTTTTCCTTCTATACACGCCTTATTTCCCCTTATTTTATTTGCATAATTCGCATAAAATAACTATCTTTATCCCTAAAGAAAATTAAATATGGCAAAAGAAATTAACCCATTTATAGTTACCGGTAAGATTGAACCAGCTTATTTCTGTGACCGGGTGCAGGAGTCGGCCAAGCTCATCAAGTCGCTTACCAATGGCAACAACATGGTCATCATCTCGCCCCGCCGTATGGGTAAGACGGGACTGATTCAGTTTTGTTACGAGAAACCCGAGATTAAGAAAGAATACTACACATTTTTCATCGACATTCTGCATACGTCGAGTCTGCGGGAATTTACCTACATGCTCGGTCGCGCGATTTACGAAACCCTCCTGCCCCGCAGCAAGAAGATGGCAAAGTTATTCGTTCAAACGCTCAAATCAATCAGTGGGAAATTTGGATTTGACCCGATCACCGGACTGCCGACATTCAACGTCGAGCTGGGAGACATCGACCGACCGGAATATACTTTGGAAGAAATTTTCCAGCTGTTGGTCGCTGCAGATAAACCTTGCATCGTGGCCATCGATGAATTTCAACAGATAGCAAAATATCCGGAGAAGAATATTGAAGCCTTGCTCCGAACTCATATTCAAAAGATTCGCAACTGCAACTTCGTCTTCGCCGGCAGCGAACGCCACATGATGCAGGAGATGTTCATGTCATCGGCCCGGCCTTTCTACCACAGTGCAGATGTCATGGAGCTGAACGCAATCATTCCCGACTTATATATTTCATTCATCGTCGGACACTTCGAGTCGCGCAACAGAAAGATCAGCAGCGAAAATGTCGAAAAAGTGTATAATCTCTTTAAAGGGCACACCTATTACATCCAAAAAACTTTCAATGAAGCCTTTGCTGATACACCGGAAGGAGATGAATGCAGCATTGAGACGCTTCACACCGCAATCAATAACCTTATTGCCTACAACGACACGATCTTCCGGGAGATTTTATCCAACATCCCTGAGAAGCAGAAAGCATTGCTGTACGCAATCGCCAAGGATGGAGAGGCAGAGCGCATCACCTCTGCAGAGTTTATAAAACGCCACAGCCTGACATCAGCCAGTTCTGTTCAATCCGCAACCAATAAATTATTGGAGAAAGATATCATTACAGAGATCAATAAAGTTTACTCGGTAACAGACCGGTTATTCGGAATGTGGATAAACAATCTGTATGGAAATTCCCGTAATGAATTACGGTCTCTTAAACAATAAGAATGATGAACAGCATAATTTCCTTATGGCAGAAAAGTCCTGAGATCTTTACAAAGAAAAATCTCAGCCAAATATTGCCTTTTGCAGGAGAAGGGCACCTGAAAGACGGTAATCAAGCTTCAGTCGAATTCAGAGAACTTCTGGGTTTAATCCAAACATCTCTGCTCTGTACATATGCCGAAAATTGTTTGACCAATAAATTCGATGACAATGGGTTTGCTCTTCAGGATATTGTCAACCAAATTGGCAGACGCCTGGGCTTTCAGTCTGAGCATGGTCTGTATCGAGGCAAAAAGAACGATATCGGATTTGATGGGATCTGGAAATCGGCAGATGGCCACAGTATTGTTGTGGAAGTAAAGACTACGGATGTTTACCGTATAAACCTAGATATTATTGATGGATACAGACAAAAATTAATAGAGGTCGGCAAAGTAAACAAACGACAATCTTCAGTACTTATAGTTGTCGGCAGAGAAGATACAGGAGATCTTGAGGCTCAAATAAGAGGTTCAAGGCATGCATGGGATATTCGACTTATAAGCATCGATGCCTTGATGAATTTGCTGAAACTCAAAGAAGCATTGAATGATACAAAAACAATCCAACAAATCAATGAATTACTTAAACCACGGGAATATACCCGTGTTGACAAACTCATCGAACTGATATTTACAACATCACAAGACCTTCAATTAACAGATATTGAGGAAGATGAGACTGCTTTTGCCACCCAGCATGACAAAAGAGAACAAGAGCGTCCCAAGACTATTCCTGTGAATTTTCATGACGACTGTATCAAAAAACTGGAGCAACACTTTAAGCAGGAGTTACTGCGCCAATCACGAATATCTTATGTAAATAAGAGCAGTGAACTTGCCTTAATTTGTGCTATCTCGAAAATACACAAACAAGGTCTGTATAAAAAATACTGGTTTGCATTTCATCCCTATCAGGAAGTGTTCTTGAATGGATATAAAGAAGCATACGTTTGTTTTGGATGTGGAGATTCCGATCAAACATTCGCCATCCCATATGAAATTTTCAAAACCTTTACGCCACAAATGTGGACGACTACCAGAGATGATGGAAATATGTATTGGCATGTCGTTATACATTACAGAAATGGTCAATATTTACTGGCTCAGCCCACCGATACAGAAGCAGAATCGGTTGATATTACTCAATACAAAATAAAAACTCATTGATATGAATAATATAAATAAAATAATAACTAAACTACAAAATGCCAAGATAATTTTCTTGAAATTCATCTCCGCAAATGACGTTGGAGCGACAGGGGCTCATCAATCAGGATTTTATCTTGCTAAAAATACATGGAGGCTTTTCTTTGACTCTCCGGGTATAAAAGGGCAAAATAAAGACAAATACGTCACAATTCGTTGGAATGACACTTTTGACACAGAAAGCCGGGTCATTTATTACGGCACCGGAACCCGCAACGAATATCGATTAACCAGATTCGGTTTGAATTTTCCTTATTTAAAGGAGAATAATATCAACGATCTTCTCATTCTTATTCGTAATCCCGAAGAAACATTTGAAGGTTTTGTGATCAATAAACATGATGTAACCAATTTCTTTAAAGAATCCGGGATTTTCAAAATACCAGAAAAAGGAAACTTAACTATATCCGGAGAAGATTTAATCAATAAAAAACAAGAGGATACCATCGATAGTGAAGAGGAAATTTCATCCGGAGAGAAAAGATATTTACGACAAACAATAAATTCGGAAATCAATGAAGGGAGTGTTGTAAAAAAGAAATTTTTTAACCCCAAAGCACATATTCTCAGTCTTCTGGGAGATGAGTTAATCAAAAGTCCGGTAATGGCAATTTATGAACTCATCAAAAACAGCTATGATGCTGATGCAAAAAATGTTAATGTATATTTCAGTGATATTGAAGATACAGAAGAAGCCTCCATTGTCATCACAGACGACGGAACAGGCATGACCTCAAATATAATTGAAAATATATGGTTGGAACCGGGAAGTGATTACAGAAAACCCATCGATCCGAATACAGGTTTGAGAAAAATCATAAAATCACCGATATACGGACGAACCCCAATGGGAGAAAAAGGTATTGGCCGATTTGCTGTTCACAAATTAGGCTCTGAAATACTCCTTATCACCCGTCCTTTGCTCATTACTCGCAATAATGACGGCAAAATTGAGTATTCAAAGCTCGCTGATTATGAAATACAATTATTTATAGATTGGAAGGAATTCAATCAGTCAAAACATTTATCCGAGATTCCGATATCATGGCAAATTAAAACGTCCCCTTCAACATTCCTATTCAAAGATACCAGCGGCACATCTATCCATTTAAGTGGATTAAAAGAAATCTGGACCAGAGGTATGGCGAGAGAACTGAAGAATCATACCCTTTCCATGCTGTCTCCTAAATTAGAAAAAGACAGTTTTAACATTAATCTGATTTTCAATAATGAATGGCTGGCAGGCTCTCCATCTATTGATGAATTTCTTCTCGAGGCTCCTTATAAGTTTACTGCTATTGTTGACGAAAATTTCAATCTATTCTTTAGTTATCAATTCTTACTAAAAAATAATCAGGAAATCGGAAGCAGAGAAATCAATAATAATCACGAGTATAATAAAAATATCAAAGGCAGCCTGAGGCCTTTCCTCAGATCAGCTTATGAAAAACAAGGATTTGACCGAATTGAGATCGATTCTCTTCTTAATGAATTTGATGCAAATCTGAATAAAACCCCCTTCGGAGACTTAAAATTCGAATTTTACTCATATGATCTTGATGCTGCTTCATTAAGAGATTACTCTAGTGATAATCGTTACACCAAAACACTATTAAGAGAGCACTCTGGCATAAAAGTATATAAAGGAGACCTTCGCGTTTTCGACTATGGTGAAAAAGGAAACGACTGGCTCGGAATAGACTTGGAGCGTATCCAAAACAAAGAATGGTTTTCAAATAACCAGAATATAGGGTATCTGTATCTGAATCCGGAACAATCCATCTCCTTGATAGAAAAAACAAATCGGGAAGGATTCGTCCACAATAAAGCCTATGAGATATTTTACATAATTGTAAAATATCTGCTCAACGAATTTAAAACGATCAGGCAAGTAGATCGTATAAGATGGTTAAAATTCAATCGAAAAGTATCCGAACAAACCTTTGATGCTAGGTTCCAGACATTTAAAAATCTTATTCAAGATGCTGAAATAAAGAATGAAGAACATAAACAAAAATTAATCACTGAGGCGGAAAAGCTTGAAGAAAAATATGAAGAGGATACTAAAATCCTGTTAATCCCTGCCGGAGTGGGAATGACGGCATCAGTGGCACTGCATGAAATTGAAAAATTAGTCCCTCGGATGGAAACGACAGTCAGACAAGAAGATATTGATAAAGATAAAATAAGGAGCGAAGTTGTAGAATTAAAATTCTACACAGATGGTATTATCTCCGTCTTAAGGAAAGGGGGGAGTGAGGAAACTGATATTAATGCAGCAATCGAGCGAGCCATAAATAATTATCTATTTAAAGTTCGGGATCGCAATATAAAAATAAATACGAACTTGGACAAAACAATCGGGAACCTCAAAGTTGAGAAAAGATTTCTTATCACTATGTTGATGAACCTATTGGACAATAGCATTTATTGGCTGGATACTGTCAACAGGCCTCAGCGTTCAATATTTATAAAAAGCTTTAAATATAATGATACACCAACCATTATTGTAGCAGACAATGGGCCTGGATTCAAAGATAGCATATCAGAAGTCGTAACTCCATTCTTTTCAAGAAAAGCAAACGGCATCGGGATAGGACTATATTTGATAGACACAATTATGATGCAATACGGAAAGTTCGATATCATTGACAATGCAGAAGCATCCGATTATGGAGTCCCGGAAGAATATAATGGGGCAATTGTTAAACTAGTTTTCAATAAAATATAACTACGACTATGAAATACCTCGAACCCAACGTTGTAATTGTAGATGATAAAATTGATGAGATCAAAGGACTGATAGACCATTATCGCTCCCAAGGCATCGGATGTAAGTATTTTAATGCTGATCTCAATAATGGAGATAACTATCCGGATAAACAGATGTCAGATGTAATGTTATTATTTCTTGACTTGTACTATTCTGATGGGCCTCTTGATAGTGGATTCGACCCAGAGTTATCAACAAGTTGGGTAAGATCAATTATCCATCCCGGAGCATTTTATATTTTAATTCTATGGACAAAGGATTCTGCGCAGGCAGAACTTGTTACCAACAAGCTAGACGAACTTAATCTTCATCCGTTCCAAACACTTATTGAGAATAAAGGCTCCTACGCTATTGACAAACCAGAAAAATATGATTATGATAAGCTATTCAACTCTATAACTGCCAGAATCGAAGAAACGCCTGAAATAGAGGAGATTCTGATTTGGAAAAACACCATTAAAAGAGCATGTAATGTAGTGTTAGGGGGATTGATTTCACATGAAGTAACAGAATTTACAAATAAATTACAGAAGATCATTACTTGTCACGGAGGAGAGATTATATCACAGGCAGAGGATTCCCAACGGAAACGGTCAACTTTATTTGAAGCTTTAAACAACGTCCTAATTTCTAATGCACCTCAATATGATTCAGAGGTAGAAATATCAAAAAAAAACGAAACCAACCTATATAAGGTATCAGACGGTAGATCCACACAAATAGACAATCAACTGAACAGTTGGTTTCATTTTACGTTAAAAAATGATCTGAACGATAAAATTGCCCCCGGCATTATCGCAATAAATAACAATGCTGATTTACAAAAATACTATTCTATAAAAGATGACCCAAGTGTCATAAAAAGCCTGTCGGAACAGTTGAATTCAAAACAGGCAGTAATTGACGATATTGTTCTCAATATTACCAGACCTTGTGACTTTGCTCAGAACAAATATGGTAAAAACCTTAAATTACTAAGCGGCCTTCTGATAAAAAAACCCGAAAAAAATAAAAAACAAGATTGCAAAACAAATGGACCGGCACCGGACTGCCTCGTAATTTTAGATCATCTTTATCTTGATAAGGATGAGCCGGATGTGACTTTAGTATTCGACCTCAGGTATAGTTTTTCTGTCCCCGAGTCTATATTTCCCGGGACCTTCCAGAATATAAAAATGCTGAATAAAGAATTATTATCTGAAATGCAAGTTAAATACAGTAGTTATTGCAGCCGATTGGGATATACCAAAATTTATTGATTCACAATAGAGAAATTAAAAGAGAGAACATGGCTGACGTGCA
This sequence comes from Alistipes sp., assembly GCA_048465795.1. Taxonomy (GTDB): domain Bacteria; phylum Bacteroidota; class Bacteroidia; order Bacteroidales; family Rikenellaceae; genus Alistipes. The sequence continues at coordinate 90,006 of DBFWKV010000032.1, forward strand.
TACACCGGAAACTCGCAGCTACAATATGAGCCAAGTCAGGAGTCGGAATACTAAACCAGAGCTTATAGTCAGGAAATATCTGTTTTCCCAAGGGTTTCGTTACAGAATAAATGTAAAACGACTTCCGGGGACACCGGATGTTGTTCTGACTAAATATAAAACAGTCATTTTTATAAATGGCTGTTTTTGGCATGGACACGATGGTTGTAGGTATTTTGTCATTCCGCAAACACGAACAGAATGGTGGATTAACAAAATCAACCAGAACAAGCAGCGAGATCTAAAAAATTTAAACATACTCAAACAGTCCGACTGGCACGTAATTACAATCTGGGAGTGCCAGCTAAAACAGGATGCAATCAGCACCACTCTTGAAGAGATAAAAAAAGAAATCCTTTCAGAACAATAATCTAACCAAGCATTATGACTATATTTGTATCCTGAGATATTATATTACGATGACAAAGAAAATAAAGGCAGATACTCATTATCAGCTAGAAGCCTCTGAAATATTAAAAGTAAAAAGTCAGGATAGTCCCACGCCGGAAGAAATGCTGGCTGTAATGACACACTGGATACATAATCAAGGTCCTGTTGCAAAATATTACAGCAAGGATTGCCGCAAATATTTGCAACTTCTGCTCAAGAAGAAATATCCGGATTTGAGTAATCCGGAATCAATAGTCCTGAAAGATATTGAGAAATACAGATTATTATCAGATATATTAAACACACCTTATCCTGCACCCAAACGGAAGAAATTCACTTTTATAGATCTTTTTGCAGGGATGGGTGGGTTTCGCATTGCCATGCAAAATCTCGGAGGCAGATGTGTTTATTCATCTGAATGGAATAAATATGCACAAAAAACATATCTTGCAAATTTCGGGGAAATGCCTTTTGGCGACATAACCAATGAAAAAAACAAAAATTATATCCCAGACAATTTTGATATATTATGTGCCGGATTTCCATGCCAGCCATTTTCCATTGCAGGAATATCCAAGAAAAACAGTCTGGGACGTGCCCATGGTTTCTTAGACGAAACACAGGGAACGCTCTTTTTTGACGTTGCTGAAATAATTCGGAGGAAACAACCCAAAGCCATTTTTCTGGAAAACGTCAAAAATTTGCAATCACATGACAATGGGAATACATTCAGAGTTATTTCCAACACATTAAGAGAGCTAGATTACAACATCCATGTCAAAGTTATGGATGGAAAATATTTCGTTCCACAGCATCGTGAACGTATCATGATTATTGGTTTCAGAAACAGCCTGTTTCATAAAAACGAGAATTTCACATTTCCGGACGTAAATAATGTCCCATTAAAAATCAATGATATTCTGGAAAAAAATGTTGATCCCAAATACACATTAACGGATAAATTATGGACATATCTCCAGAATTATGCATTAAAACATCAGGCTAATGGCAACGGATTCGGATTTGGACTGGTCGATCTGGAGGGAATCACCAGGACACTAAGCGCAAGATATTTTAAAGATGGCTCTGAAATACTTATACCTCAAGGCGATGGAAACAATCCCCGTCGTCTCACAACCCGGGAATGCGCCCGTTTAATGGGCTATGAAGACAAATATATCATCAATGCGGTATCCGATGTCCAAGCTTACCATCAATGTGGAAACTCTGTGATTGTACCCCTTATCTCAGCAGTTGCACAAAATCTGGTAAAAACGATGCTCAGAGATGAGAGAAGATAATATTGTAAGAGATGCCACTGTATCTGTAGTAAGCTAAACAGCAACATTTTGCAAGTTCATATCAGCCAATGCTGCCGGAGCGTTTATTCTTCGAACGTCCCGGCAACCGCAAGGAAAGAAAAGAGCGAAGCATAAATATAAAATGGCAAAATGACTTTGTGTCTCAAAGTCGCTTTCTTACTATGGAAGTAAAAATGAATACAGATATAACCCGATTCGGACGAAACTTTCCGTTCCTTACAGACAGAATGTCGGAGATCTTTTGATCCTGCGCCATATTGCGAGGATTAACATGAAGGATATGTCCTGTCATCAGATGAAGATATTGAGGCTTTTCTCAATGCATTTGGCATGAGTCCGGTCGAAACAAATGCGTTAATCAAAAAACTATATCATTAACCCGGAAGATGCCCTGCTGGAGATATTTCAGAATATTCTCAACTCTTACAACCAATTTCCAACAACAGTAGATATGGCGAACTATGCTTGGGATTGCTTTATCAAAACACACCAATAACGGATATTATGATATGCCAAAATCCGGATAAACATATATTATCATGTATCAATACTGGATATTAGTTATTTAAAGCATTCAAGGTCAAACTATACACTACAGATATAAAAGCTGGATCTAAAAATACAGACAGAACTTATAGCATTTTCCAATCAAATACTCAATCGTAGAAAAAGTCGTGCAGGCAAATCTTTGGAGTATCACCAGTTAACAACATTCACGACTTGCAAATTACAGTACAAAACTCAAGTTGCAACAGAGGATACAAGAAACCAGACTTCATCTTTCCAGGAACGCCTATAAAAACCTTGCACTAACATTTCGTTCTCAAAGATTTATTTATATTTACCACAATAGAAAACAGGTCTCTTATATAATCATAAAACACTTATTTTCAATACAATTAAAAAACAGTAAGAATAGACACAGCAAACTGAAAACAGTAAATTTTCAGCATCGGTAAGTAGCCAATACTGAACAAAAATCACAATCAATTCCAGAGGAAACGTTAGGCGCTCATTTTGAGCGCCTTTTGACGTTTGCGATTTTTCGTTATTCTTCCGTATCGCGTGTTCCTCACCGCAGTTTTCGCCCTCATTTGGCCCGCGGGGTAATTTACCTCAATTTGCCTTACCTACCTGATGGAGTTCGTGCGACATCCTGCGACACCATGCAACGGGTTGCGACACCACGCGACAATTCCACTATAAGCATTTACGGGCATGAGCAGCAATATTGAAGTCCAGAAGATCTGTCAGTTTTGTGGAAAATGTTCACAGCTAGAACGACGGTAACCAAGTATTGTTCCGACCGGTGTAGCAAGAATGCTTATAAGCAGCGAATGCGGGAGGATAAAATAAATAAGTCAAATCAGGAGGTATTAAATCAACTTAATTTTTCCGATACCCCTTTTACTAATGACAGGGAATATTTGTCGGTTAGCGAAACTGCTGCAGAACTGGGCATTCACCGGGCTACAGTTTATCGCTATTTGGCTGCACATGAAATAAAGTGTCTGACGATTAGAGGCAAAACATTTATACGCAAACGTGATATCGATGTACTCTTTGAGTATGCGAAACTCTATCAGGTACGGGAGCAAAAACCCCGTCAACCGATTACTGAATTTTAACGATGGAAGAAATATGCATATCCAAGCGGTAATCAATGAAGAGTTCGGCTTCCTCGAAAAAACGCAAGCAGAAAGGCGATTTCCTTGCCTATTTCCGTAGCTTCCTGATGAAAAAGGATCCGAAGTGGAAAATGGTTTACGCCCACTTCGAGAAGTTCACGAAGGGCAAGTGTACTTTTGGCGAGGTCAATGTCGATCTCTGCCGAAAGTTTCGCGAGCCAGCTCAAATTCCCCAAGAAGAAACTGGAGCACAATTCGGCTGCCGGGTACTACTCAACTTTCCGGGGCCGTTGAAAATCGCCTACCGGGACAAGATGATCCGGGAGACGTCAACGACTTCCTCGAGAAGTGAAGAAAGTATTCCTGACTGCCGAAGAATTGGGGCGGTTGGAAATACTCCGTGCGAGATTCCGGTTCTTAAGGCGGCTTCGCTATTTGCCTGCCTGGGCGGATTACGGATCAGCGACATATCAAAACTCGATTGGAAACATATTGTCCCGGCGCAGGACGGCGGTTACTGTATGCGCTTCAGAACGGAGAAGGGCAAACAGGCTTGATATGCCAATTTACATCTCTATGAGATATCTTTGACATGCCTTATTTAAAAGGTGCCAACCAGCATTTTATGATTCAAAAATGTACATATATTAAAAAACCAAGAACTATATAAAATAAAAGTTAGCTTTAAATCAGTCACAAAATATTATATTTGTGTGATTATATCTAAATGCAATAAGTATGTCTGCGAAATTTAATGAAGATAGTCGTGTCAAATTACCGGCCCTTAGGCATTTATGCAGCTTAGGCTATGAATATATATCTGAAAAAAATCTTACGGCCACATCTGCTTACGATACAGACACAAATATCATTAAGAATATTTTTAGCTCCAAGGTTTCGGAGTTTAATCCGACCATAAGTCGCATCGAAATAGAGCAACTATTTGATAAAATTAAGATAATCCTTGATAATGATGATCTTGGACGAGAGTTTTATAGTTTATTGACATCAACTTCAGGGGTCAAACTTATTGATTTTGAAAACCCTGAACGCAATAGTTTTGTATGTGTTACGGAATTTACATGCAAAAATGGAGAAGAAGAGTTTAGACCGGACATAACATTGCTGATAAATGGCCTCCCATTAGGATTTATTGAGGTAAAAAAACCCAACAATAAGGAGGGCATTCTTAATGAGAGAAACAGGATAAACGAGCGCTTTCGTCGTCGTAAATTCCGACGTTTCCTAAACTTGTCCCAAGTACTGGTATTCTCCAATAATATGGAATACGACACAGATTCTATCGTCCCGATACAAGGTGCATTTTATTGTACTACAGCCAAGGAGAAGGCCATTTTCAACTGTTTTAGAGAAAAAACAGGCTGTAATGAGATGGGGAGCTCTAATTTCTACAGGGATTATCCTTACAATGAGGTAGATGAAGAAACAGAGCACTATATATTGCAGGATAACAATGCTACGGTCATTAAGCATACTCCAGAGTATGGAACGAATTGCAGTAAAACAACTCCAACCAATCGTATCATTACATCATTATTTAGCCGGGAGAGGTTTCTCTTTCTTATAAAATATGCCATTGCATATGTTGACGCAAAGAAGGAAGTTGACGGCATAGAGATTCGGGAACTCCAGAAACACATAATGCGTTATCAGCAGATATTCGCAACCTTCGCTATAAAAGATAGGTTATCAGAAGGTGTGCGTTCCGGCATTATATGGCATACTCAAGGTAGTGGTAAGACTGCACTGGCATATTACAATGTGCAGCATCTTACCGATTACTACGCCTCGCAGAACATCGTTCCAAAGTTCTACTTCATTGTGGACAGAATCGATTTACTGACTCAAGCTAAAAGTGAATTTGAAGATCGGGGACTCACGGTAAATATTGTCAATAGCAGAGACGAACTTATGGATCAGTTCAGGTCTCAGGCTTCAATATTTAACCAGCAGGGCAACCGAGAGATAACGGTGGTCAACATTCAGAAGTTCAAAGAGGATAAGCGTAAAGTAAAAATAGATGAATACGCCATAAATCTTCAGCGGGTCTATTTTCTTGATGAAGCCCATCGAGGCTACAAACCAGATGGGTGCTTTCTTGCAAACCTTTTTGAGAGTGACCAAAATGCAATTAAAATCGCACTGACTGGAACTCCTCTTATCGGAGAAGAACGAAATTCTTGCCAGGTCTTTGGTGACTATATAGACACGTACTATTACAACCAATCAATATCGGATGGCTATACTCTTAAGCTCATGCGTGAGGATATAGAGTCAACTTATCGGATGGAACTGGAGAAGGTCCTTGAGGAAGTGCAAATTCGCAGAAGCGACATCAAAACGGCTAAGATAATGGCTGATTCGCGGTACGTCGATGCCCTGCTGGATTATATCATACAAGACCTAAAAAAAAGCAGAATATATCACGGAGATCATACCATAGCAGGTATGATAGTATGCGACTCCAACGAACAGGCTCGAACGATGTTCGACATCTTCAATAAGAAACAACATGAGCATGGTTTGAAATCCGCGCTTATACTTCATGATGAGGATGACAAGGAGATACGACGGGGTTATATTGATGACTATAGGAAAAAAGGATCTCTCGACCTATTGATTGTCAATAACATGCTCCTGACAGGTTTTGATGCTCCTCGTCTTAAAAAGCTATATCTAGGCAGAGTCCTGAAAGAACATAATCTACTTCAGGCACTTACGAGGGTTAATAGACCATATAACAATTTCAAGTATGGCTATGTGGTAGATTTTGCCGACATAAAGGAGGAATTTGACAGGACTAATGAAGCTTATCTCAAAGAGCTTCGGCGGGAGATTGGTGAGGAGAATATGACTACATACTCTAATCTATTCGAGAGCAACGAGGCTGTGATCGAGCAGATGAAGGAGATCAAAGAATTCCTTTTTGGCTATGACTGTAATAATGCCGAAGAATTTGCACGGCAAATGAGTCAGATCGATGATCGCGAGAAACTGCTTCAGATTAAGAAAGCATTGGATCAGGCGAAAAGTCTGTCAAATGTTGTCAGGACTTTCGGCGATGAGGAGTTGAAAGAGGCGTTTGAAAAAATAGGCATCGAAAAGGTCAATGAACTGTACGGAGAAGTATCACGCCGTCTTGATATGGTTAACCTGAAAAGCAACTTTGAGCGTCAGGATGCTGTCAACGGGTTGATAAACGAAGCGATGGCCACTATCACTTTCTCTTTCCGCAAACTCAGTGAGGAGGAGTTGCGAATGGTCGGTGATGATTATAAAGAACAATGGCAGCGGACCGTAAATGAATTTTCAAAGAACTTTGATCAGGAAGACGAGAACTACACCAATCTTGCCCAGGCATTCAGGGATTATTTTAAAGATAAGGGAGTTGAACCTAGTTCAGTTGCAGAAGCTCGTGAACGTATCGGGTACATGGATAATGTTATGGCTAAAATTCGTGAGATCAACAGGAAGAACAGCCAGCTAAAACGTATGTATGAGAACGACGAGAAGTTTGCCCGGATTCATAAACGAGTTGTAGAAAGGGGGTTGATTTCTAAACGAGAAACCGAAATCTGCGAAGTCCTGATGTCCATAAAGAAGGAGATTGACAGCAAAATACTTCTCAATAACCACCTTTTAGATAACGACCCATATTTCCATAGAACTGTTTCGACTCTTGTGAGTACCGGATTAAATCAGCTCAATATCAATGCAGAACTTGATGACAAACGCTACATATCAACACAAATTTCAGATCAATATTTAAAGCAATTCCATAGCCCAGTAGGAGCGTAACAATATGACACATGCACAAATAGAGCAACAGACTAAAGAACTCATAGACAACCTTAAAGCCACATGTGCATCATATGGCCTGGGGAATGATGGGAATGAATACAAAATAATTACGCAAATATTTCTATACAAGTTTCTTAACGACAAATTTGGATACGAGGTAAAGCGGGTCAGTAAAAAGAAATATAGCGACCGTCTATCCAAAGCGGAGAAATGGGATGCAGAAATACAGAAATTCACCGATGAGGAATACAATGACCTGTTAACATACCTCCCGGCTCATACTCCTTTACTCAAAAAAGAGCATCTGGTGAGCCAAGTATGGAATCAACAAGGAAAAGGTGACTTCTCGACCTTCTTTGATGCAACGATGGTGGCGATAGGTAATGAGAATGCGGATATTTTTTCCGTCAAGACAAGCAAGGGAAGCTCCGACAGGCTTTTCGAGGCAATCACGATATATGTTACCGATGTCGATCAGCGGGATGCATTTGCACGTGCCCTTATATCAAGGCTAGTAGAATTCAATTTTGAACCTGTTTTCGCACAAAAATATGATTTTTTCTCGACCATATTTGAATACCTTATCAAGGACTACAATAAGGATGGCGGAGGTAAGTACGCAGAGTATTATACACCTCACGCCGTTGCGACCATAATGGCGCAACTTCTTGTAAAAGAAGGAGAGACCGTCCAGAATGTCACTTGCTATGATCCATCTGCCGGGTCTGGAACGCTGCTCATGGCTATAGCTCATGCCATCGGCGAGGATCGGTGTACTATATACAGTCAAGACCTCAACCAGAAGTCAAGTAAGATGTTGCGCTTGAATCTGATCCTAAACAATCTTGTGCATTCTATTCCGAATGTAATACAAGGCGATACACTTACGACTCCATTCCATAAAGATTCTCGCGGCAATCTTAAAAAATTCGATTATATAGTTAGTAATCCGCCGTTTAAGCTCGACTTCAGCGACACGAGGGATAGCCTTGAAGGAGATGCGCGCTTTTTTGCCGGAGTTCCAAGTGTGCCTCCCAAGAAGAAGGATAGAATGTCAATATATTTATGTTTTATTCAGCATATAATGTATTCGCTGTCAAATAAAGGCAAAGCTGCTATTGTAGTTCCGACTGGTTTTCTTACCGCAACAGGTGGAATAGAGCTGAAAATAAGGGAAGAGATAATCAAAAAGAAAATATTACGGGGTGTGGTATCAATGCCAAGCAACATATTCGCAACTACTGGGACAAACGTATCAATTATTTTTCTTGACCGGCAAAATGCGGGCAACAAGACCATACTTATAGATGCATCTAAGTTGGGAGTAAGGGTTAAAGATGATGGCAATCAAAAGACAAAGCTTAGCGATGAAGATATTAAGCTGATTGTCACATCTTTCCACGAAACAACAAGCAAAGATAATTTTTCTGTAGTGGTCACTTATGATGATATTGAAAAAATGAACCACTCCTTCAGCGCTGGACAATATTTCGATGTGAAGATTAAATACACGGATATTAAGGCCGATGAGTTTGCCGGAAAAATGAAAATGCACATTAAAACTATTGATTCTCTTTTCGCTGATTCATACCAATTGGAGAAAGAACTTAAAAAACAATTGGAGGGGCTGAGATATGACTAAATGGGGCGAAATTAGAAAAATTAATCTTGGGGAAATAGGTGATGTCAAGATGTGTAAACGAGTTCTTAAGGGACAAACGTCCGTTCAAGACGAAATTCCATTTTATAAAATTTCAACGTTTGGAGGAACACCAGATACCTATATTTCCAAATTGTTGTTTGAAAAATATCAATCACAATATCCTTATCCAAAAAAAGGAGATATATTAATATCAGCAGCAGGAACAATTGGGAAAACAGTGATATTCAATGGAGAACCTTCATATTTTCAGGACTCAAATATTGTTTGGATAGATAATGATGAAACAATAATAACCAACCAATTTCTTTATTATTTTTTCCAAACTAAACCTTGGTTATCCACTAATGGGAGCACAATAACACGAATATATAATGACAACTTAAGAAGTTTGAGTATTGTTTTCCCAAAATCGATAGAACTTCAACAACGAATTACCTTTGCTCTTTCCTCATTAGATGATAAAATCAACCTCAACATATGTATAAATGCTGAACTGGAGAAAATCATAAAAAGGCTTTATAGTTACTGGTTCATCCAGTTTGATTTCCCATGCGCCAATAATACGCCATATAAAACATCTGGAATGCCTATGATTTCTGAGAAGGGCTTTGATATTCCTGAGCACTGGACTATCGGTAAACTTGCCTCGTTAATCGCTGAAAACAAAGGAGGAGACTGGGGAAAGGATGAAGCTTCTGGTAACTACACATATAAAGTTGCATGTATTAGAGGTGCGGATATTAACTATATAAATGGCGAAGACGGAGAGTCAGAGTTACCAAATCGATACATTCTGGCAAAAAATAAAAATAAAGTTTTAGAAGCTGGAGATATTGTTATAGAAATATCTGGGGGTAGTCCAACCCAATCTACAGGCCGCGCCACATTGATCACAGAGAAAACCTCAGAACGTTTTGACAATCCGCTAATTTGCTCTAATTTCTGTCACGCAATTACGTTGAAAGACAAAAGGTACTCCTACTATTTCTATTATCTGTGGCGGACTTTTTATGATAATGGCATATTTTTCAATTACGAAGGCAAGACCAGCGGCTTGAAGAATCTATTATTTGATATGTTCGTTGAGCATACTGATTGGTACGTCCCTGATATAGATACCGTAGAGAAGTTCAATAAAATAGCATCTGCTATACATAACCAAAAGGAAATACTTTTGCGTCAGAATAAAGAGTTAGCAGAACTTCGTGACTGGTTATTACCACTTCTGATGAACGGTCAGGTTACAATTAAAGAGCAGGCTTTTTACTCCTACCCCCCGAATTCAAGAGCTTGAGCTGGCATATGATCAACTCGATCCGACTGTAAAAGGTAAAACAGATGCTTTGCTGGACAAACTTGCTAAAACGGACTTAGGTGGCGCAGAAATCATGTCGACACTCTATGCCGTTTGGAATAATAGGTTGATCCAACAAGAGCCGGTTACTGATGATTTATTAGTCACAGACTTTTATGCATGGAGCGACCATAAGTCCGATTTCCCCGAGAGCCGTGTAAGAAATTGCTTAGACTATATGCGGACTCATGATATTATACCTATTGGTTGGGGGCGATATATTGATGTAAAGAGCGACAATTAAACTGTCTGACATGAATACATCAGAGTTCATAGAAGCAGATGAGAAGCTGTTTTAAGAGGAAGAAACCGCGACCGACACTTATATCATTAATCGGCTCGCAAACCAGCGAATCTGGAGTCAGAGCAAGCTAAAACTCCTGCATGCTACTTTCGTTGCAGCCAAACGGCAAGATGTTTATAACGTGAGAATAATGGTTTTCGATTCGGTCCGAACGAAATTCAAAAGTCAGCCTGTCACACCTAAAACCATCTCTCCTAAAACCGTTACCATGATAGAGGAAATGGATACGTCATGGTTGACACACAGGCAAATGATGGACAGGGAACTGTTTCTGTTTAGCGTTTACGCGGGCGGGATGTCGCCTGTCGATGTTTGTTACTTGATGCATCGCAGCATAAAAGGAGATTAGGTTATTTACGAACGCATAAAATGCGACAAGATAGCCCGACCATTGAATCTCTAACGCCTTCTCAAATTCCGCCAGAATCCGGATACCAGCACTACCGAAAGTGATTCCTCAAAGATAATGAAGTTACCAAGCACATACGAAAAGGGGACAGGCGTGTAAAACCTGTCCCCTTCTTCATTTCGGTCGGCATTTGCATTGGCACGTCTTCCGGACTTTCGTTTCTGCAATAAGATTTATTCCGGCTTCCTGTTTCTCCAACCCTTTTCCACGTAATCGAAATCTTGTCCGACTCTGATTTTTCAGGCATCACAGCCGTATCCCATTCAAAAACAGATTCTTCGATTCGCTACCGAATCCGGTGCCTCCCTTTTGTCCGTACTCCTTCGGCAAAGAGCCGATCGAGGGAGTATTTGCCCGGTCCGGCCACATACATCAGCACGAACAACACCAGATAGACGAACGCCAGCTCCCGCTCGGCAAAGGCGGCGCCGCCATGCACGGCGAAAAACGCCACGCACATCGTGAAAATCATCGGCAACAGCGCCAAGCGGTAGAACAGCCCGATGACGAACCCCGCCGAACAGAAAACCTCGGCAAAAATTGCCAGGACAAGCGAGGTGCGATGGCCTACGCCCAACGGATCGGGAAAGGTCGTCGACAACTCCCCGAAATGGCTCCATTTGGCCAGTCCGTGCGACATCAGCAGGATGCCGAAAACAATACGGGCCGCCAACAGCAGCCGGGCTTCGAACGCTCCTTCGGGCTTGATCGGGAATAAGAATCGCAGGATTGAAGCCATCATCTTTCTCTTCGAATTTTTTGTTGTTTTCTACATCCGGTAAATACCGGATTTCCAGGCGGCACGCTCCAAACTCCGTTCGTTAACCGTCCCTGCGTCATGCCGACAGTCGCTGTCTCGCCCGGTCATCCGGATTTCCGAGCGGCGGTGTGTCCTCGCACATCGAAAACACTTGTTTTAATGGCTTTTGAACAAAACAAGTGCCGGATTTTTCCAGTCCCGAGCGGCACACGACACCATGCGCATGACAAGAAGTCCGGAAATTTCTATCTTTGTAACCAAAAACTTCACACGCATGATCCGCCAGACCGAATTCACCCTCCGACCCCGCAGCCGGGGATTCCACCTGATTACCGACGAAGTCGCCACACGGCTTCCGCCCCTGCCCGAGACCGGACTGCTGCATCTCTTTATCAAACACACCTCCGCCGGACTTACGATCAACGAAAATGCCGATCCCGACGTACGCACCGACCTCGCAGCGATTTTCGACCGTCTGGTGCGCGAACGCGAATCGTACTACATCCACACGTATGAGGGCGACGACGACATGCCGGCACACGCCAAATCCACCCTCGCGGGCGTCGAACTGACGATCCCCATCAGCCGGGGCCGCTTGGCGCTGGGCACCTGGCAGGGCATCTACCTCTGCGAGTTCCGCAACCGGGCTTCGGGGCGCACGCTGGTCGCCACGGTGATCGGCTGAGGCCGGAAGCATCTATTCCGGCAAAACCGGAGGAAACGGGGATGCGTCCGAACATCACCGGACAGGAAGGCCGGGATGTACGACAGCACATCCCGGCCTTCCGCGAACAAAACCAATTTGCGTTACTCTTCGGCAGCCGCAACGACCAGCTCGCCTTTGCCGAGCGCATCGTGACGCACGAACCACCCCTCCACAGGCTGCCCGCCGCAGGTGATGCCCGCAATGCGCGGCCCGCAACCCTCGCGGCGGATCGTCCACTGCGCTCCGTCGCCCAGCGACACGTCGACCCGGTCGAACAGCGGCACCGTCACGATATACTCCGGATCGGCCGGCGAGAAGGTGTACAACCCCATCGCGTTGAAGACATACCACGCCGACATCTCGCCCGCGTCATCCATGCCCGCCAGCGCCAGCCCTTCGGGGCCCATGCCGTAGAAGCGGTCGAGACAATGGTTCAATACCTTCTGCGCGTCGGGCTGACGGCCGATGAAGTAGTAGTAATACGGCGTACTGTGGTCGGGCTGGTTGCCGTGGCAGTACTGGCCGATGAAGCACGAGAGGTTGTCGACCTCGTACCCCTTCCAGGGTCGCGTAAACAGCGTGTCGAGCAGCGCACCGAACCGCTCTGGACTCTCGTACAGCCCGACAAAACCCTCGGGGTCGTGGGGTGCGAAGACGGACCCCTGCCAGGCATTCGCCTCGCGGTACATATACTCGTAGTAGGGATATTCCGTGTCGAACGGCGTGAGCCACGACCCGTCGTCCAGCCGGCCGCGCATCAGTCCGGTCGAGGGGTCGAACAGGTTGCGGTAGTTGCGCGTGCGGGGCATCAGATCGGCATAAGTCGCCGTGTCGCCCAATTCGCGGGCCAGCAGCGCCGTGGCATAATCGTCGTAGGCGTATTCGAGCGTCTTGGTCACGGCGGCCTTCGCCACGGTCTGCGTCACCGGATGCTCCAAATCCTGCTCGGCGATGTAGCCTTTGTCGATATATTCCGTGAGCCAGCGACGGCCCCCCGGCGCATCGACCGTGGCGTTGCGCACCAGCAGGTCGTAGGCCTTGCGCACGTCGTAATTCCGGATGCCGCGCAGGTAGGAACCCGCCACGAACACCGAAGCGTGGTCGCCGTGGAAGAACGTCGGCATGAAACCCCGCTTCTCACCCCGGTCGGTGATGGAACTGATGACGTCCGCCGTCACGTCGGGCGACAGCATCCCCAAGAGCACCAGTTTATTGCGATAGTCGTCCCAGAACGAGGGATCGGTATAGTAGCGGAAACCCTTGTTGACCACCGCCCCCGTGTCGTCGGTGAACTCGCCGTTCACGTCGCTGCGCAGCACGGGCCACAGGAACGAGCGGTAGAGGCAGGAATAGAACAGCCCCTTCTCGCGCTCCGTGCCGCCTTCGACCCGGATTTTCGAGAGCAGTTGCTCCCATGTCGCGTCCGCCTCGGCGCAAACCTGCGCGAAATCCTTTCCGGCCATCTCCGCATCGAGATTCTCGCGGGCGTTCTCCATGCTCACGAACGAGAATCCGATCTGCAGCTCCAGGGGGCCTTCCCCCTCGCCGAAGCGTACGAGCATCGCCGTGCGGTCGCCGCCGCGCAGCGAATCGACACCCAGCACCGGATGGTTCGACCGGGCGTAGAAACACATCCGCTCACCCGTGCGCTGGTACCCCGAGAACCCCTCGGTGCCTTCGGCCCGTATCGTCCAGTCGCGCACGTGTTCGTTCGACCGCGAAAGATCGGCCAGCAGGCTCTCCGGCGCCCCCTCGGGATAAGTATATCGATGGTAGGCGCAGCGCAGCGTCGACGTAACCTCGGCATCGATGCCGTAGCGGTCGAGGAAAACGCGGTAGTAACCCGGCCGCGCCGATTCGCGCGCGTGGCTGTACGGCGAGCAGTAGTCGTCGGCCGTCACTTCGCCCGTGACGGGCAGCAGGGGCACGTGGCACAGGTTCCAGTGGCCCTTGTTCGTATGGGCGAATCCGTAGATGACCGTGTCCTCGTACTGGTAGCCCGCGCCGCTGCGGAATTTGGTCACGGGACTTACCTGCACCATCGCATTGGGCAGCGAAGCGCCCGGGAAAACTTCGGCGCCCCAGGTGCGCTTGGTAGGTCGGAAACCCAGGTCGACGCTGTCCCACAGGGTCGCGGTGCCGAGCATCGGATTCACATAGTCCGTCAGCCGGGGCCGGGAGGACGTACAGCCGGCCAACAACAGGCAAAGGCCGGCAAGGAGTTTGATTTTAGGCATAGATCGCAGTAGTTTTTGAAAAAGTTCACACCCCCGACGGGGATTTTCGGTAAACAAAATTGCTCTTTTTCGCAGGAACAAACAAGGCATCCCGGGCAAAAAAAACTATCTTTGTCCCGCAGGCAGACTACTCTTGCACAAAACCGGACATTCCGCATGGAGACATTTACCGAAACGCTTACACAGTTCTTCACCGACTGGGGTTATTGGGGACTTTTTCTCTCGGCGTTCGTGGCCGGGAGCATCCTGCCCTTCAGTTCCGAAGCGGTGATGATCGTGCTCGCCGGCATGGGTCTCGATCCCGTGTGGTGCGTGCTCGCGGCCTCGGCGGGCAACACGCTGGGCGGCATGACCTGTTACTGGATCGGCAGCCTGGGGAAGACCCGATGGATCGAAAAACTGGGCGTCAGCGGGAAGCAGCTCGCCCGGGCACGCAAGTTTCTGGCCGGGCGCGGCGCGCTGATGGGGTTCTTCGCTTTCCTGCCCGCCATCGGCGAAGCCATCGCCGTCGTGCTGGGACTCATGCGCAGCAACCGTCCCCTCACGTTCGGCGCCATGTTCGCGGGCAAGCTGCTGCGTTATATCGTCATCCTGGCAGCCTTCGAGGGCGCCTTATCCCTTTTTTAACGATGAACCTGGAAATCACCCCGACCGACACCCCGCCCCGGGATCTGCTCCTCCTGGCCGACGAAGGCGAAGCCTCCGTCGACGATTACATCCACCGAGGAACCTGCCATGTCGCCAGACTTGACGGACAAATCGTCGGGGAATACATCCTGATCCACACGCGGCCCTTCACGGCCGAAGTGGTGAACATCGCCGTCGCTCCCCCGTTCCAGCGACGGGGAATCGGCACGCAGCTGCTCAGGCATGCCGTCGCCGCAGCCCGCGAGGCGGGATTCCGGCGGCTGGAGATCGGAACCGGCGACGCGGGCATCGGGCAGATCGCCCTCTACGAGCGGTGCGGATTCGTCCGCTGCGGCATCGACCGCGACTATTTCCGCAAATACTACCCTTCGTGCATCTTCGAGGACGGTGTCGAATGCCGCCACATGGTGCGCCTCGCAATGGAACTCTGAGCCTATGCCCGTCTCATGGAACCCCTGGCACGGCTGCCGGAAACTGAGCGAAGGGTGCCGTCACTGCTACGTCTACCGGCAGGACGCGAACCATGACCGCTATGGCGGCGACATCCGCCTCACGGCCTCTTTCGACCTGCCCGTGCGCCGCAGCCGCGACGGACGGTTCAAAATCCCGGCCGGCGAGACTCTCTACACCTGCTTCACCTCCGACTTCCTGCTCGAAGAGGCCGATGCCTGGCGCACGCAGGCCTGGGAGATGATCCGCCTGCGCCCCGACCTGTCGTTCTTCTTCATCACCAAACGCATCGACCGTCTTGCGGCCGTCCTGCCGCCCGACTGGGGCGACGGCTACCCGAACGTGGCCATCGGCTGCACGGTCGAAAACCAGGCAATGGCCGACTACCGGCTGCCGATCTTCCGGGAGGCTCCCGTGCGGCACAAACTCGTGATCTGTGCGCCCCTGCTGGAGCGCCTCGACCTCTCGACGCACCTCGGCCCCTGGTGCGAGCAGGTCTCCGCCGGCGGCGAGTCGGGCAACGAAGCCCGGCCCTGCGACTACGACTGGGTGCTGGACATTCGCCGGCAATGCGTCGAATCCGGCATATCCTTCTCGTTCCACCAGACCGGAGCCAGGTTTATGAAGGACGGCCGGCTCTACCGCATCCGCCGTCCGTTCCAGCACTCCCAGGCCCGCAAGGCAGGGATTGATTACAAGGTTTCGCACGGATTTACCCGGACGGGATAAACTTCGGATTTCAAACTATCCGTGGTTTCGATCAGCGAACTTAATTGAGATATCGCAATGAATCAGGTAGATACGGCTTCCTGCACCGTCTTTGGCAGTGAACAAACCCGACCGGATGCCGGAGCCGTCGAATGCACGGCGGACTGAAAGCGCGAGCGAACAGGCGCCCGGGCCAGCGTTAGGCAGCCGGAAGTAGGCGAAGGCATCGTCGGGCCGCGCGATGTAGTACGCCAGCTCTCCTGATGTTTCCAATAAAAAAAGAAATCTCCCGTTTCATGGAAACGGGAGACCTCCTGTCGATAAATTGCGGCAAATCCTTAGTCGTCGATACCCACCACACGGAAGTGCTTGTCGAATTTCAGTTCGATGCCGTTCTGCAGTTCGGCTTCGTAGCCCTTGCGTCCCCGCTCGATTTTCACGACAGCCTGTCCGTCGTGGTACTGCTTCACATAGGACACGATCTGCTCGGGCACGACCTCTGCCGGTACAGCCATCGGTTTGCAATCGATCTCTTTCCACTTACCGTCCTTCTCGAACTCCGCTTTCGCACCATTGGCGAAAACCACCTTATAAGTATATCCCGGCCAGTCCCGGTCTTCGGCGGCGTAGGAAACTTTCGCATCCGCGAAATGCTGCCGGATGAATTGCTGAGCGGCAGCCGGAAGCTGCTCCATCTGGATCGGACGGTCGTCGTCCGCATAGGCTGCACCTGCGGAGAAAATAGCCGCCAATGCTGTCAGGAAAAACAAGATTTTTTTCATAATTCGCAAAAGTTTTATAAGGTGATCGTTTCAAATCCGGTGCCGAAACCGGGAAAACGGGGCTCTGTCCGCACCATTCCCGCAAAAACCGGTTCTTCCGCCTATCAGAAACCCCCTACGGGCAAAAATACACCTTCGCAGTTCCACTCGCAGTGGGGTTTAAAAACGGAATATCCGCCTGTGAAAGTGGATATTCCTGCTGCCGGTCGCAACCGTGTGTGGTGGTACCGGCCTTATGCCTTCGCGGCCAGCGGCGCAGCCTGCGCGTAGACGCGTGCGCCCAGCTCCTTGTCGATCATGTAAAGACCGAACTTGTTGCCTTCGACCGCCGTCAGCGCGTCGATCATCTCCTGTGCGGTCTCCTCTTCCTCGACCTGTTCGTCGACGAACCAGACAAGCATGTTCGATGAAGCGAAGTCTTTGTCTCCTGCGGCTATCCCGCAAAGGTTGTTGATCATGGCCGTCACCTCCTTCTCGTGCGCCAGCGTATCGGCGAACATGGCCAGGGGGGTTTCCCACGAAGTTTGCACGGCCTCGATGGGCGCCAGCTTCACTTCGCTGCCGCGCGAAAGGATGTAGTTCATCAGAATCCGGGCATGATCCTGCTCCTCCTGGAACTGGACGAAAAACCAGTTGGCGATTCCCTTATAACCTTTCGCCGAGGCGTCCATCGACATCGAGAGATAGAGATAAGCCGACCAGAGTTCGGCGTTGACCTGTGCATTGAGTGCATCCAATAAATTCTTGCTGATCATAGTTGTATGGATTTAAGTTTGTGTTGTGTCTTTTCCTGATGCAAATATAAATAGGATTCCCCGATAAACAACACCAATCCGATCGTATTATCTTATAGCCGCATAGTCACCCGTTATACCGGATCGTCTGCTATGCTTTCACACACAAACGGATAGGCACTCTGCAAAGATAGAATTTTTTTCCGGAAACATTTCCCCTGTAAAGAAAAAAGCGGGAAGAGCGACGCCCTTCCCACAGGATATTTTCGAAGCCCGGCCTCCGGAACTCTCCGGAAGAGTTCCCGTCCGGCCCGGTTCAAACTAAGCCTTGTCGCCGTCGTAAGCCCACTTCACGTAGATCGAACCCCAGGTATAACCACCGCCGAACGCCGCCAGAATCAGGTTATCGCCCTTGCGAAGCTCCTTTTCGTAGTCGTACAGGCACGAAGGTATGGTCGCCGCCGTCGTGTTACCGTTGCGGTCGATGTTGATCATGCATTTTTCTTTGGTGATGCCCATGCGGCGCGCCGTTGCGTCGATAATGCGCAGGTTCGCCTGATGCGGCACCAGATAGCGCACGTCGTCGGACGAAAGGTTGTGACGCTCCATCATTTCAACCGACACGTCGGCCATCTTCGACACGGCGGCCTTGAACACGGCGTGACCGTCCCACGTAATCGTGTGCCAGTTGTTCTGCACCGACTCGATCGAAGCGGGATAGCGCGAGCCGCCCGCCTTCATATAGAGCTGCAGCTCGCCCGAACCGTCCGAACGGAGAATTTCGTCAAGAATACCGTAGCCTTCCGTATCAGGCTCCAGCAGCACGGCGGCAGCTCCGTCGCCAAAGATCGGGCAGGTGGTACGGTCGGTGTAGTCGACGATCGAAGACATTTTGTCCGCACCCACGACCACGACTTTTTTGCACGAACCGGACTCGATAAACTTGGCGCCCGTCGTAAGTGCGAACAGGAAACCGCTGCACGCGGCCGATACGTCATATGCGAAGGCGTTCTTGCAGCCGGCCTGGTCGGCAATCATGTTACCCGTCGAAGGAAAGAACATATCGGGGGTTACGGTGGCACAAATCACCAGGTCGACCTCCATCGGATCGATTCCGCTCTTATCCAGCAGGTTGATGACCGCACGCGCGCCCATGTAGGACGACCCCACGCCTTCGCCTTTGAGGATATGGCGCGTTTTGACGCCGATGTGCGACATGATCCATTCGTCGGACGTGTCGACCATGCGGCTGAGTTCCTCGTTCGTGAGGATATAATCGGGGAGGTATTCTCCCACACCTGTTATCGCTGCTGTTATTTTACCCATTAACTTTTCCTTTTCCAGTTTGATTATTCAGTTTTGAAAGCGCGCTGCAGCTTGGCAGTCAGATCCGCTTTGATACATTGTTCCGTGGAGAGAATCATGCTCATAATCGCTTTGGGCGAGGAACATCCGTGTCCGATGATTACGGTCGCATTGACACCCAGCACGGGCGTGCCGCCCACGTTCTCGTAGTTCATCGCCTCCCAGAACCTGTTGTCGCAGCCCATCGCCCGGTTGATCCGGTAGAGGCCCTCGGCCATTTTCAATACCGTATTACCTACGAAGCCGTCGCAGATGATCACGTCGGCCACCTTGCCCGAAAAAATATGCGACCCCTCCACGTTGCCCGCGAAATTGAATTTTCCCTCAGCCTTCATCAACTCATATGTCGCTTTGGTCTGGGCGTTGCCTTTGGTCTCCTCCTCGCCGATGTTGAGCAGTGCCACCCGGGGATTCTCGATCCCCAGCACCGCCTCGGCATAGATCGAACCGATCAGTCCGTACTGAGCCAGCACCTCGGGTTTGCAGTCCACGTTCAACCCCACATCCATCAGCAGCGCGGGACGTCCGCCGACGGTCGGGACGATAGAGGAGATCGTCGGACGGATTACGCCCTCGATCGGCTTGACGGCATACATCGAACCGACCATCATGGCACCCGTGCTTCCGGCGCTGGCAAAGCCCTGGATGGCACCTTTTGCCAAGTACCCGAAACCGACCGTGATGCTCGAATCCGCCTTAGCCTGGAATGCTTTGGCGGGATGGTCGCCCATTCCGATCACTTCGGTGGTCGCCACGATGTCGAACCGTTCCGCCGGACACTTCTCGGCCTCGAGCACGGCGCGGATCTGCGCCTCGTCGCCGAAAAGCACGATCCGGCTTCCGGAGCCGATCGCACCGAGCGCCATAACGGCGCCCTTGACTGCGGCTTCGGGAGCGAAGTCACCGCCCATAGCATCTATACCAATCTTTAACATACTCGTGAGATTCGGTTAGAAAAATACATAAAAAACGCAAAAAGAGGGTTACATCGCGCGGTGTACCCTCTCATACGGACGCTTATTCCGCAGCTTTCTTCTCGATTGCAAGTTTTCCGCGATAGAAACCGCACTCGGGGCATACGCGGTGGTACAGCGTCGCCGCACCGCAGTTCGAGCAGGTAACGACCGTCGGAACGACAGCCTTGTAGTGGGTTCTTCTCTTATCGCGCCGCGTGGACGAGACTTTGTGTTTAGGATGTGCCATTTTACAAAATGAATTATAAGTTTAACGTATTTTATTCCTTTTTATTATCCGGTTCCGTCTCTGCCGGCTGCTCCATTTGCCGTTTCAGGACGGCCAGTTTCTCCCACTCATCCCCGGCCGGCTGCGTCCCGCCTTCCTCCGCCCGGGCCTCGATTGCGGCGAACTCCTGGCCCGAGACGATGCGGAACCGCTTGAGCATTTCGGGGTCGCATTCGCCTTCGGGGTGAACCCGTTGGTAGGGGAGCGACAGCACGATGCTTTCGTAAATATACAGCGAAAGGTCTACCTCGCTCTCGGCGGGCGACAGCCACAGCACCTCGCCGTCGTAGTCGCGGATCTCGTCCGAGAACTTGACGAGCAGCGTACCTTCGAAATCGATCGGCACGCGGCAGTCCTCCAGACAACGGTCGCACGCCACCACGACGTAGCCGTCGATGGTCACTGCGAGTTCGAGCATCGTCTCCGAACGCACCAACACGACGGCCGCCTCGCAGTCGCCGTCCCGGATTTCAGGACTTTCGAAGGCTTCGAACAACTCCTTCCCGACTTTGAACTTAAAGTCGTGGCGGCCGTTTTTCAGTCCTTTGTATGCAATCGAATATTTTTTCGTCACATCCATTAGAACGCAATTAGTGCGCAAAGTTAGCAAAAAATTCAAACACGTGCAAGGTTTTCGCACAGTTTTAGCATTCTACGGCCGGAAGAGGGTTTCGCAGAACGTATGGAACAGGGACTGCAGCGAATTCCGGGGACGAAAAACACAAATCAGCCGAATTTTTCTATCTTTGTCACATCATGGCAGACTCAACAGGTTTTACAATCGAAATCACCAGCCCGTTCGACGGGTTCTGGCGCTACAACGTAGCGCTGATGTGCGGCATGTTCGACGCCGAGGAAAACCGCACGGGCTTCGCTTCGGCGGAAGACACCGTCGCGGAAGCAGGTGCCAACCTGACGGAAAAACCCGCCGACTACCCCCACGACCGCAACGTATGCCTCACGACCGGGCCGTGCGACCATTTGCGGCTGTTCGTCTATCTGATCCCGCACACGCTGCCTGCGGACAACACCGTCGGCGAAAGCAAACCGTTCCCCCTGGAGATGCGAATCGCATACGACGGGAAAAAGCTCCGCACCGAACGCTTCGAAATCAACCAATGGGCCGGCGCCTCACTCGAATTGCGCGTCGAGGCCCGCTAAGCCCCCCGCCACTCCGCAGCCTATGAAAACATCCGCCCTGCTGGCATTGCTGCTCTGCACAGCCCCTGTTTTTGCGCCGGCCGAGAACCCGGCCACCCCACTCCCCGAAAGCACGCTGCTGTTCGCCCCCGGCGACGGCGGCTCCAAATTCTACCGCATCCCCGCACTCATCACGGCTGCGGACGGTTCGCTGCTGGCCGTCGCGGACAAACGGATCGAAACGATGGGCGACCTGCCCAACAAAATCGACATCGTGGCGCGCCGCAGTACCGACGCAGGCCGCACCTGGTCGCCGGCTTACCCGATTGCAGTGCATCGCGGAGACACCGGCTTCGGCGACGCAGCGCTCGTACTCGACCGCGAGTCGGGCGATCTGCTGTGCATCTTCGCCTCGGGATGCGGCATGTGGGCAACCACACCCCAAGCCCCGATCGGCATCAACGTGGCCCGCAGCCGCGACAACGGCATCACCTGGTCGGCTCCCGAACAAATCACGCCGCAGCTATACGGCCACGCGTGCGAAAATCCCGTATCGAAAACGTGGTACGGAGCCTTCGCCGCCTCGGGCCGTGCCTTACAACTGCGCGACGGCACGCTGCTGTTCGTATTGGCCGCTCGCACGGGAGCTGCGTTTCCTCCGCTCGCCAACTATATCTGCCGCTCCGACGACGGCGGACGCACGTGGCGTCTACTGCCGGCGCCTGCCGACCCGAACGGCGACGAGGCGAAACTGGCCGAACTCACCGACGGCCGCTGGCTGATGAGCATCCGCAACCCCCGCAACGGCTTCCGGAAATATTCCCTTTCCGCCGACAGGGGAGTCACATGGAGCACCCCGCGCACGTGGAAGGACATGCCCGCACCGCCCTGCAACGGCGACATCCTCCGCTGCACCGACCGCCGCGACGGGTTCGACCGCGACCGCCTGCTCCACTCGATTCCGCTCGACAGCGCCGCCCGGCGCAACGTCTCGGTACTGATGAGTTATGACGAAGGCATCACGTGGCCCGTTCGTAAAACCGTCTGGGATGAACCTTCCGGCTACTCCTCCCTGACCCTGCTCCCCGACGGCACGATCGGTCTGCTGACCGAAGTGGGCGACTGGGACAACGGGTTCCGGATTTATTTCACCCGCCTGAGCATCGAATGGCTGACCGACGGGAAAGACGCCTGGCGCTGACCTGCAACTGATGAACGGGCAAAAAACCGGGCACCGGCTTACCGCACGCAGCCGCACGACACGACAGGCACAATTCAGCACCCCAAGCACACCCGAAGAGCGCACGAAGCCGCACAAGCCGGACTCCCGAGCACGAAACAATAGGTGCTAAGGCCCACACCCAAAAGGCCGGCACAAACGCACGCAGCCGCACGACAGCCGCAATCTTGCACCCCGAATACATTCGTGCGAGCGTTTGAAGCCGCATGTCAGGCACGGGCAAGTCCCCGAAAAAAAACTCGCCCAGGCGCACAAAAAAAGCCCGGAGCAAATGCTCCGGGCTTTTTCCTTTGCAGCGGGTCGACTACTTGTTGTTGTAGGCGGCCATCTTCTGAATCAGCATGATCACCTTGTTCGAGTAACCCCACTCGTTGTCATACCATGCGACGAGCTTCACGAAATTGGCGTTCAGCGCGATACCGGCCTTAGCGTCGAAGATCGACGTGTTGGCGTCGCCCGTGAAGTCGGTCGAAACCACGTCGTCCTCGGTGTACTCGATGATACCTTTGAACTCGTTCTCCGAAGCGGCCTTCATGGCTGCCTTGATCTCGTCGTACGATGCGCCCTTCTCCAGGCGGCACGTCAGGTCTACGACCGAAACGTCGAGCGTCGGCACGCGGAATGCCATACCGGTCAGCTTACCGTTCAGGGCGGGGATCACCTTGCCTACGGCCTTGGCAGCGCCGGTCGACGAAGGGATGATGTTGCCGCCTGCGGCACGGCCGCCGCGCCAGTCCTTCATCGAAGGGCCGTCGACGGTTTTCTGCGTAGCGGTAGTAGCGTGTACGGTGGTCATGAGACCCTCTACGATACCGAAGTTGTCGTTGATGACCTTAGCCAGGGGAGCCAGGCAGTTGGTGGTGCAGGATGCGTTCGAAACGATCGTCTGACCGGCATAGGTGTCGGTGTTCACACCGCACACGAACATCGGCGTGTCGTCCTTCGAGGGAGCCGACATCACGACGTACTTGGCACCGGCTGCGATATGCGCCTCGGCCTTCTCCTTCGTAAGGAACAGACCGGTCGACTCGACTACGTACTCGGCGCCCACCTCGTTCCACTTCAGGTTGGCGGGATCCTTCTCGGCGGTTACGCGGATGGCGTTGCCGTTCACGACCAGCTTGCCGTCCTTCACCTCGATGGTGCCGTTGAAACGACCGTGCACCGAGTCGTATTTCAGCATGTAGGCCATGTACTCTACGGGTACGAGGTCGTTGATGCCGACAACTTCGATGTCAGCGTTGTTGCAAGCTGCGCGGAATACCAGGCGGCCGATACGACCGAAACCGTTGATACCAACTTTAATCTTAGACATAATGTTTTGATTTATTTGTGAATGAATACTTCCGTTATTTTTCCAGCGCAAAATTATACACTTTATATATATTACGCAAATAAAATTTTAATTTTTTTAGAAAACGCGGCTGTGCCGTCCCTCCCTCCGGCAGCCCAACCCCGGGACCGGAACTCCGCCTCCGGAGAGCCTTTTGACGTGACGGTAATGTTCCGGCAGTGCAATTTTCGCATCATTTCCGGCACGGGAAGGCCGAATTTTGTTTTATTCGGATTTTTTTGTAATTTCACGCAACAGAAAACACCTGACCGAAATGCTACTGATCCTCGATGAAAAATGGCTCCGGCGAATCCTTCTGCTCACGGGCTTTGGTGTATTGATGTACCTCCGTTTCGCCGATACCTGCCCTGCCGGATATCTCTTCGGCGCCCTGAACGCACTGCTGCTCTGCGCGTTCGCCGCCCGGCTGGTATGGGTGATCCGCCACCGCAGGCGGATCCTGCTAAAACTCGCACGCGAAACCCCCGGGACAGCAAGGCGGCGCAGCCGCTTTTACAGCATTGCGTGGATCGTCTGGTTCCTGGCACTGTTAGGCATCAGCGGCCCGATCGGGTGGAAGTTTTGGGTGGCCTGCGGCTTCGCGCTCCTGCTCATCGCCGGGCATCTCGTTCCGGCGGAGGACAGGCGGCAGGGCCGGTAATCGTTATTCCCCCAGCTTCTCCGCTGCGGCCTTCGCACGCTTGGCCATCGCCGAAGCGAACACGAAGTCGTTGAGTTCGGGATTGTCCGCGTGCAGTATGTCGTCTTTGGTACCCTCCCACCATTTGCGGCCTTCGTGGATGTAGACGATCTTCTCGCCGATCTCCATGACGGAATTCATGTCGTGGGTGTTGATGATGGTCGTGATGTTGTACTCCTGCGTGATCTCGTGAATCAGGTTGTCGATCACGATCGAGGTCTGCGGATCGAGTCCCGAGTTGGGTTCGTCGCAGAACAGATACTTGGGATTCAGCACGATGGCCCTGGCGATGGCCACGCGCTTGATCATGCCGCCCGACAACTCGGCGGGATAGAGCCGGTTGGCGTCGTCGAGCCGCACGCGCTGCAGACAGAAGTTCACCCGCTCGCGTTTCTCGGCCTCGCTGTGCGTCGTGAAGAGGTCGAGCGGCAGTTTGACGTTCTCCTCGACGGTCGACGAGTCGAGCAGCGCCCCGCCCTGGAAGATCATGCCGATGTCCTTGCGAATGGCCTTGCGTTCGCGGAAACCCAGCTTCGTGAAGTTCGTGTCGTCGTACCACACGTCGCCCGAGTCGGGCTCGTGCAGCCCCACCAATGTCTTGAGAAGCACGGTTTTGCCCGACCCGCTGCGGCCGATGATCAGGTTGGTCTTCCCGGTCTCGAACTCGATCGAGATGTCGTCGAGCACCGTGCGCCCGTCGAACGACTTGACGATATGTTCGGCACGGATCATATCAGCAGGATTTGGGTGAGTATCAGGTCGAACAGCAGGATCACCACGCAACTGGTCACCACGGCCCTCGTCGAAGCCGCGCCCACTTCGAGCGAATTGCCCCGGGCGTTGTAGCCGTAGAAGGCCGAGATCGAAGTGATGATGTAGGCGAAGAAGACGGTTTTAATCAACGTATAGGTAATCGAATAGGGCTTGAAGTCCAGCAGCAGGCCGTCCACATAGTCCGCCGGGATCATGATGCCCGTGGCAAAGGCGATCAGCCACCCGCCCAGGATGCCGATCAGGATCGAGAGGATCGTCAGGAACGGAAAGAAGAGCATGGCCGCGACGATCTTGGGCAGAATCAGGTACGACGCCGAATTGACGCCCATGATTTCGAGCGCGTCGATCTGCTCGGTGATGCGCATGGTGCCGATTTCGGAGGCGATGCTCGACCCCACCTTCCCGGCCAGGATCAGCGCCACGACCGCCGACGAGAATTCGAGGATCATCGTCTCGCGCGTGGCGTAGCCCACCAGCGAGCGGGGAATGAACGGCGAATCGAGGTTGATGCACATCTGCAGGGTGATGACCGCGCCGATGAAGACCGAGATCAAGGCCGTAAGGCCGATCGAATCGATCCCAAGCGCCTCCATCTCGAAGATGATCCGCCGCCGGTAGATGGCCGCCTTCTCCGGACGGGAGAAAACTTTCCCCATCAGGATGAAATAACGGCCGATCTGTTCGAATATCTTTAACATACCTTTACAAGTTGAAAGTTGAAAAGGGAAAATTGAAAATTATAAACTGCCCCAAAGCTATGGCACGTCACACCGGACGCCGGCATCGAAATCACCGGATCGATTACACTTTCACCTTTCAATTTTCGACTTTTAATCCGCCTGCGGCGTCTTTTCCTTCTTGCGGCTCGGCAGAGTCCGCGCTCCGTGCGCCCTCTGCACTCGCCTGCCTGCAATATTCACTTCTCGCTTTCCTCGAACTCCACGTAGTCGCCCACGTCTTTCGAAACCTTCTTCTGGGGCGTGTCGGCGGTTTTGTAAATCTTCACGTCCCCCTCGCGGGCAGGCTCCTCCCGGCGTGCACCCCCGAAGGGATTGCCGAACGGATTCTGCGGTCCCTGCCCGAACTGCTCCTCCATCTGTTTGCGCACCTTGTAGACACGCCAGCGGAAGAGCGAAACCAGGATCAGCACCAGCACGGCGCAGCCCAGCACGAAGTAGAGGACGAACATCGCAATGCCCTTCAGCAGGGCCGGTGCGCCGATCGCCAGGATGAGGATTATCAGACACGTGAGGGGATTGCGCCGAACGAATTCGACCATCCCGTCGAGGATTGCTGTCAGCAGATTCATTGTACAGTCTTTAGTCTCTTTACAACCCTACAAAGGTAGGGAAAATTATGGATATTCAATTAAAAGTCGTAAATTTGATGCCGCAAAGCACAAAATCAGCACCTTCTATGTTAAACCGACTCACCGCCATCTCACCCGTAGACGGCCGCTACCGTGATAAAACGGAGAAACTCGCCGATTATTTTTCCGAACAGGCACTGATCCGCTACCGCATCCGCGTCGAAGTGGAGTACTTCATCGCCCTGTGCGAAATCCCCCTGCCGCAGCTCTCAGGCGTCGACCGCTCTAAATTCGCGGCCCTGCGCTCGTTGTACCTCGATTTCTCGCCCGCCGACGCCGCGCGCGTGAAGCAGATCGAGTCGGTCACCAACCACGACGTGAAAGCCGTCGAATACATCATCAAAGAGAAGATGGATGCGCTGGGACTGGAGGCTTACAAAGAGTTCGTCCACTTCGGCCTCACCTCGCAGGACATCAATAATACGGCCGTTCCGCTGTCGATCAAGGAGGCGCTCGCGGGGGTTTACTACCCCGCCGCCGAGGAGGTGCGCGACAAGCTGGCCGCCTTCGCCCGCGAATGGCGCGACGTGCCGATGCTGGCACGCACCCACGGACAGCCCGCCTCGCCCACCACGCTGGGCAAGGAGTTCATGGTCTTCGTCGAACGGCTGGAGAAACAACTGGCCATGCTCCACGACATCTCAATCCCCGCCAAGTTCGGCGGCGCGACGGGCAACTTCAACGCCCACCATGCGGCCTATCCCGCCTACGACTGGGTCGGCTTCGCCAACCGCTTCGTCGGCGAGACGCTGGGCCTCTGCCGCTCGCAATACACCACCCAGATCGAGCACTACGACAACCTCGCGGCTGTTTTCGACAACCTGCGGCGGATCGACACGATCCTCACCGACCTCTGCCGCGACATGTGGATGTACATCTCCGAGGAGTATTTCAAACAGCAGATCAAGGCGGGCGAGGTCGGCTCGAGCGCCATGCCCCACAAGGTCAACCCCATCGACTTCGAGAACGCCGAGGGCAACTTCGGCATCGCCGGGGCCATCTACGCCCACCTCTCCGCGAAACTCCCCGTCTCGCGTCTGCAGCGCGACCTGACCGATTCGACCGTGCTGCGCAACGTCGGCGTGCCGATGGCTCATTCGCTGATCGGCCTCAAATCGCTGCTGAAAGGGCTGAACAAAATCATCCTCAACCGCGAGGCGCTCGACCGCGACCTGGAGGACAACTGGGCCGTCGTGGCCGAAGGCATCCAGACCATCCTGCGCCGCGAGGGATACCCCAAACCCTACGAAGCGCTCAAGGCCCTGACGCGCACCAACTCGCACATCACGGCGGAATCCATCGCCGCCTTTATCGAGACGCTCGCCGTCGCCGATGCGGTCAAGGCGGAGCTGCGCGCCCTCACCCCGTCGTCCTATACGGGTGTTTTCAGGTAAGGAACCTACCCGCTTTTCATCCCGAGCCGTATGCGTTTCTGCATACGGCTTTTTCGTATCCACGCTTTCATCCCGTAGCCGTATGCTCGCGGAGCACGCGCTGCGTCCGCGCAGTGCCGTCGGGCACACCCACCAACACGCAGAGACTTATTGCGTGAACCGGCCGAAAGAAGGTTTTCGGAGGGCGACGACCTGCGGACATAAAAAAAACGGAAAGGAATCTCACGATTGCTTTCCGCCTTCGGAGGATTGCCCTCCAAAAACTACTAACCCAAACTTAAATAAATGAAGAAACCTCACTGCGGTTACCACACCGCAGTTGTCTCGAAATACTTCAACATCCGTGCCATAATAAGTTGTTCTCCGCCGAAAATTCGGGCAGCACCGAATTTACGGCAACACGACGCACCGGGCAGACGGCGTTCCGCCCTCTCCGGCCGGCTCCGGCCCCCGTAAAACGGCCCCCGTAAAACGACACCCGTAAAACGACACCCACCGAAGATCGCAAAAACCTTCGGCGGGTGCTTACATCCCGGACATCCGATCCCGTTATGGTCTGCGGAGTTTCAGTGCCCGCGCATTTTGGGCTGCGGGTGCCGATGCCGATTTCGAACGCATGTCCGTCATCTCGACCGCCCCCTCATAGGTACCCCCGATCCGGTATCCCTTGCTGGTGGTAAAATCCAACTCGAACCGGTAACCGGCCCCTGCTTTGGTAATTACCACCGTACCGCCCGTAATCAGGCCATAAAACGACACCAGATTTTCACTCCTCTCCTCGCAATACGTTCCCATCGCCATGACCATATCCATGAACTCGGTCTGGTATCCTGCTGCGAATGTTCCGGGTTCGTCCGTGTCGGAGACGGTATAAGTCCCTTCCTGAAGCACCATATCCTGAGAAACGGCCGTCGCCAGGTTAAGCGTCACCATGTGACCCGGCAGCGAAAGATAGTCCGAACTTCCGTTGACAGTCGGTTCCACGTCATACAGGTTCACCACGCAGTTGTCCGACACGTCGACATAGGAATAGTACTTGGCCAATGCGCGGATGAACGTCATCCCCGTGACATTTTTCTCCAGCGCAGGCAGGTCTTTATCCTGCGACTGCTTATCCTCGATGGTCAAGGCTCCCGTGTAGACGGCCGAGAACTCTTCCCCGTCTGCAGTGGTGAGTTCGGCCGTAATCGTATAGGTCGTACCGACCAGTTTCACATCGACCTTCCCGGCTTTGAATTCCACCTTCGTGATGTTGCCGTTGCCGTCGTTGACCATGCAGTAGGTCTTCTCGGGGGCAAATGTGTTCATCCCGTAGTTCGTATTGTAATTATAGGTACGTGCTGGAATCTTGATCGGAGTCGAGTAGGACTTGAACTGATACAGGTCGAAACTCATGGCCCGTCCGGCACCCACGGTGGTGTACACGCCATCCGCTTCCGCTGTCGCCCCGTCGGCCACTACGAAATGGTACTCGGCATACCCCGAATTGTGCGAGTCGCCGTAGTAGCCCCCGGCGGCTTGGGTCGTAAAGACAATCGGTCCGGCCTGCTCAGGCTCCGTGGTCATTTCGAGCGTCTTAACCTCCGAGTAGACGTCCTTGTTCAATGCGGCAACCGCAATGACATAAGCCGTCCCTGCCTTCAGGCCTCCGACTGTCACCTTCGTATCGGTAATGGCCGTTCCCGTTTCGAGAATCCGCTCCGCCGTCGGGATCGCCGTTGCCCCGCTCTTTTCGAGACAGACGTAAGCCGTTCGCTCGGCATCGCTCGAAGCGACGTAGAAAACCAGTTCATTCTGGGCAGGCGTTCCGGCAACCAGCGAAATAATGGGGACAGGCGTAGGATCGAGTGTTGTCATCTCGATGGAAACGGTCTCGGAAATCAGATCCTTGAATTGCCCGGCCGCCACGATCACGTAGGTCACGCCGGGTTCGAGTCCTTCGGCAACCTCGTCGCCCGACTGGCTGATGGTAATACCGTCACGGAGTATCTCCTCCGCCCCGGGAAGCTCCATTGCATCGGTTTTCTCCAGACAAACATACGCCGCACGCTCGATGTCGGTCAGCGTCACGCCGAACGCGAGCGTCGTCTGCGTAGCCTCTCCCGGCACCAGTTCCACGGCCGGATTTTCGTCCGGGTCTTTG
The DNA here is from genome assembly GCA_048465795.1 of Alistipes sp. GTDB lineage: Bacteria > Bacteroidota > Bacteroidia > Bacteroidales > Rikenellaceae > Alistipes. The sequence continues at coordinate 120,662 of DBFWKV010000032.1, forward strand.
GTCGTGGCATCGACATAAGCCACCTCGCTCACCAGATCGCCCCGGTACGCAACGGCATACACACGGTAACTCGTACTGTACCTCAGCCCCTCGACCGTCGTAGTCCACGTCTTGTCGATGGGAAGTCCGTCGGAGAGAATCCCGGCAGCGGTCGGCGCAGAGTCGCTTCGCTTCAGCACCATGTATTTACAGTCGTAGGAATTTCGCAGCGCGGCAGTGAATTTCAGCGTGGACGAAGTAGTCTTGCCCGCAGTCAGCGTAACGGACGGCATCCCCTCTTCCGGCTTGGTATCCTCACAGGAGACCAGCACACCGGACATCAGGATAAGCAGGGCTATCGTCCGGAAAACGAATTTTTTCATCATGGGTTTTTACAATTTGAGTTAATAGAGTACGTTTGTCGTTCCCGTTTCCGATACCGAAAGGGAAGGCCGGGCCGATCCGGTCTCCGCCGGAGCAGAAAACGTCTGTTAATGAATAACTAACCTAACTGCCGATCGCAGAATTATCCATTCCGGGATGGAAATCTGATCCGCGTCGGCCGTCAAATATAATCTTTCCCGAGCAAATTCGCAAAAATTACAAAAAAATCCACACAACGCAAATGATTTGCAGCGTATGAAATCCGGCGGGAACAGGTTTTGAAAGCTCCGCCCGCCTACACGCCGGCCTTATTGCGTAAACCGGCCGAAAGGGGTTTTCCGGGAAGGCAAAGACTTGACGGCATAAAAAAAACGGAAAGGAATCTCACGATTGCTTTCCGCCTTCGGAGGATTGCCCTCCAAAAAACTACTAACCCAAACTTAAATAAATGAAGAAACCTCACTGCGGT
>DBFWKV010000033.1:0-78120 GCA_048465795.1 Alistipes sp.
AGTGAAAAGTGAAAAGTGAAAAGTGAAAAGTGAAAAGGGAGAGGTGAGAATTTTCGATCCCCGAAACTTGCCGGAAGGTCACGACTTAAAATAGATATATGGAAGAAGTACGCCTGGACAAATACTTGTGGGCCGTGCGGATTTTCAAAACCCGCAGCGATGCGGCCGATGCCATTCGCAACAACAAGGTCACGGTGAACGGCGCTTACGCGAAACCTTCGCGTGAGGTGAAGACCGGCGACCGGATCGCCGTGCGCAAAATGCAGATTACCTATGCTTATAAAGTCCTCGGCCTGGTTTCGAGCCGCCAGCCGGCGAAGAATGTTCCGGACTACTGCCTCGACATCACGCCGCAGGAGGAGCTGGACAAACTCCATGTGCCGCGCGAAACGGTCTTTGTGTTCCGGGAGCGGGGGACGGGCCGGCCGACCAAAAAGGAGCGGCGTGAGATGGATTCGCTGATGGACGGGGTATTTTGTGACGAAGAGGAGTAGTTGCGAAGAGGTATGAACAAATCCGGACGGGAAACACGGCCGCGTCAACCGGATTCCCACCTTTGATTGTCGGGGCGGCAAGCGCCTGCGGACGTATAGCGGAGTAAAAGAACTGAAAATCCGCTAAGACATTCCTTCGGCTGCGTCGTCGAGCATTCCCCCGATTTTGTGCATGGCGTAGCCCAATGCCATCAGTCCTGCCTGGAAACGGGCCTGACGTTTGAGCCATTCCAGGTCGGTGCCCGGACGTGCGGCTTCGTCGAAGGCGCGGTATAACCATTGCAGCCCGTTGTCGAAACTGGGGTCTTCGAATACGTCTTTCAGTTTGTCGAGGTCTTCCGCCGACAGGTAGTCCTTTCCTTGTTTTGTCATATTGAGTTTCGTTTGCCTGCTGTACCTTCAGGCGCCTGTCCAAAAAAAGAGAGTGGTACTGAATACTGTCTGGCTCAGGTTCTTGGAATTACCTATAACATTCAATAGACAATACGCACCCTCCGGGGGTGCGATCGTTTACCAACATTATTTCAAATTTTCCAAGATTCGAACCAGAAGTAAACTCTCGATAGTATAATTTAAATATGTAAGAACGCTTTCGGAAGTGGCCTCAGGGGACTTTGGTCGGCGGCAAAGGTAGAAAGAAATCCGATACAGGCAAAATTTCACTCCGTAGGATCGTGGGATACGGCAAAAGGTGGTCCCGTAATGATACGAAGCCGCCTCTTTATGCTATCCGCTTGCGTCGCAGGGGCTTCTGGCGTTTTGCCGTGGTTCCGCCGCACTGCTCGCCTGGGGCGTCCGTACCTGAGGCGCTGCGGGTTTTGTGCGGGGCGAACGAATTTCGTCCCGACTTCCGGGTGCGGAAGTGGCGTGGTGCTGGGTGCCTGCGGGAAGTATCCTGCGTTCGGATGTTGCAGTTGCGCCGCATTCGCTTCGCTCATCCCGTGCGGCGCGACTTCCGGGCGGGAGTGGCGTACGGCCTGAAAAATCCCTGTGGGAATAGACCCGAAAAAGAGAGCGACTGTTCATGCAAGCATGACGTCGCTCTCTTTTCCAGCTCCAGCCTTCCGGCTTTTTTCGGGCCGTGCGTCTACTTCTTGTTGAAGAAGTTCATCGTCCTTTCGCAGCCGATGGTCGTGAACGAGAGGATTGCATCTCCGAAGACCTTGAGCCGTTCGGGCAACGCCTTGCGCTCCTCGTCCGACCACTCGCCCAGTACGTAGTCCACCTGGTGACCCCGGGGAAAGTCGCCGCCCACGCCGAAACGCATTCGGGCATATTCCTCCGTACCGAGCAGTTCGGCGATGTTCTTCAATCCGTTATGCCCGCCGGCACTCCCTTTGGGCCGCATGCGCAGCGTCCCGAACGGCAGGGCGATGTCGTCCGAGACGACCAGCAGGTTTTCAAGGGGAATTTTCTCCTGTTCGAGCCAGTAACGGACGGCCTTGCCCGAAAGGTTCATGTAGGTCGAAGGCTTGAGCAGCAACAGCGTGCGGCCCTTGTGCTTCATTTCCGCCACGGCCCCGTAACGACCGGTCGTAAAAACAGCGTTGGACGCCCCTGCAAGGGCGTCCAACACGTTAAAACCGATGTTGTGACGGGTTTCGGCATACTCCTGGCCGATGTTCCCCAACCCAACAATGAGGTATTTCATACGCTATCGGTTATTTCCCGGGAGCGTCGGCACCGCGCGATGCACGCGTAACGCGCACGGCGCACACGGCCGTCGTTGCGGGAGTCACGAACTTCAGGCTGTCGAACTTCAGGTCGCCGACGAAGATGGTCTTGCCCACGCCCAGTTCCGTCACGTCGACCACGATCTCGTCGGGCAGCTTGTCCACCAGGGCGCTCACCACGAGTTTACGGGCCGAAAGCACCAGCTTGCCGCCGACCTTCACGCCTTCGGCATTACCGGTCAGGCGTACGGGAATGGCGATCGATACGGGTTTACCCTCCTGGATGCGGTAGAAATCGAGGTGGAGAATCTCCTCGCGGATCGGGTGATACTGCGCCTCACGCAGTACGGCCAGCTCTTTCTTGCCGTCCAGGTCGAACTCCACGATGTAGGAGTTGGGGGTGTAAATCAGGGGTTTCACGTCTTTGGGGTCGACCGAGAAGGTCGTCGTCTCGCCGTTGCCGCACAGTACGCAGGGTACCATGCCTTCGCGGCGTACCGCTTTGGCTGCCTTTTTGCCGAAGCTGTCACGCTTCGTTGCCTGAATCGAAATGGTTTTCATAATTTTTTGTTGTTTAAGTTGTTACCTTCGGCGGTTCTCAGCCCGGCCCTGCCGGCCGTGCCCCAATTCCGCCTGCTTCGGGCGACAAAGGTAAGCCAAATAATTAAGAATTAAAAATGAAAGATTAAAAATCGTTTTTCGCCTGAATCATTTCCGGTTTGGATTTAACCGCCTCACTTTTAACCGGTCGGACTAATAACGCATACAGAAAATGCACAGTTCCGGCGCCGCATCGGGCGTAACGGACATTCATTGCACGAGCAGTTGACCGGCTGACAGCCCCGGTGTCCCGGTTCGGGAAAGATTCCGGGCGGGCCTTCTGTAAAAAAGGCGCGGTAATTGATAGGTGTACTGGAAGAAAAGTCCCTGTATATTTACCGAGCGTTTTTATGCAGGAAGGGCGTCCCGATTTTCGGGACGCCCTTTTTTCGTTCGGTGTGATGGAGGCCGTGCCATCCGGATACCGTGCCGTCGCAGCTATTCGATGCCGCTCAGGCGCTTCTGCCACTTCCAGGCGGACTCAAGGGTCTCGTCCAGCTCCCGCTCCGCGTGCCAGCCCAGTTCGGTGTTGGCCAGCGTCGGATCGGCCCAGATCGCCGTGATGTCGCCCGGGCGGCGGCCGACGATCTTATAGTTGAGCTTCAGGTCGTTGACCGCCTCGAAACGCCGGATCAGCTCCAGCACCGAAACGCCGCGCCCAGTGCCGATGTTGAACACCTCGTAGCGCTCCTTGTTCTTCCCGTCGAGCATGCGGCGGATCGCCACCACGTGGGCTTTGGCCAGGTCGACCACGTCGATGTAGTCGCGGATGCACGATCCGTCGGGCGTGGGATAGTCGTCGCCGAAGACCGACAGGCATTCGCGGATGCCGGCGGCCGTCTGCGTGAGGTAGGGGATCAGGTTCTGCGGCACGCCGCGCGGCAGCTCGCCGATGAGCGCCGACGGATGGCCGCCGATAGGGTTGAAGTAGCGCAGGGCGATGCCCTTCAGCGAGTCGTAGGCCGCCACCGAGTCGCGCAGAATGTCCTCGCACATGGTCTTGGTGTTGCCGTAGGGCGATTCGGCCGGCTTGCGGGGCGTGCGCTCCGTGACGGGCTGCTTCTCCGGCTCGCCGTAGACGGTGCACGACGACGAGAAGACGATGTTTTCGCGTCCGAATTCCCGCATCAGGTCGATCACGTTCATAAACGAGACGAGGTTGTTGCGGTAGTATTTCATCGGTTCGCGCACCGATTCGCCGACGGCCTTCGACGCCGCGAAGTGGATCACCGCGTTGAAATCGTACTGCCCGAAAACCTTGCGGAAGGCTTCGCGGTCGCAGCAGTCGACCTCGGCGAAGGGAATGTCGGCGCCGGTGATCCGGCGGATGCCTTCGAGGACGTTGGGGTCGCTGTTCGACAGGTTGTCGGCGATCACCACGTCGTAGCCCGCCCCGATCAGTTCGACGGCCGTATGCGAGCCGATGTATCCGGCGCCGCCGCTGACTAAAACACACTGTTTTTTCATGTGAATGTTGTTTTATCGAACGTTTCCGACGTGCTGGACAGCGAACGAATAAGGTCCGGCCTGTGCCGCGCGTGAAAAACGTCTGTTGTAAACGTACGTTGTTCCGGGGTACCCATCCTTGTGCGTCTCCGGTTTGCCGTTTGCATCATACCCTGCCGTTGGGGGCACCGGTGCCGGTCGGATTTCACCCGCTTCGACGGTCGGTTCGGCCGCCGAACAGGTCACTGTAACCCGCGCTTCCCTTTTCTTGTAGACAAGGGTGCGGTCGGCTTCCAGAATCGGGCTTGCCGACCCGTTGTCTGCCCCTCCCACGGTTTTTCCATCCCGGCGTGTCGTCCTTCCCGGAAAGGTCGATGATGATCCGGTCACGATGCAGCAGGACGGTCCGTGAGGGGATCGCGCGTTTCCCGTTTTTCCGTTACGGCGAAGGTTTGTTCCATCCGTTTTCAGACGGCCCGTCCGGCCGAATCGTCTACAAAGGTAAAAAAATAATGCCGCCGATGCGCAAACAGAGGTTGTTTTTCTCTCGCTGCGGTTTCCGGTTCGTGTTTGGAGTGGGCGCATGTGCGGAACGGATTCCTCGAATTTATCGAAAAACGATAAATATTTTTTGTCAATCAGGGAGATTAGACTATATTTGCCGTAATTAACTGCATTCAATCGGGGAGCGTGGCGGCAAAACCCGGTTGAACGGCAAAACCAAACATTCGAGATTATGGAGATACTCCGGGTCGAACACGTTTCCAAACACTATGCGGGCCACACGGCCCTCGACGATGTATCGCTCGCCGTGCCCCGTGGTGCGGTCTACGGGCTGCTCGGTCCCAACGGCGCCGGCAAGACCACGCTCATCCGCATCATCAACCGCATCACGGCGCCCGACAGCGGCCGGGTGTTTTTCGGCGAGCGCGAAATCGCGCCCGGTGACATCTGCCGCATCGGCTATCTGCCCGAGGAGCGGGGCCTTTACAAGAAGATGAAGGTCGGCGAGCAGGCGCTCTTCTTCGCCCGTTTGAAGGGCCTTTCACGGCATGAGGCTACGGCGCGGCTCAGGCAGTGGTTTGTGAAGTTCGGAATCGAAAACTGGTGGAACAAGAAGGTCGAGGAGCTGTCGAAGGGCATGGCCCAGAAGGTGCAGTTCATCGTCACGGTGTTGCACGAGCCCGAACTGCTGATCTTCGACGAACCGTTTTCGGGCTTCGATCCCATCAACGCCAACCTCTTGAAAGAGGAGATACTGGCCCTGCGCGACAAGGGGGCCACGGTGATCTTCTCGACCCACAACATGTCGTCCGTCGAGGAGATCTGCGACCACATCACGCTGATCGACAAGTCGCACAACATCCTTTCGGGTAAAGTCGACGACATTCGGCACCGCCACGGCAGCAACATTTTCGAAGTTACCTTCCGGGGTGAGGCCGAGGCGCTGCGTGCGGCGCTCAGGGACCGGTGCGAGATTCTGGATGGCTCCGAGGCACAGTCGGTCTATGCGTCGCTGAAACTCCATGTCGAACGCGATACGGACGTGCGGGCGGTGATCGGCGCGGCGAATGAAGCGGTCGAGCTGCGGTCGTTCACGGAGGTGATCCCTTCGATGAACGACATTTTCATCCGGGCGGTGAAGGGGACGCTGTGAGAATGGAGAATTGAAAATGGAAAATGGAAAATGGAAAATTGAAAATGGAAAGGTGAACCGACGCGGCAGGCGAGGGCAGAGGCCGAACGGGAGCAAAGTCAAGCCGCCGAAGGCGGATTAAAAGTGAAGATGGAATACCTGTTTCCGGTAAGAGCGGCGGCGCGAGGATAAAGCCGGGACTTTGCCCGATGAAGAGAATCACGGTAAAAAACGAAAAAATCAAGTCTTAATAAATATGTCGAACATCTCCCTGATTATCGGCCGCGAATTCAACGAGCGCGTGCGGAAAAAGTCCTTCATCATCACCACGCTGCTGATGCCTGTGCTGCTGGTGGGCCTTATGGCCGCCCCGGCCCTCATCATGCAATATTCGCGCGGCGAGCAGAAACGGATCGCCGTCATCGACGACAGCGGCCTGGTGGCCCCGCACCTCGAGAGCGGCGAGGAGATCGTTTTCGAACCGACCGACCTCACGGCGGACGAGGCCCGCAAGTTGCTGACGGATTGCTTCGGCGTGCTCTATATCGGACGCGACGTGCTGGCGAATCCCGGCAATGTGAAACTTTACGCCAACGCCTCTTCGTCGATGGCGCTCGAGGAGACGATCACCGGCCAGATCGAACGCATCCTCGAAGCCGAAAAGCTCAAGGCCTACCATATCGACAACCTCCCTCAGATTCTTGCGGAGGTGAAGACTACGGTGCATCTGCAGACCTTCCGCAACGACGAGTCGCAGGTCGGAGAGTCGCAGGCCCGCTCGTCGATGGTCGCCACGGCTGCGGGATTCATCCTGGGCATGATGCTCTACATGTTCCTGCTGCTGTACGGCATGATGGTGATGCAGTCGGTGATCGAGGAGAAGCAGAACCGCGTGCTGGAGGTGATGGTCTCGTCGGTGCGGCCCTTCGATCTGATGCTGGGCAAGATCCTCGGCGTGGCGTGCGTCGCGCTGGTGCAGGTGGTGCTGTGGGGCGTGCTGGTCGTGGCGGTGGGAACGCTCGTGATGCCCCATCTGGTGCCTGCCGACGTGATGCAGGGTGCCCGGGCGATGCAGGACGGGATGCCGGGAGCCGCCTCCGCTTCGGGACTCGATCCCGACATGTTGCAGGCCGTGTCGGCCATGACCGACACGGGGTATATTCTTAAAATCTTCGTCTGCCTCATACTGTTCGTCTTCGGCGGCTACCTGCTTTACTCGGCGATGTTCGCCGCCGTGGGGTCGAGCGTCGACAGCATTCAGGATGCCCAGCAGCTGCAGACCCCCATCACCATTCCGATCATCCTCTCGCTGCTGGTGATGATGGCCGTGATGAACGATCCCAATTCGTCGCTGGCCTTCTGGTGCTCGCTGATCCCCTTCACGTCGCCTGTGGTGATGATGGCCCGCATTCCGTACGGCATTCCGTGGTGGGAGGTGGCGCTCTCGCTGGCAATCCTCTATGCGTCGTTCGTCGGCATGGTGTGGTTTGCGGCGAAGATTTACCGCGTCGGAATTTTCATGTACGGCAAGAAGCCGTCCCTGCGGGAGCTTGTGAAGTGGATGCGGTATAAATATTGATTTCGCGCAAAATCCTGTGTCGAGGCCCGGAAATCCGGGCCTCTTTGTTGGGTTGCCCATCGTCGGGACAGGCGGAGGTTCGGCAAAATGCAAACGAGTTTGCTTTTGCACTCGGCTTGCATGATCTTTATCGGGGACAAGCCCCGATTCAGATCGGCTGCGCCTCGGCAATGCTCAAATGAATTTGGCATTGCGCTCACCTTGCACTATCTTTACAGAACATAGGCTGCGGTTCGGGAGTGCTCAAATAAATTTGGCACTCCTCTCACCTTGCACGATCTTTATCGGGGACAAGCCCCGATTTAGACAGGCTGCGGTTCGGCAAAATGCAAACGAGTTTGCTTTTGCTCTCACCTTGCACTATCTTTGACCCGATGAGGGAGTCGAAATTCGTCAGAACCAAGATCGTCGCGGGCTACCTCGTGCTGCTCGCGGTGTTGTTCTTTTCGGTAAGCTATGTTTACCGGACGGTGGTGCGCGTGTCGGCCGAAGACGACGCTTATGCCCAATTGCAGTCGCGTCACAACCTGGTCAGCCAGACCCTCTACCGGCTCTATCAGGCCGAGAGTTACGGGCAGTTGATGCTCGCCGGCTATCAGTCCTACGAGCGGCTCTACCGCCGCGAGCTGAACACCGTGCGGTCGTGCATCGACTCCCTGCGGCGCCTGGGCGGGCAGGATTCGCTCCGGACCGACCGCCTGGACAGCATCGCGCGCCTGGTCGACGACAAGGAGCGCCGCACCACCCGCCTGCGCCGCAGTATTCGTTCGGGCGGCACGGCGGGTCTGCTGGACAAGAATATCGAGGAGCTGATCCGTTTCGCCGACACGCTGCCCGCGCTCGACGCCCCCGCCCCGCCTGCGGCCGAGACCGTCGTGCAGGACACGATGCGCATCCCGAAACGCAAGCGGCGCTTCTTCCGCCGCGTGGCCGACCTGTTCAGCCCGCCGAAGGAGGATTCGAGTGTCGTCATCTCGCGGCGTATCGTGGTCGACACGCTTCCCGATGCCGCCGACCTGCGCGACACGATCACCACGGTGCTGCGCTCGCTGCAGGACCGGGTCACCGGAGAGCGGCTCGAAATCTACGAAAAGGCCTGGAACGAGGGCCAACGGCTCCGGTACAGCAACGACCTGGTCAACGCCCAGATCTACCGGCTCATCACCGACTTCGAGCAGGAGGAGAGCGCCTACCTGCTGCGCCGCGTCGAAGAGGCTGCGGCCCTGCGACGTCGCTCGTCGCAGGTGCTCGGCGCCATGACGATCGGTGCCGTGGTGCTGATGCTGCTGTTCGTGGCCGTGCTATGGCGCGACGTGAGCCGCAGCAACCGCTACAAACGCCGGTTGGAGCAGGCTAACCGCGAAAAGCAGGCGCTGCTCGACGCGCGCGAGCAGCTGATGCTCGCCATCACGCACGACATCAAAGCCCCGTTGGGAACGATCATGGGCTATCTCGACCTGCTGACCCGCCTGGGCGGCAGCCGGCGCGAGGCGCTCTACCTGGAGCGGATGCGGGGTGCCTCGGAGCATCTGCTGGCGCTCGTGAACAGCCTGCTGGACTTCTACCGCCTCGACATCCGCAAGGTCGATCTCAACCGCGTGGCCTTCAGCCCGGCGCAACTGTTTTCGGAAATCGGGTCGGGGTTTGCGCCCGCAGCGGAGGCAAAGGGGCTGACCCTGCAGGCGAAGATCGCGCCCGAAGCCGTGCGTCCGGTCGTGGGCGATGCGTTCCGCATCCGGCAGATCGCTGACAATCTCCTGTCCAATGCGCTGAAATTCACGGATAAGGGTTCCGTCATGCTGCGTGTCGACCGCGCGCCCGGGCGGCTCGTGTTCCGTGTCGAGGACACCGGGCGGGGCATCGGCCGTGAGGAGAGGGAGCGCATCTTCCGGGAGTTCGTGCGTCTGCAGTCGGCGCAGGGGGTGGACGGCTTCGGCCTGGGCCTGTCGATCGTCGACCGGCTGGTGAAGCTGCTGGGCGGTACGATCGCACTCGAAAGCAGCCCCGGGCGGGGGACGACCTTCATCGTCTCGCTGCCCGTCGGCGAAGCGCCGGAGTTGCCGCAGGAGGCCGGGCCGGCCGGGAGCGGAGAACCGGCCTTGCCCGATACCGGGGAAGGGAATATGGGACCGGATGGGGCCGAAGCGTCGGCGTCGGGTGCCGACGGGAGCGCAGACACGGGACCTGCTGCGGAACAAGTCGCGGAATCTCCTGCCGAAAAACCTGCCGCACCACTTTCCGCCGCGAAGGTGAGCGCAGGACCTGACGAACCCGATGTGTCGTCCTCGTCCGACGCCGGGAGAGCGGGCGCGGGACCTGCTGCGGAACAAGTCGCGGAATCCTTTGCCGGAGAACTTGCGGCGCCATCTGCCGTCGGAAAACCGGTTGCGGAATCCATTGCCCGTCAACCTGCCGCAGAATCTCCTGCCGGACAACCTGCTGCGGTGCCCGGCACCCGGGGGCCGTTTTGCACCGGCATCCGGCTGCTGCTGGTCGACGACGATCCGTTGCAGCTGGAGATGACGGCTGCCATGTGCCGTGCGGCTGGGATCGCCGCCGTGTGCTGCCCCGATCCCAGGCTGGCGGCGCGGCTGGCCGCGGAACACCCCTTCGACGCGGTGCTTACCGATATACAAATGCCCGGAACGGACGGGTTCGCCGTGCTGGCGGAAATCCGCGAATGCAAACCCGAACTTCCGGTGATTGCCGTGACGGCCCGCTCGGAGCGCAATTCGGCCGATTTCGCCGCCTGCGGCTTCGCGGAGTGCCTGCATAAACCGTTTTCAGCGCGGGAACTGACGCAGACGGTCTCTGCCGTCTGCGGCGGCAGAAACGACGGGCGGGCGGAGTTCCCTTGTGCCGAATCGATAAAGTCCGCATCCGCCGCGCCCGAACCGAATCCCGCGCGGGGGGCGGAATCCGCGCCCGCCGCGTCCGCATCCTCCGAACCGGCACTCGCCGCACCCCGGTTCGAAGCGCTCACGGCCTTTGCGGGCGACGATGCCCGGGCGGCGCGGGAGATTCTGCGCTCGTTCGTCGAACAGAACACCGCAAACTGCCGCCTGCTCCGCGAAGCCGCCGCATCGGGCGACGCGGCCGCAATCCGCGCCGTGGCGCACAAGATGCTGCCGATCTTCACGATGCTCGCGCAGACGGCGCTTGCCGAAAACCTGCGGAAGCTGGAAAACGCCCCGGAAAAAACCGGAGATGAAATGCGCCGCAATGTGGAGGAAGTGGCCGAAAAAGTGATGCATATCGTGCTGGAAGCGCAAAAAAAGTTAACTTTGCCGTAGCTATGAACCGGATTCTGATCGTCGACGATGACACCACCTTTGCCCTGATGCTCCGCACGTGGCTCTCGAAAAAGGGCTTCTCGGTGGAGACGGCAGGCAGTGTCGGAGCGGCCGAAAAGGCGCTTGCGGCGGGGTCTTACGATCTCGTGCTGACCGATATGCGCCTGCCGGACGAGGACGGAACCGTGCTGCTCCAGCGCATTGCCGGCCGGGGTCGGGAGCTGCCGGTGATCGTCATGACGGGCTATGCCGACATCCGCAACGCCGTCGAGAGCATGAAGCTCGGAGCACGGGATTATGTGGCCAAACCGGTGAACCCGGAGGAGCTGCTCCGGAAAATCCGGGAGGCACTCGACAATCCGGCACCGGATGCGGTTTCGGCGGCGTTCCCCGCTCCGAAAAACGCACCGCCGGATGGCCCGGCGCCGCTCGATTACCTTGAGGGGCGCAGCGACCCCGCGCGCAAACTCTACGAACACATCCGCCTGGTGGCTCCCACGAACATGTCGGTGCTGATCCACGGCGCGAGCGGCACGGGCAAGGAGCATGTGGCCCAGCTGATCCACCGGGGCAGCAAACGGGCCGCGAACCCCTTCGTCGCACTCGACTGCGGGGCGATCCCGCGCGAGCTGGCCGCCTCGGAGCTTTTCGGCCACGTCAAAGGCTCGTTCACGGGGGCGGTGACCGACAAAACGGGCGCGTTCGAAGCCGCGAACGGCGGCACGCTCTTTCTGGACGAGGTGGGCAACCTCAATTACGAGACCCAGGTCCAGCTGCTGCGCGCCCTGCAGGAGCACCGGATCAAACCCGTGGGCAGCAACCGGGAGGTTGCGGTCGACATCCGCGTGGTGGCGGCGACGAACGAAAACCTTGAAGCGGCGATCGGGCGAGGTGCCTTCCGCGCCGACCTCTTCCACCGGCTCAACCAGTTCACGCTCCGAATGCCTGCCCTGCGCGAGATGCGCGGGGACATTCCCCTCTACGCCGACTTCTTTCTCGACCAGGCCAACCGCGAGCTGGGGAAACAACTCGTCGGCTTCGACGCCGATGCAGCGGCCCTCCTGGCCCGCTGCGACTGGCCCGGCAACCTGCGGCAGTTGAAAAACACGGTGATGTACGCCACGCTGCTCGCCGAAGGGGAGTTCATCACCCGCCGGGAACTGCCACCGGAAATCTGCGACGAGCCTGCCGCGCAGCCCCTCCTGCGCGATCCCGCCGACGAGGAGGCCCGCATCCGCCGCGCGCTCACCCAGGCCTGCGGCAACAAGTCGCAGGCGGCCAAACTGCTGGGCGTCGACCGCAAGACGCTCTACAACAAACTGCGGCTCTACGGCATCGAATAGCCGGCAGCAGTGTGGAAAAATTCCCCACTCCACACTCCGGTTCCACACTTTTCCACAACTTCCATATTTTCGGCATGTCCGTCAAATATCTGTCCGACAGATATTTGGCGCTGATATCCCTTTTCTGGCATCCTGCTTGAACTTCTTTGTGGCAAAAGCGGCGTACACGACACGCCGCACACGAAAAACGAATAAGAAGTTTAACCTCTAAAATTTACGAGTGATGAAAAAGTCAGTAGTAGCATTTGCCGCTGTTTTGATGATGATGGGCGCTTCGTTCGCCTTCGCACAGCAGCCCGAGGGCGAAGCCCCCGCAACCACCGAACAGCCCGCGCCGACCCCCGCCTCCGATGAGAAGTCGGGCGACGAGGCTCAGGCAGACCAGAAGACGGACGCTCAGGCTCCGGCCGAAAAGAGCGGCGCCGACACCGCCGAATCGAACGGGTAGCGGGTGCCCGGGAAAGGCCCGAAAAATAAAACAGCGAATCGAAACGTAAAAAACCGAAAAGAGTATGAAAAAGTCAGTAGTAGCATTGGCAGCAGTCGTTATGATGGCGGGCGGTACGATCGCCTGCGCCCAGCAGCCCGAATCGAAAGACGCGGCAGCCACCGAGCAGCCTGCACAGGCTCCGGAATCCTCTTCCGACGAGGCGGTGAAAGAGGACACGAAGGCGGACGATAAGAAGTGTGACGACGGGGCTTCCGCCGAGAAGTGCGGTTCCGCATCGACCGAAGAGGCCAAATAGGCGCCGAATCATTTAGTTAAACAATTGCTTGCCGGGATACCTTGTCGTGAGACAGGGTATCTTTTTTTAGGGCATGCACTTTTTTGAGAGGCGGATGCAGTAAAAAGACTACTTTTGCGTTTAATAAGACAACAAAGGAACGAGAAGATGAAAAAAATGTTTCGATTTATTTTGTGTGCGGTGCTGCTTGCGGGAGCGTGGAGCTGCAGCGACGACGAGGGGGATCAAGGCCCCCTGAGCATCAACGGCGGGGCGGGATTCCTCTCGCTCGACGCCCTGGCCCGCACGGGTACGCTCACAGTCCGCGCCGAAGCGCCGTGGAGCGTGGAGCAGGCGGCGGCCGACGACTGGTTTACGCTTTCCGCTACGGAGGGGCCTTCCGGACGCACCCAGATCGGGTTGTCGCTCGACGCCAACGGCGGTGCGGCCCGCAGCGCCAGGCTGATCTTCCGCAGCGGGACGACCGAATGCCCGTTCGTCCTCTCGCAAAGTGCCCGGAAAGCGGGATTCGACGCACCTGACTACTACTTCTACATCACCTTCGGCACCATGCCGACGCTCTACGCCGGACTCCACCTGCTCTCGCATGACAAGCCGAGTTACGTCTTCTACGAACGTTCGAAGACCTTCGTGCCGGCCGAATTCCCGGCGCGCGCCCGCGTGACGGTCGCGGCCGATCCGACCGCAAACGCCACCGATGCCGATGAGCGACGGATGCGCACCGAGATGAAGCGCCGTATCCGGGAGATCAACGCCGCAGACCCCACGGCCGTATTCGGCCTGTATGTCGATGACCTGCGCTGCCGCATCGGTTACGACTGGTTCGTGGCACAGGGCATCGATTCCGCGCGCGTGAAGGTGAGCATGCTATCCGACGGCACGGCCACTTACAACAACTTTGCCGCCTACTTCGGCGATGCGGCCTCCGCCGGGCGCAACTGGGACCGGTATGCCGCCCAGGTGGAAGGCCTCGACTGGAACCACGGCGGCCGCTATCCCGAGACGCGCTCGATTGCCGAATTCGAGTCCTTCACCTGGCCTTACTATCTCTCGACGCGACCCGATTACCGGCTGGTGATGCAGGACGGATCGCTGCTCGAATCCTCCGGAGGGTTCATGGACGAAAAGCTCGCCGAGATGAAGATCGAAAGCGTGCAGCCCTATGAAGTGCTCTCGGCATTGCCGCAGCCCGCGCAGCAGCAGTTCTACCGCATGGCGTCGTTCGACTACGACCGTTTCGCCGGCCTGTTCGACGCTTCGCCCCGGAAAAACCTGATCATCATCGGCACCAGCCATAAGAGTTCCGAGAGCGAACAGACACAGCGCCTCTATGTGCAGCGGGTCGTGGAGCAGTACGGGCAGGAGTACGACATCTTCTTCAAACCGCATCCGGCCGACAAGTCGTCGGCGGATTACGAGAAGCGTTTCGGGCTGACGCTGCTGCCGGGGCAGATGCCGTTCGAGATTTTCGTCTGGTCGCTCATCGACAAGATCGACGTGATCGGCGGCTACCAGTCGACGGTGTTCCTCACGGTGCCTCTGAGCAAGGTGGGCTTTATCTTTGCGCCCGATGCCGCGAGCCTCGTCCGGCCGCTGAACATCCTGTTCCGCGATGCGACGGATGTCGAGTGGATTCAGTAGAAAAGTGAAAAGTGAAAAATGAGAAGTGAGAAGTGAAAGGTGAAAGTCTTCGATCCCTGAGCCTGTCGAAGGGTCGCAAAGTGGGAAGTGAAAGGTGAAAGGTGAAAAGGGAAAAGGGAAAAGGGAAAAGGGAAAAGAGAAAAGGGAAAGTTTTCGATCCCTGAGCCTGTCGAAGGGTCGCAAAGTGAAAGGTGAAAAGTGAGATTTTTCGATCCTCGAGCTTGATGAGAGGTCGCAAAAATTCCTCCTCGTCGTCTCGGGCCGAGTACAGAAATCAGCCTTTGCTCGATGCTGTGCGACATCACGACCCTTCGGCAAGCTCAGGGACCACTGCACTCGATGATCGGGAAAATATTCTTGCGTCCGACGACCGCAGGGTATGTGAAAGAATGCGCTTTTCGGATCGGATAAGGCGGAAAAAGGGGAGCAGGCGCCCGTAAGGATAAAAGTGACTATGAAGAATTTCGGCGTTCCCGCTCCCCGGCTGCTCCGGCTTTCACAAGAGGGAGCAGGTTGTTCGTGATTTACTTTTTCATTATGAAAAGACAGGTTGCGGCCGTTTGCCGCCGGCCGCGACGGTTTTGCGGAAAGGATGCCGCACGGGGCATGTTGCATGTTATTCAGTGTAAATTGCCAAAGTTTTCGAACCAAACAACCGCCCGTACGGCATCCTTAACTTTGTCTTTCATTCCGGTCTGCCCCGAAGGGGGCGGACTTTTCTGTGTTTTAAGCCCTCTTTTTTACCGTGTCCCGCCCCGGTTTCTTTCGGCGGCGGGGCCGGATGCACTGCAGGTGAGGGTACAAAAAAAGGGCGCAAAGTACAAACCTCCATCCTGTTGGCCTCGCGAGCCGTTCTCCGGTGGTTTGCCCTTACGCCCAAGCCTGCCTGCGACACAAGGCCGCAGGCACAGCCAGGGTTTCAGACAAATCTTATATACCGAAGATAAACCTGTTATAATATATAACAGTCGCGAGTTTACAGGATGGTATAAAGGTTGTCTTAACCTCTGTAATAGGTTTTGAATTATGTTGCGTCCGATTGCAAAGTTAGCATAATTTCTGCATTTCAAATAAAAGCTTTCATCGGCAAAGATAAAAAAAATAATTGATTATTGGGAGTAGTCCCAAACAAAAAATCTTGCGGGGCTATTTTTTTTGTAATGTGAAAAATGAAAAGCCTAAAAAGCAACGACGTGACGATACGCTTTATGGTATGATTGTAAAACGGATGATAGAAATCCGAAACAGTTATGGCCACACGCAGGAATATGTCGCGCATAATACAGGCTTAGATATTCCTCATTACGAAACAGGTCGGGATTTTCCGACAATGACTTCGATCTCGATTTTTTGTGATTTCTACAATATTACACTCGGGGAATTCTTCACACCTTTGAATTATCCTGCTAAAGAATAAAACGGTCTTTGCCGGGAAACAAGAGGCGGAAAGTTTGTTTCCGCTTTTTTTATTTGTTTGCGCATGTTCCCTATGCGGGTTTCCGCTCTCTTCGAAGGTTGTCTTTTGCCGCTTTTGGCGGCGTAGAAATAAACAACAAGCCACCTTAGGCGGATTACTTCTGAATTCGCATCTTCAGTTGGAGCGGAAAAAGAGCGGACGCGGCGCCGAACGTCCTTGAATTTCCTTCTTCGTTTTCTAAGCTCGGCAAAGCCCGAATAAATTCGGCTCTGCCCTCGCTTATCGAAAACGTCCGTCAGGCTCAGGAACCACCCGGAGCGGGATGGCGTATAGTGTAAGTCTAACTCCGTCAGGCTCAGGAAGGCGCTACGCAGCGGGGCCGGACGAGGGAGCAATCGGACGCGCCCGGGATCAGGCGCCCGCCACGCCGAACCGCCGCAGGGCCAGGAGCACCCCGTCGTCGTCGACGCCCGCCGTTACGTAGTCCGCCGCACGCTTCACCTCGGCGCCCGCGTTGCCCATCGCCACGCCCACGGCGGCATGGCGCAGCATCGGGATGTCGTTGCCTCCGTCGCCGAAGGCCATCGTCGCGGCCGGCGGAATGCCGTAGTGCGCCAGCAGGTGGTCCATGCCCGACTGCTTCGTGTCGCCCCGGAGGTTCACGTCGGCGAAGCCGGGGTTCCAGCGGCTCGACGCGCAAAGAGGCAGCGTTTCGGAGAGAATGCGCCGCTCCTCGTCCGGCCCGACGTAGAGGCAGAGCTGGAAAATGTCGCGCCGGATGGTGATGCGCGGGTCTTCGACGCGGGGCGGCTCCACGTCGATCTGCCGCGCCAGAGCCAGCACCCGCTCGTCCCGGTAGTTGACCGTCATCTCGCGGCGGCCCATGAAGGCCACCGGGAAGGGCGACTCGTCAAGCCGGTGCAGCAGGCACTCCAGCTCCTGCTTCGGAAGGGGGTTGCAGTAAATTTCCCGCCCGGCGGCGTCCGTGCAGCAGGCTCCGTTGTAGGCGATGTAACCGTCGAAAGGGATGTGCGCCACCACGCCGAGCATCGGAAGCATCCGTCCCGTGGCGATGAACGCCCGCACGCCGGCGGCCCGGGCGCGGCGGATGGCCTCCTCGGCCGTTGCGGGAACCCGGTGCGTGGCGAAGCTCACCAGCGTGCCGTCGATGTCGAAGAAAAGGGCGCGGATGTCGCCGGGCCGTTCCATCAGCGCGAGGCAGCGTCCTGGGCGCTGTTTACGCCCCGCGAATTCAAGGCCCAGTCGCCCCGGGCGCGCAGCACCTGTTCGATGATGTCGCGCACGGCGCCGTGACCGCCCCGGAACTCCGAGACGTAACGCGACGCTTCGATGACCTCCGAGGCTGCGTCGGCCGGGCAGACGGGGATGCCCACGGCGCGCATGCACTCCAGGTCGGGGATGTCGTCGCCCATGTAGACGACCGTCGCGGGGTCGAGCCTCTCGCGGGCCATCCACTCGCGCAGCGCCGCGATCTTGTCCATGCAGTTGGTGTACGAGTCGGTCAGCCGCAGCAGCCTGAGGCGGTTTTCGAGCGTGCGGCCCCAACCCCCCGTGATGATGCAGATGCGGTAGCCCATCCGCAGGGCGTAGGCGATGGCGTAGCCGTCTTTGGCGTTGTAGCGGCGAATGAAATCGTTGTCGGCGGTGGGGATGATCCCCCCGTCGGTCATGACCCCGTCCACGTCGAACACGAAGGCCGTCGTGCGGGCTATATCTTCTTTGAAGTTTCCCATATGTAGTGACTCAGTTTACGATAAATTGCTTCCAAATCGGGTTCTTCGGCCAGCATGGCGCGATGGCGGGCGAGCGTCGGCGCGTCGCCCCGCACGGCGGGCCCGGTCTGCACGGCGGCGGGCGACGGGGCGTCGGCGGCCTTTGCTGCGGTTTCCAGGATCAGGGGTTTCAGCACGTCGAACGGCAGCCCCGCTTCCCGGAGTACCTCCCCGGCCGCCGTGTACATGGCGTTGGCGAAGTTGCAGGCGAAGACCCCTGCGAGATGAATGGCCCGGCGCTGCGCCGAATCGGCGCGCAGCACGGTGCGGCTCAGGCGGCGGGCGAAGGCTTCCAACTGTCGTGCCGCACGCTCGTCGCTGCCCTCGATAAAGAGCGGAATGCGCGAGAAGTCGACCGCGCGGCCCCGGGTGAAGGTTTGCAGGGGGTAGAAAACACCCCGGCGGCCGTACTTTGAGGAAATCTCGTCCAGCGGAACGCTCCCGGCCGTATGGGCCACGAAGGCGCCGGCGGGAATCGGCAGCGCGGCGGCCACGTCGCCCACGGCGCGGTCGCTCACGGCGATGAGGTAGAGATCCGCCGGGGCCAGCCGCGCGGCATCGGAGCACCACTCCGTCGCAGCGAGCGCGGCGACGGCGGCACCCCGCTCCGCGTTGCGGGCGAAGAGCTGCCGCAGGCGCAAATCGGGCGCGGCGGCCACGGCACAGGCGAGGGCTTCGGCGAGGTTGCCGCTGCCGACGACGACGATGTCTTGTAACGGGGTTTCGGTCTCCATAATTTTAAGGTATGTCGATCAGCCGCACGTTGTCCTGCGAGGCGCGGGCGGCCTCTTTGACCTTCTCGAATTCGCGGTCCACCTCCCGCATCTCGGCGTTTTCGCGGAAGACGAAGCCCTTCTGACCGTGGGTGTCGACGGCTTCGAGCACGCTGTAGACGGTCATGGTGTGGATGTCGCGCCCCGGGGTGAAGTTCACGTCGCGGTCGTTCTGCCCGTCGTGCACGGCGATCAACTGCCCCGCCTGCACCAGTTGGTAGAGGATGTCGTTGACGATGCGGGTCGGCAGCCCGAGACGTTCGCGCACTTCGTCCGGCGAGACGGCCCCGCCCCGCTCGCGGAAGCGGCGCACGACGACCAGCATCACGGCCAGCATCACCTTGCGGCGGTCGTCGTAGCTGATGAGCAGCGACTCGCGCTCCTCGTTGAAGCGCGCGATGTTCTGGTAGGCGAAGCTCAGTTCGCCGCCGAAGAGCAGGATTTCCCACGAGGTCTGCAGCCAGATCAGGAACAGCGGCAGCGCTGCGAAACTGCCGTAGATGGCGTTGTAGGAGGTCATCCACCGCTGCAGGTAGAGGTAGCCCCACTGGAAGAGCAGGAAGAACGTGCCCGCGACGATGCCCGCCGTGAGGGCGCTCGTGAAGCGCACCTTCGTGTTGGGGATGACCAGGTAGAGGAAGGTGAACATCACCCAGATGACGATCATCGAGGCCAGCCGCGACAGCAGATCGAAGAACAGCGAGTCGTGGAATCCGAGCAGTTGCTGGGCGTAGTGGCTCAGCGAGTTGGCGATGATCCACAGCACGGGGGCGATCATCACCACGGCGATGTAGTCCGTCCACTGGCGCGTGATGCTGCGCGTGACCTTCACCTCCCAGATGTTGTTGAATGCGCTTTCGATCGACCCGAAGACCCGGATCACGGCCCAGAAGAGCGTGCCCAGTGCCACGACCGCCACCACGCCGCCCTGTGTGCGGGCCAACGCCTTGTCGGCGAACTCCACGAGGTAGTCGACCAGTTCGGGGTTGCTCGGAACCGCGCGGTAGAGGTCGTCCACCAGTCCGTCGGCCAGCCCGAAGCCCTTCACCACGGCGAAAACCACGGCGGCGATCGGCACGATCGACATCAGCGTGTAGAAGGTGAGCGCCGCCGAGCGCACGATCGTATCGTGTTCGAGCAGCCCCCGCGCCGTGTAGAACAGCAGCTTGTACTGCCGCACCAGCCACCGCACGAAGGGGTTGCGGTAGTCCCCCGGATTCTTGCGGAAGATGGTGTCGGTGAAGAATGTCAGGATCTTTTTTATCATAGGTCTGCGGAGTGCGGCTCCAAATTTAACGATTTTAACCGGATTACCCAAAGATGCCCGCCGATGCGCGTGAAGGCCAGGCGTTCGTCGCCGCCCTCGCGCACGCCCAGGCTGCGGGCGATCGCGGCGGCCGGCAGCGGGAAGTCGTGCTTGAGGATTTCGACGCGCCGGCCCCGGAGCGTGCGGCGGAGCCGTCCGGGGTCATAGGGTTCGATCGTGTCGATTGCGAATACTCTGCCAATCACGCCGCAGGGCCTTTCTTCGGCGAATCCGTAGCCTTCGTTGCTCCAGATGCGGGCTTTGCCGCGCAGATGGGCGCATGCGAGACGTGCCTTGCGCAGCGCCACGTCGGGGATCACGAGCCAGCCGCAGCGTGCGGGTTCGAAAGGCTCTGCGCAGGGGGTGTTGTCCGCTTCGGCTGTCGGCAGCGAAAAGCTGCCCAGCCCCAGCGCTGTGGCGGTGATGCGGGGTTCGGAGCCGTCGGCACAGACTACGACCTCCTTGCACTCGCCGCCCGACGAGACGACCTCCACGCGGCAGCGCCCGAACAGGCGGAACGCCTCGTCCACGTCGAACAGGGGCGAATTCTTGAGGCACAGTCGGCCCGAAACGCGTTCGATGGCAGGGCGCAGGGCGAGGATGTCGGGCGAGCACTCCTCCAGCCGCACCAGTTTGCGTCCGTCGGCGCTGCGGCGGTCGGGATCGGCGTAGACCCAGTCGTATTTTTCGGACGTCGTTTGCAGGAACTCTTCAGCCGGGGCGCAGATGACCTCCACGTTGTCCGCACCCAGCCGCCGCAGGTTGCGGGCCGTGATGCGGGCCAGCACGGGGTCGCGTTCGAGGGCCGTGACGCGGGCGAAACGCTTCGATAAAGCCCACGCATCGACGCCCAGGCCGCACGTCAGATCGAGCACCGACTCGCCCGAGATGGTTTTGTGCGCGGCGCACCGCTCGCTCGACGCCTGCTCGAAGGCCAGCGGTGGCAGGATGCACTGCGCGGCGGCAAACGCGGGCAGCTTCGCGGCGGCCCGCGCGAGGTATTTCACCTGTGTGGCGACCAACCGGGCGTGGGGCACGCGGCGGTCGAGCGCCACCTCCAGCGGATCGCGGTCACGGGCTTCGGCGATGGCGCGCTGTACCTCTTCGGAGCAGAGGATTTCGTATTCTTCGGAGCTGATCATCGCGGTAAAGATACCGCTTTTTTCGGATTCCGGCATGCCGCGAGGAGTGTTGCCGCGAGAAAAACCGCATAGCAGGCCGCGGTCTGGGCGGTCGTGAGCCGCAGATCGAAGGCCCCACCCGGCAGCGAGGCCGCGGCTTGCGCAAGTCCGTTCAGCAGGCGTGCCGCCGTGCCGGCCACCGCTTCGAATGCCGGGGCGAGGGGCGCAAGGGGCAGGACGATCCAGATGACGCCCGCGAGGACGACGGCATGCGCCAGCAGGATCGCCACGGGGTTCACCACCGGCCCGATCAGGGAAACGACCCCGAAGGTGTGCGACACGAGCGGTGCGGTGACGAGTGCCGTGACCCCTCCGATGACCAGCGCGGTCGCGGGCCAGTCGATCCACCGGCGGCCCGTGCGGAGCCAGCGGCAGAGCGGCACGCCCCACGTGAGGATGGCCCCGACGGCCAGAAACGAGAGCTGGAAGCTGATGTCGCCCAGCCACGCGGGGCGGAACAGGAGCATGACGAAGGCTGTGGCGGCGAGAACGTTGAGGCCCACGTAGACCGAGGCCGAGGCCAGCGCGAACTGGAGGGCCGAGAACATCAGTGCGGCCCGCACGACACTGGGCGAGAAGTCGGCCACAGCGGCGTAGCACCAGATCAGCGCGACGGCCCCGAGGTTGCGCACGAAGTGTCCCCGGCAGGGCCAGAGGGCCGGAAACCCCCACAGCAGCAGGTTGACCAGCACGAACACGATGCCCACATGAAGTCCCGACACCGCCAGCAGGTGCGAGGTGCCGCTGCGCGAGTAAGCACGGCGCAGGGCGGGAGTCAGGCCGCTTCGGTCGCCTGCGGTCATCGCGTTGCAAAGCGCTTTTTCTTCGGGCGCGAGGTGCAGTCGGCTGAGCCGTTGCACAGCCCGGCGGTGCAGCGACGACGAGGGCACGGTCTCCGCCAGAAGCAGCTGCCGCTCCCTCAGGCTGAGTGTCCCGGCATAGCCGCGCCGCTGCATCAGCCGGCGGTAACTTTCGTGCCGGGCGGGGAAGGGACGGATGCGCCCGGAGCATACGATGCGTGTTCCTGCGTCGAGGTGCAGCGCGGTGTCGGCCCAAATTACGATCTTATCCGATGCCGCGCGCCACTTTCCGGTTGCGGGGACGCGCCATGCGCGAAGTCCGGCCGTTGCCGAGACATACCCCTCTCGGAGTGCGGGCGGGGTTTCGATCGCCAGTTCAAAATCGGTATGTATGCCCGGCGGGACGGCGGAAGGGCTGACGTGGAGTTGTGCCGTGACGAACCCGAATGCAAAGAGCATGGCGGCCGCATAGGTTTCCGAGCGTGCCACGAGGGCCGCGACACCGCACACGACGATTCCGGCGACGGTAAGCGCCGGCGGCAGATCGGTATACATCGCCGCCCAGATTCCCGAAGCAAAGGGTACGACGGCCCGGAGCATGGGAGTCCGCGCAAGTCGTTCTGTGAGAAATTGGGCCTTCATTCCCCGAAAATAACAAAAAAAGCCGGAAATGTGAAAAAAAGTGAACGTTTTCGACAGGCGAGGGTAGAGGTTGCACGGAATGGGGGTTCCGGGCGAAGAAAACGAAAAGACTGCGCAGCAGGCTTCACTTTGCGGGAAAGCGAGTGCCCGGCATGTACGGAGTGGAGGTTTTGGGCGGAAGCAAAGTTATGCCCTCCCCGGAACGGGGATTAAAGGTTAAATCGGCTTCGGGGATTGAAAAAAACGCGACTGCGGCCAACGCGGGCTGGTGTTTCGAGAAGTCTGACTTCGCCCGCTCGGAGAGACGTCGCGGACACTCCCGCGAGAGAGTCATGCGGATGTTTTTGGGTCCCTTTGGCGCCAACCGACGCACGCAGCGCGGGCAGATTCTGCTTGCAGGCTATGCCGCGCATGTTTTCGGCCCTCGCTTGTCGAAAACGTTCGCTTTTCAACTTCCAATTCGACCGCGTCCGATGACGGAAACCGATTTTTGATTATCTTTGCAAACTATATAGGTATCTCCATGCTCGAAAAATTAGCCAGACAGACCGCCGTGTACGGGATCAGCACCATCGTGGTGCGGTTCCTGAGCTACCTGCTTACCCCTTACTACACCCGGATTTTCGGGCAGGAGACCTACGGCATCGTGACGGACGTCTATGCCCTGGTTCCGCTGGCGCTCACGCTGCTGACGATGGGTATGGAGTCGAGTTACTTCCGTTTTTCGGCCAAAGCCGACGAGGCGGGGGGCGATGTCGCGGCGGCCAAACGCAGGCTGTTCGCTACGACATGGGGCGTCACGTCGCTGGCCGCCGTGGTGTTCTTCGCGGCGATCCTCTGTTTCCGCGACGGCGTTTCGCACCTGATGGGAGAGGCCTATGCGGCGCATCCGGAGTATGTCGTCTGGGTGGGGCTGATCATCCTGTTCGACGTGGCGGCCTGCATCCCCTTCTCGCGCCTCAGGGAGCAGGGGCGGGCGCTGACGTTCGTGGGGATCAAGGCCCTGAATGTCGTGCTGAACGTCATGCTGGCCGTAGCGTTCGGCGCTGCGGGGCTTTTCGCCACCGAGTTCGGCGTGGGGTGGGTGTTCGTCGCCAACCTCATCGCCAGTGTCGTGACATGGGGCGTGATCCTGGCGACGGTCGATCACACCGTGCCGAAGATCAACTGGCCTCTGCTCGCGGCGGTGTTCGCCTACTCGCTGCCGCTGCTGGTCGGGGGACTGGCCGGCACGGCCAACGAATTCATCGACCGGCAGCTGATCAAATACCTCGTGCCCGTCGGTGCGATGGCGCAGTTGGGCATTTACGGCGCCATCACCAAGATCGCCGTGGTGATGATGCTTTTCTACCAGATGTACCGCCTGGCGGCCGAGCCGTTCTTCCTCTCGAACTTCAAAAAAACGGATTTCGTGCGGATGAATGCGGCGGCGCTGAAATACTACGTCATGGTCTCGATGCTGATTTTCCTCGGCATTTCGCTCTTCCGCGACCTGTTCGCGCTGATCGTGGGGCGCGACTTCCGCGAGGGAATCTTCATCCTTCCGGTGGTGCTGGGGGCCAACGTGCTCACGGGCGTGTGGCTCAACCTCTCGTTCTGGTACAAGCGCGAGGAGCGGACTTCGCTGGCGATCGTCGTGACGGGCGCGGGCCTGGCGGCGATGCTCGCCTTCGGGTTTTGGTTTATTCCCCTGTGGGGTTACTACGGGGCGGCCTGGGCGCGGCTGGCGAGCGAATCGGCGATGGTGGCCGTCAGTTGGTGGCTCAACCGGCGGTTTTATCCCACGCCCTACGACTGGCGGCGGATCGGGGAATACGTGGCCGTGGCGCTGGCTGTTTTTTTTCTGTGCGAAGCGTTCGGCCGGATTTGCGGCAATATTTGGGCGCAGTATGCGTTTAATATAGTGGTATTTGCGGCTTATGCCGGCTATCTTGTCCGCCGGGAGCGGATCGATGTGGGGGCGTTGCTGCGGGCGGTGCTGAAGCGGAAGTGAAAGTGGAACGTTTTCGATAAGCGAGGGCAGAGCCGAATTTATTCGAGCTTTGCCGAGCGCAGAAAACGAAAAGAGTGCGCAGCAGGCTTAAAGTTGAAAAGTGAAAAGTGAACGTTTTCGATAAGTGAGGGCAGAGCCGAACTTGTTCAGGCTCTGCCGGGCGCAGAAAACGAAAAGACGCCGAAGGCGGATTAAAATTGAACCGACGCAGCGGGCGAGTGCAGAGCCGAATTTATTCGGGCTATGCGGAGCTGCAAGGAGGAAAAGACTGCGACCGCAGGCCGCACCTTAGAATCCGCATTTCCAGTTCGAGCGGAAAAAAGAACGGGGCGAACGGCGAGCGTCAAAAAACGGGGACGGTTTGCTTGACAAACCCGCGCAGTCGCCCGTTTTAGCGAGACGGAGAAACGCTCCCGCGAAAATGTCATGCGGAGAGCTTTTACGCCGCTTTTGGCGGTTGAAAAGGCGGCAAAGAACCAACTTTCGGAGAAAGCGAAAAAGTCTTTGAAAAAGATTAAATTTACAACCGGTGAAAGCTGAAAAAATAATCGTGCTGCTCCTCAGTTTCGCGGTATTCGCCGCAGGAGTCTGGGCATTGTACAGCCTGCACGGTACCGTGCGTGTCATCGTGCTGGCGGCGAGTTTTGCCGCGCTTATCGGTATTGCCGTGCGGCAGACTCTCGTGCGTGCGAAACGGAACGAACGGACGGGAAAGGAAAAGAAATAAGAAATTTAGTATGCGATTTGCAGACATCACAGGACAGGAGGAATTGAAGACGCACCTGGTGCGCTCGATCGACACCGGACGCGTCAGCCACGCACAGCTCTTCACGGGGCTGGCGGGCGCCGGGGCGCTGGCGCTGGCCGTGGCGTATGTACAATATCTCAACTGCCGGCATCGCAACGGCGGCGATTCGTGCGGCGAATGCCCCGACTGCCGTCAGATCGCAGCGCTGGCCCATCCCGACCTGCATCTGGTGTTCCCCGTGAACCGGCAGGGCAAAAAGTCGGGCGAGGTGATGCGCAGCGACGAGTTCCTGCCGCAGTTCCGCGAGTTGTTCGCTGCTTCGGGCGGCTATTTCTCGCCCCAGCAGTGGTACGACCGCCTCGACCTGGGACGCACGCTGAAGGGTATGATCGCCGCGCGCGAGGCCGACGAGATCATCCGCAAGCTGTCGTTCAAGAGTTTCGAGGCGCCCTACAAGACGATGCTTGTCTGGCTGCCGGAGACGATGAACGAGGAGGCGTCCAACAAGATCCTCAAGATCCTGGAGGAACCCTGGGAGCGGACGCTGTTCCTGCTGGTGTCGGAGCAGCCCGACCTGCTGCTGCCGACGATCCTCTCGCGCACGCAGGAGGTGGCCGTGCCGCGCCTGACCCCTGAAGTGTTGGAGGCCGAGGCGCTCAAACGCGGGGTTTCCGATCCGTTGCAGGCCCGCAACACGGCCCGGCTGGCGGGCGGGAGCCTGCTGGAGCTGCAACACCTGCTCGCAGGCGGCGACGACGCCCAGAGGAAGGAGTATTTCGACCTTTTCTGCGGCCTGATGCGGTTGAGTTACAACGACCGCCACCTCGAGCTGGTCGGCTGGGCCGAGGAGGCCGCCCAGCTTACGCGCGAGCAGCAGCGGGCCTTCCTGCGCGACGCGGCGCGGCTGCTACGCGAAAGCTACATGTTACACGCCGGACTCGGCGAAATCGGCTACCTCTGGGGCGGGGAGCTGGCGTTCTGTTCGAAATTTGCCCCGTTCGTCGGGCCGCAGAACATCGAACCGCTCATCGCGGAAATCGAGGCTGCGATGGCGCAACTGTCGCAAAACGGGAATCCGACGATCGTATTCACCCATTTTGCCCTTTCGGTGAGCAAGATGATAAAACATTTGTAGAATTATGGCACGAGTGGTACTTTTGGCCGGAGGCAATATCGGCGACGTGAAGACGCGCCTGCAACGCGCACAGCAGCTCATCAACGACCGTGTAGGCGCGGTGCTGCGCTGTTCGCACCGTTATGAGAGCGAACCCTGGGGATTTGCTGCGGGAACCCGTTTTTCGAACCAGGCGCTCGAGATTTCGACCGATCTCACGCCCGAAGAGGTGCTGGACGCCGTGCTGGCAATCGAAGCCGACCTGGGACGCGACCGGAGGGCCGAGCAGCGCGAGAAGGAGCTTTCGAAGGCACCCTACGCCTCGCGGACGATCGATATCGACCTGCTGTTTTACGACGACCTGGTGCTCCGCTCCGAGCGCCTGACGCTGCCCCACCCGCTGCTTGCCGAGCGGGAATTCGCGCTGGTGCCCCTGTGCGAAATCATGCGGACGCGCCGCCATCCGGTCTCTGGCCGGACGATGGAAGAACTGCTCGAAGAGCTGAAACAACGGAAATTATGTTGCGTCGAATAGCCTCCGTCCTGCTTGGCGCCCTGTTTTTCACGGGGTGCTTCCGAAGCGTCTCCTACGACACGCAATATGTGCTCAAACCGTGGGTGCAGGCGTATAACCAGGGCACGGTCACGTCGCAGCCCGGGGTGCTGCTCTACGCCTACGCCGCCGATACGACCGATTGGGCCGTTGCTTCCTACGACGATGCGACGGCGGGTATCCTCACTTCGCGCAGCAATCCCTCACAGAAACTGACCGAGCCTTATGCGGCCGGCGTATCGTTCGGGGAGGTGGATACCGTGCCGGATGCGGTCAACTGGCGGAAAATGCGGCTCAAACTCTCCTCGGCGATGGTCGTCGCGGTCGACACGGAGCATAAACTCTACGCTTATACGCGGCAGCAGCTTTACGAGAACCTGTCACCGCTCTATATTTCGGTCACCTTCCAGCCCTGGCGGGCCTTCGAACGTTATACGAACGGAAACTGGACTTATGTGAACGACTTTTACGATCCCGACGTTCCGACCAAGATGCTCTTTACGCTCAAACCCAACGTGCAGCAAACCGAAGCCGACAAAGCCGAGCCGCTCTTCGGGGCGGAGGTCTACGCCTATGCCGTCGATACGGCCCGGTGGCGCATCGCCTCCTATGCCGATGCCCTGGCGGGCGTGATTACCTCCAAAGAAAATGCCGCGCAAAAGCTCGAAACCCCGACCTACCGGGCGACCGAAAGCAGCGATTCACCCGCAGGGGCGGAGTGGTGGGATCTGGTGGTCACCGACGATACGCTGATGGTGGTGACCGTCGATCCCGTGAACAGGCTTTATGCTTACTCCCGGCAGACGCTTTCGCCTACGAGCCGTCCGGGTGAGGCTGCGATCACTTTCTGTCCGTGGAAGGAGGCGGCGATCTATACCGACGGAGCATGGCGTATGGTCAACGAATTCTACGTCCCGGACGCTCCCGATAATCCCGCTAAACGCAGACAACGATGAACCGAGTGCGACGAACCAAACTCCGGATATTGCGCGGCGGCGTGCTGCTGCTGTTCATGTCGGCTTTCCTGAGCCGGTGTGCCACGATGATGACCCCCACGGGCGGGCCGAAGGACACGCTGCCTCCGGTGATCGTCTCGATGCTGCCCGACAACTACACGACCGACTATCCGTTGATCCCGCACGGGGCGAAGATTTATGTCGAATTCGACGAATACGTGCAGCTCAAGGATCAGCAGAAGGAGTTCTTCACCTCGCCCCAGATGAAGAAGAAGCCGCAGTTGTCGATTCGCGGTAAGGGGCTGGTCATCCAGATCAAAGATACGCTGCGGCCCAACACGACCTATGCGCTCAACTTCGGCAGTTCGGTGCGCGACAACAACGAGGACAACCCGCTCTACTCGATGCGCTACGTCTTCTCGACGGGCAAGGAGATCGACTCGATGATCGTCTCGGGCTATACGGCCGACAGCTACAAGGCCGACTCCGTACCCAAAAGTTTCGTCTGGTTCTTCATCGCCGACTCGGTGGAGAACGTCGCCGCGTACGACTCCACGATCTTCAAATACAAGCCTGCGGTGATCGCCCGGGCTGAGAACAACGGCATCTTCCTGGCGCAGAACCTCAAACCCGTGCCTTACCGCGTCTACGCCGTGCAGGACAAGAACGACAACCAGATGTACGAGCCGGGCGTCGATCAGGTGGGATTCGTCGAAGGCACCTGGAATCCGGCCGAATTGCCCGAGTTCGGGATCTGGTACGACTCGATCCGCCGCTACGTGTCGGCCGATCCGCAGCTCTATTTCCGTATGTTCACCGATGTGGCGTTCCGCCGCCAAATTCTCCAGCAGGCCGACCGTCCCCTGCAGCACAAAGCGATGCTCTACTTCGGCGCGGCGCGTCCGCAGATCGAGCGGATCCGCTTCGACAGCATTCCCGACGGGAAGTTCATCGTCGATCCGCAGACCGTGGGCCGCGACACCCTGGCCCTGTGGTTCGACATGCCGTCGGCCGCGCTGCCCGACACGATCAAAGGCGAGATCACCTATTTCAAACACGACTCGACCAACACGCTGCAGCCTGTGACCGAGCCGCTGAAGCTGGCCTGGCGGCTGATCGAGACCAAAGAGCAGGAGAAGGAGCGCGAGAAACGGGAGAAGGAGCGCCGCAAGGCCGAGCAGACCGGCGAGGAGTATACGCCCCCTGCGGAGAAGAATCCGTTCGCTTACAAACTCGCGCTCACGGGCGAGGTCAACCCCGAGGAGAGTCTCTTCATCGACTTCGATTACCCGCTTACCCGGCTCGACTCGGCGTCGATGCTGCTGACGGTGACCGAGGCCGACAATTCGATCCGCGACCTGTCCGTGCGCTTCGTGCGCGACACGGGGCTGCTGCGACGTTGGCACATCGAGGCTCCCTGGAAGCTGGGCGGAGAGTATACGCTCACCATCCCGAAGGGCGCGCTGCAGGACGTGGCCGGTTTCTCGAACGATTCGATCATCGGCAAGTATACGGTGATGGATCCGGAGAAGTATGCCGTCGTGAAGATCAACGTCACGGGCAAGGATCCCGAAGCCAAATACATCATTCAACTGCTGGACGGCAACGGATCGCTCAAGCAGGAGAAACGCGATGTTACCACCGGTCAGTACCAGTTCAACTACGTCCCGGCGGGAGACATTAAGTTCCGCGTTGTCGAAGACCTGAACGGCAACGGCAAATGGGACACGGGCAACCTCGTGGAACGCCGCCAGCCCGAGCGGACGGAGATTTACGCCAACGCCGACGGCGAGGAGACCTTCGTCACGAAAACCAACTGGGAGATCGAGTTCGACATGGACATGAACCGGATTTTCGCGCCCGTGACGATGGAGTCGCTTTCGAGGATGCTCGACGAGCGCGAGCAGCAGCGTCTGCGCCGCGAGGCCGAGAAGCTGGCGAAGGACGGCAATAAAAACAGGAACAGGAATCAGAACCAGCGTCAGGACGAAGACGACCGTCGCGCGAACAGCAACATGAACTCGACGGGTGGCATGTTCGACACGAGATACCGCTAACGAATTATGAACAGAATCAAGACAGCAACCCTTTTCCTGCTGCTGGCCTTCGCGGCCCGGGGCGCCGTGGCACAGCATACGCTGGGTGTCGTGGCCGGCTACGGCATGGGCAGCAGCCGCCTCGACCCCAAGCAGGAGATGAAAGGAATCTGGGGTATGTACAGCGGCGGCGTTTCGTGGCGCTACTACGGCCCGCAGCGCTTCGTGGGCGGCTTCGGCATCGACCTGGAGTTTCTGCAGCAGGGCTTTTCGTTCGCCCCCAACGCTTCGACCATCGAGGACGAGAAGGACTACCGTTTTTACACACGCCGGCTCAATTCGGTGGTGCTGCCGATCGTCTGGCAGCCCCATGTCTACATGTTCCGCCGCCACGTGCGCCTCTACCTGGAGGCCGCCGCCACCTTCTCCTACAATTTTTCGTCTACCTACGAGAACGAAGTGGCGCACGACCTGGGCGAGGCCGACTGGAAGGGATCGTACCGCTTCAAAACCGCGCGCGACAACCGTTGGGGATACGGGCTTGCGGGCGGCGCAGGAATCGCGGTACTTATCAAACAGATCGAGCTGAACCTGCGCGTGCGCTACTACTTCGGTTATTCGGACATCGTGCGCGCCCGCACCAAATATGCCGACAATTCGACCGACGGTCCCGAAAATCCCTTTTGGGCCACGCCCCTGCGTTCGCCGCTCGATAACCTGAATATCAGTATCGGCGTCAGTTACCGCTTCAACAAAAAGGGCTTCAACGAGTGGTTCACGCCCCGGCCGAAGCGCGACAAAAACAAGGAATCGTTCAATTTCAACCTGAATTAACGGATATTATGGAAAATACACGTCAGCAGAAAATCGCCAAACAAATCCAGAAGGACGTTGCGGAGATTCTCCAGAAGGAGGGCGCCGAACTGGTTCGCGGTGTACTCGTGACCGTCACGGCGGTGCGCGTTTCGCCCGACTTCAACTATGCGAAGATTTACCTGAGCGTCTTCCCCTTCGACCGGAGCGACGCAGTGATGCAGACGCTCGAAAAGCACAACTGGTTCATCCGCAAAGCCCTGGGCCAGCGAATCAAGAACCAGCTCAAGACCGTACCCGAGCTGCAGTTCTTCCTCGACGACTCGTTGGAGTACATCGGGCATATCGACGAAGCGCTCAAGCAAAGTGAAAAGTGAACGTTTTCGATAAGCGAGGGCAGAGCCGAACTTGTTCGAGCTATGCCGAGCGGAGAAAACGAAAAGACTGCGCAGCAGGCTTAACAGCGGATAAGCGAGGGCAGCGCCGAACTTGTTCGAGCTATGCCGAGCGCAGAAAACGAAAAGACTGCGCAGCAGGCTTAACAGCGGATAAGCGAGGGCAGCGCCGAACCAGTTCGGTCTCTGCCGAGCGGAGAAAACGAAAAGAGTGCGCAGCAGGCTTAAAATGGAAAACGGGGCTGTGCGGGAAGGTTTTCGAACTGCCGTAGGTAGTTCGGCAGGCTGCGGCTCCGCCCGGCGACGGCCTGCATCTTCGCTGCGCTTTCGGCCTCCGCGAGCCGAAGCCCGAAAAACCGGCAGCACATATGTGTATATACATATTATTTCCCGAGTTGCGATGCCGAGGCTGTATTCAGAAAAACTAATTTTTAATTCTTAATTTTTCATTTTTAATTGAACGAAATGCTCGCCTCCCTCTTTGCCCGCCGTTACCTGTTCTCGCCCAAATCCCATGCGGTCATCAACCGGATCGCGGGTCTGAGCGTGGCGGCCGTTGCGATGCCCGTGGCGGCGATGATCGTCCTGCTGTCGGTGTTCAACGGCTTCGAGGGGCTGATCCGCACGATGACCACGGCATTCGATCCCGATCTCACGGTGACGGCCCGGCGGGGAGTGACGTTCCCCGTGGCGACGCTCGATACGGCGGCCCTGCGGCGCATCGAAGGCGTTGGGGCCTTGTCGTTCGTGCTCGAGCAGGGGGCGCTCGTCGAGCGCGGCGGACGGCAGGCGACCGTGACGGTGCGCGGCGTGGACGACGCGTACGGGGAGGTGCTGCCGATCGCTTCGACCGTGACGACGGGGGAATACAGCGTGCACCGGGGCGACCTGGAGCGGATGGTCGTCGGGCAGTCGTTGGCCTACCAGCTGGGAATCCGCTCGCTGGCCGACGCGGACGTTGCGGTCTACGCCCTGCGGCGCGGTTCCTTCTCGTCGCTGCTGCCTGCGGCGAACTTTTCGCGCCGTCAGGTGCCGGTGGAGGGGGTCTTCACGCTCGACCTCGAAACGGAGCAACAGTATGCGCTGGTCTCGCTGCGGTTGGCGCAGGAGCTGTTCAGCTACGCCGGGCGGGCGTCGGCGCTGGTTGTGGGAATCACTCCCGGAGCCGATGAGGCGGCCGTGAAACGGGCGGTGGCCGCCGTTGCGGGCGACGGATTCCGGGTGCGGAACCGTTATGAACTCAAGGCTTCGTTTTACGACATCATGACTTACGAGAAATGGGGTATTTTCTTCATTTCGCTGTTGGTGCTGGTGATCGCCTCGTTCTCGGTGGTCGGGGCGCTGACGATGCTCGTCCTCGATAAACGGCGCGACATCGCCACACTGCGGGCGCTGGGGGCCGATACGGGCTTCCTGCGCGCGGTGTTCCGAAGCGAGGGGGCGCTGATCTGCACGCTGGGTGCCGCGATCGGGGTGGTCGTCGGTGTGGGCGCCAGCCTTGTGCAGCAACATTTCGGACTGATCGAAATTCCGGCCGAGACGTTCCTGATGAAGAGTTACCCGGTGGAGTTCCGCTTCACGGATCTGGTGGCGGTGCTGGCCGCTTTCGGCGCGGTCGCGGCCCTGGTCTCCGATCTCACCGTACGCAGTATGATAAAAAAGAGACAAACGTTATGAAACCCATTTTCCGCCGGTTCGCCCTGGGGGCGCTCCTGTTGCTGGCAGGCGCCTGTGCCCGGCATAAGATTATTTCGGACAACCAGTTGGCCCTGATCTTTCACGATGCCTTCCTGGCCAATGCGTATGTCGGGACACAGGGCGTCGCGCTCGATTCGCTGAACATTTACGAACCGATCTTTGCGAAGTACGGCTACACGACGGCCGACGTGCAGTATACCATCGGCAATTTCTCCAAACGCAAGAGTGCGCGTCTGGGCGACATCGTGGAGCGGGCGATCGGGATGCTCGAAAAGGAGGGGGCGGTTTACGACAAGGAGGTCGCCGTGCTCGATACGGTGGACAACGTGGCCCGCCGCACCTTCACGCGCACGGTTTACCGCGATTCGCTCGTGCGTGTGCGGTCGCTGCGCGATACGGCGAAGCTGCGTATTGCGGTCTACGACCTTCAGCCCGGCGAATATAACGTACGGCTGACCTACGAGATCGATTCGCTCGACCGGAATCCCGGACTCAAAGCGGCCGTCTGGACGGAGCGGCAGGACAGCACCCGATCGAACTATTACAGTTTCTTCCTGCGCCGCGACCGGGAGGAGCCTTTTGCACGGCGGTTCACGGTCGATACCACGATCCGGGGCCTGCACTTGGACTTCGCCGTATTCCGCGACAAGCCTGGCCGCCCTTCGGTGACGTTGCGCGATGTGGAGGTCGAATATGTCCCGCCGACCGCCACAGCCGTCGACAGCCTTTATCTGCAACAACTTCCTGTCCGAATATTTGCCGATGAATTTATCCGAGCCGCAACCGTCACGCCCGTTTCAGGTACGCAAGATAGCCTCTAATTACCTCTACACGCCGCAGGGATTGCTGCCTCATCCGCTCATCGAGGCGGATTCCCGGGGACGTATCCTGTCCGTCAGCCTGTGCCCCGAACCCGACCGTCAGCCCGGCGTGGAGTTTTATGCCGGAATCCTGCTGCCGGGATTGGTCAATGCGCACTGCCACCTCGAACTTTCGTGCCTCGGCGGCCAACTTCCCGAAGGGGCGGGCTTTGCCCGTTTCATGGAGCTGATGCACGAGGCGCGCGCCCGCTTTTCGCACGAAGAACGTGCGCGTGCGGCTGCCGCCGCCGATGCCCGGCTCTGGCAAGAGGGGGTGCAGGCCGTGGGCGACATCGCATCGGGGGAGTGCGCCTTCTCTGTGAAGGCCCGGAGCCGGATCGCTTACCGAACATTTGTCGAGGTTTTCGGCCTCAGGAGCGACTCGGCGGAGCGGGTGCGTCCTTTGCTGCGCCATCCCGATACGTCGCTCACGCCTCATGCCGTCTATTCGGTGCAGGACAAACTCTTCCGCTCCCTGTGTGCAGAAGGGGACGCTCCCCTGTCGATCCATTTCCTCGAGTCGCCCGACGAGGCGGAACTTTTCCTCCGCCGGGGGCCGTTGTGGGAGTGGTACCGGCAATTGGGGGTCACATGCGACTTTCTCGCTTACGGACTTCCTGCCCGGCGAATCGTAGAGAGCATACCCCGTGACCGGAGCGTGATCCTGGTGCATGACTGCTGCGTGACGCAGATGGACATCGATCTCATTATGGAGCATTTCCGGGCGCCCGTGTGGTGGTGCCTCTGCCCCCGGTCGAACCGCTTCATCTCGCGCCGGCTGCCGCCCGTCGGGCTGCTGCGCCGCAACAGGCTCAACATCTGCCTGGGCACCGATTCCCTTGCCTCGAACGACCGGTTGTCGATGCTCCACGAGATGCGGATGCTGCGCGGCGTGCCGCTGAGCGAAATGCTCGGGTGGGCGACGGTGAACGGCGCCGCAGCGCTCGGCATGCAGGAAGAGTTGGGCGAGGTGCTGCCCGGCCGTCGCTGCGGCCTCAACGTGCTCTCCGGGATCGACTACGAACGGATGGAACTGTCCGCCACGGCGTCCATCCGGCGCATCTTCTGATCCGGCAACTCCGTTTTGCAATCCTCGCAGACGGGTGCTGGAAAACGACACTCAGGCCATAAGCATACTATTTGTGCAGGGATGCGTACTTTTTTCCGGAAAAGAAACGGTAGTTTTGTACGAACCGAAAACGGAGTTTTTAACCTTAAAAAATGATAAACCGATGATGAAAACCTCCTTACTGACGATTGCGGCCGCGCTGACGGCCGTTGCAGCCGTCGCCCAGTGGCAGCCTGCGGGCGACAAGATCCGAACCGAGTGGGCCGAAAAGGTCTCGCCCGAAAACGTACTTCCCGAATACCCCCGTCCGCAGATGGTCCGACCCGAATGGCAAAACCTGAACGGGCTGTGGAACTACGCCATTCGTCCGATGGGGCAGCAGGCGGGCGAATACGACGGGCAGATCCTGGTGCCGTTCGCCGTGGAGTCGAGCCTCTCGGGCGTCGGCAAACCTCTCGGAGCCGAGAACGAACTGTGGTACGAGCGGACGTTCACCGTGCCGGCGAAGTGGAACGGGGACCGGGTGCTGCTGCACTTCGGTGCTGTGGACTGGAAGGCCGACGTGTGGGTCAACGGCACGAAGGTCGGCAGCCATACGGGCGGCTTCACGCCCTTCGCTTTCGACATCACCGGGGCGCTCAAAAAGGGCGCCAACGACCTGCAGGTGCGCGTGTGGGACCCTACGGACAAAGGCTGCCAGCCCCGCGGCAAGCAGGTCAACAATCCCGAGGGCATCTGGTACACGCCCGTGAGCGGCATCTGGCAGACCGTCTGGCTGGAGCCGGTGCCCGCACAGTATATTGCCGACGTGAGAACCACTCCCGACTTCGATCGTAACCTTTTCACGGTGGAGGCTGCCGTGAAGGATGCAAAAGCGGGCGATATGATCGAAGTGCGCCTTTTGGACGGGGGCCGCGAGGTGGCCGCAGGCCGTGCGCCGGTGGGCGTGGCGGCCGAGGTCGCCGTGGCCGATCCCAAACTCTGGAGCCCCGCGTCGCCGTTCCTCTACGACATGGAGGTGACGCTGGTGCGCGGCGGCAAGACGCTCGATAAGGTGCAGAGCTACACGGCGATGCGCAAATTCTCGACGGGCCGCGACGCGGACGACATCGTGCGTCTGGAGCTGAACGGCAAGCCGCTCTTCCAGTTCGGGCCGCTCGACCAGGGCTGGTGGCCCGACGGGCTATACACCGCCCCGACCGACGAAGCGCTCGAATTCGACATCGTGAAGACCAAAGAGCTGGGTTACAACATGATCCGCAAGCATGTGAAGGTGGAGCCGGCGCGCTGGTACTACTACTGCGACAAGCACGGCATGATCGTATGGCAGGACATGCCGAGCGGCGATCGCGGCCCGCAGTGGCAGATGCACGACTACTTCACGGGCGCCGAGCAGATCCGTTCCGCAGAGTCGGAGGCCAACTTCCGCAAGGAGTGGAAGGAGATCATGGATTACCTCTGGTCGGTGCCCTCGATCGGCGTGTGGGTGCCGTTCAACGAAGCCTGGGGCCAGTTCAAGTCTCCGGAGATCGCAGCCTGGACGAAGGCTTACGACCCCTCGCGCCTGGTGAACCCCGCCAGCGGCGGCAACCACTACCTCGCGGGCGACATCCTCGACACGCACCACTACCCCCAGCCGCGCATGACGCTGCTCGACACCAAGCGCGCCACGGTGCAGGGCGAGTACGGAGGCATCGGTCTGGTGGTGAAGGATCACCTCTGGACGCCCGACCGCAACTGGGGCTACACCCGGTTCAACTCCCCGAAGGAGGTGACCGACGAGTATGAGAAATACTGCGACATTCTCGAAAAACTGATCGAGAGGGGCTTCTCGGCAGCCGTCTATACGCAGACGACCGACGTGGAGGTGGAGGTCAACGGGCTGATGACCTACGACCGCAAGGTACTCAAAGTGGAGCCGGAGCGCATCCGTGCGATCAACCGGCGCATCTGTAACTCGCTCGACAAATAAACCATGAAATCGATTGCACGCGCGATGTTCGCCGCAGCGCTGCTCCTCGGAGCGGCCGCCTGCGGCGATGCGTCGCAGAGGACCGCTTCGGGTCTCGACCCCGAACGCTTCGCCGCCACGATCGACGGGAAGCGTACCGCCCTTTACACCCTCACGAATGCCGCCGGCACGGAGGTTTGCATCACCAACTTCGGGGGCCGTGTGGTCTCCGTCATGGTGCCCGACCGCGACGGCAGGCTGCGCGACGTGGTGTTGGGTTTCGACAACATCGACGACTACCGCACCGTCCCCAGCGACTTCGGAGCCGCGATCGGCCGCTACGCCAACCGCATCGCGCAGGGCTGTTTCGTGCTCGACGGAGACACGGTGCAGCTGCCGCGCAACAACTACGGCCACTGCCTGCACGGCGGACCGGACGGCTGGCAGTACCGGGTCTACGACGTGACGGAGGCGACGCCCCACAGCCTGACGCTGGAGATCCAATCGCCCGACGGTGACGCGAACTTCCCCGGCTGCGTCACCGCGCGGGTGAAATACACGCTCACCGAAGACAATGCGCTGGAGATCGCCTACGAGGCCACGACCGACGCCCCGACGATCATCAACATGACCAATCACACCTACTTCTGCCTGTCGGGCGACCCGGCGCAGGGTTCGCTGGACGACGTGCTGTGGATCGACGCCGACGGCTATACGCCCGTCGATTCGACCTTCATGACTACGGGCGAGATCGCGCCGGTCGAAGGCACACCGATGGATTTCCGCACGCCGAAGCGCGTGGGGGACGAGATCGACCATTTCGACTTCGAGCAACTGCGCAACGGGCACGGCTACGACCACAACTGGGTGCTCAACACCGCCGGCGACCGGACGCGCTGCGCCGCGCGCCTCGCCTCGCCCGCGACGGGCATCGCGGTGGAGGTCTACACCGACGAGCCGGGCATGCAGGTCTACACCGGCAACTTCCTCGACGGCACGGTGACGGGCAAGGGCGGCGTGGCCTATCCCGCGCGCGCTTCGGTCTGCCTCGAAACGCAGCACTACCCCGACACGCCGAACAAGCCCCAGTGGCCCTCGGCCGTGCTGCGCCCCGGCGAAACCTACACGAGCCACTGCACGTTCCGCTTCACGACGGAGCCGTGCGAGTAAAAGTTCAACGTTTTCGATAAGCGAGGGCAGAGACCGCAAGCGGGCTTTGCCGAGCGGAGAAAACGAAGGGTAATTCAACGTTTTCGGTAAGCGAGGGCGAAAGGGGGACATATCCCTTCGGATTTGCCGGGCCGGAAAAGCCGCAGTTAAAAGAAAACCTGCCGAAAGGCAGGTTTTCTTTTAGCTGGAAGTCATTGACGGTTCTGTGTCTCAGGGCTTCATGGTGCGGGATGAACGGCTGCCGGCGGTTGCGACGGCTGTCTTTCTCTAAATCGTCAGGTACTTCTCGACCGTCTCCCGCAGGTGTTCGTCGTCCAGGTGGGTGTAGATTTCGGTGGTGAGGATGCTCTCATGCCCCAGCATCTCCTGCACCTGGCGGATGCTGGCGCCCCCTTCCAGCAGGTGCGTGGCGAACGAATGGCGGAAGGTGTGCGGGCTGATTTTCTTGTCGATCCCGGCGCGGATGGCGGCTTGCCTGAGGATCGTAAAGACCATCACGCGCGTGAGGCAGGTACCCCGGTTGTTGAGGAATACCCACTCCTCGCGGCTTTTCGCGCGGCTGCGGTCTTCGAAGTAAATCTGAATCTTGTCGCGGGCCGTGGTGCTGATCGGCACCAGCCGCTGCTTGTCCCCTTTGCCGACGACACGGATAAAGCCCTCGCCGAAAAACAGGTCGCCCAATTTCAGCGTCACCAGCTCCGAAACGCGCAGGCCGCACGAGTAGAGCACTTCGAGCATGGCGCTGTCGCGGCGTCCTTTGGCCGTTCGGAGGTCGACGGCGGCAATGATGCGGTCGATCTCGCCGGTCGAGAGCGTGTCGGGCAGGGGTCGTCCGCATTTGGGCGTCTCGACGAATTCGGCGGGCGAAGTCTCGATCCGGTCGGTGAGCAGCAGGTAGTTGAAAAAACTCTTGATGCTGCTCAGAATACGGGCCTGCGAGCTTTTGCGCATTCCCAGGTCGAACAGACGGGCCATGTAGCGCTCGATCATCGTCGCTTCGACCTTCTTCGGGCCTACGTCGTAAAACCGCAGGACGAAATGGGCGAACTGCCGCAGGTCGCGCATGTAGGATTCGACGGTATTGTCCGAGAGCCGTTTCTCCAATTTAATATAGGTACGGTACCGATTGCCGGTTTCTTCCCATTTATTCGTATTTTCGGCCATCTTGTACCCGAATAATTGAAGGATTATAGTTAACTTTGTCTGAGCGAAGATACGGAAATTTTTACATAATATGGACTATGTAGCATTAAATATTGCCGTTTCGGAGGACCCCGAGGCCGAAATACTGACGGCCGAACTGGCTGATTTTCCTTTCGAGAGCTTCGAGACGGAGAGCGGTGTGCTGAAGGCTTATATTCCCGAACGGCTCCTGAACGGCTGCAGGGCGGAGGTCGACGCGCTGCTGGCCCGTTACGGCGCGGAGGGACGCTATGTCGGGATCGAAGGACGGAACTGGAACGCCGAATGGGAGAAGAGTTTTACACCCGTGGAGGTCGACGGCAGACTGCTGATCCGTGCGCCCTTCCACGAAGCGGCGCCCGACGGGATGATGGAGGTGGTCGTGACGCCCCGGATGGCGTTCGGATCGGGCCACCACGCCACGACCTGCATGATGGCTGCCGCAGTGATGGATCTCGGCGTGCGGGGGCGCTGCGGACTCGATATGGGCAGCGGAACGGGTGTACTGGCGATTCTGGCCGCGAAGTGCGGCGCCGAACATGTCGACGCGGTGGATATCGACGCGTGGGCCGACGCGAACTGCCGGGAGAACATCGCGGCGAACGGCGAGACGGAGCAGATCACACCGATGCTGGGCGACGTGAGGTGTATTGCGGGGCGCCGTTACGACTTTATCCTGGCCAACATCAACCGCAACTGCCTTACAGCCGACCTGCCGGCCTACGTGAATGCGCTCGCGCCGGGCGGCGACCTGGTGATGAGCGGCTTTCTGGAGCACGATGTGCCCGCGATTTGCGGTTGCGCCGAAAAGCTGGGGCTGATCGTGACCGAAAGGCGCGAACGGGACGGCTGGGCGGCGGTGCACTGCCGCCAAGCGGAGGGAATTAAAAATTAAGAATTAAAAATTAAAAATCGGTTTCATTGCATTCCAAACGACGGACGGGAGGCCGCGACGAAAACCGATAAGCATACGCATTGAAAACCTACAAAGGGCGTGGCGTGGTGCTCCACACGCTCAAATACGGCGACACGTCGATGGTCGTCTACCTGCTGACCGACGTGGGCGGCCGCCGCAGCTACATGGTGCAGGGAGTGCGCAGCGCGAAGGGTCGCGGGTCGAAGCTGGCGCTGTTCCAGCCCATGTTCACCGTGGAGTTCGAAGGGCTGGAATCGCCGCGTCAGCAGATGGATCGCTTCCGCGAGGTGCGCAGCGGCGTGGTGCTGCAAAGCATTCCGTTCGATGTGCGCAAATCGACCGTAGCCTTGTTTATGGCAGAGGTTTTGTACCGCCTGGTGAAGGAGAGCGAGCCGAACGAGCCGCTTTTCGACTTCGTGTGGGGCAGCGTCGGGGCGCTCGATTCCCTCGAGGAGGGGGTGGCCAACTTCCACCTCTGGTTCCTGGCGAACCTGAGCCGTTTGCTGGGTTTTTTCCCGGGTAACGACTACGCTTCGGGCGACTGGTTCGATTTCCGCGAAGGGCTTTATACCAAAGTGCGTCCGCCGCACGTTAGTTGTATGACGCAGGAGAATGCCCGCACGCTCAACGACTTGGTCGAATGCGACGTGCGCTGCCTGGGGGAGATCGGGCTGAACCGCCGGCAACGGGTGGAGTTTCTCGACGCCATGCTGGTCTATTACGCCTACCACCTCGATGCGGTCAATGCCGTGCAGTCGGTCAAAATCCTGCAGGAGGTCTTTTAATGCTTCGGAACGGAAAATCAAACAACAGAAAGATATGAAAAGAGGAATCATCGCACTGTTTGCACTGCTTTTCGCCGCCGGCGTGCAGGCGCAGGAGCCGTCGAAGTTCAAATTCACGCCGGTGGACACCACGCGCGTCGAAAGGGGCTTTACGCCGCCCGATTCGCTGGCCCACATGTCTCCCTGGAAGCCCGACTACCGGATGATGGAGCCGATGCGCGTCAAACCCACGGTGTCGATGACTTCGGTGGTGGTGATTCCCGAAAGCAGCCTGCCTGCGCGGGTCACGGTGATCGACAACAACACGCTGCGGCTGGGCGGTCATCTGAATATCTCGAACGGTCAGGCATGGAACGGAAGTCCCTTCCCCGATGCCTACCTCGACGCGCGGACGCTCTCGTTCCCCATGCCCCGCTAAAGGGCCTGTCCGCTTTTGAGCCGAAACCGGAAAACCCGGTTTCGGCTTTTCCATATCCTTCGATCCGGAGTGGTACGGGGAACGTTTTACGTATTTTCGCGTATTGGAACTGACGCGGAAAATCCGTTTTTTTGCAGTCGCAAACCGATGTAACCCGAACACCGATGAGACGATTTCTTACCGTACTGTCGCTGCTGAGCTGCTGCGCCGCTCCGGCCCAGGAGCAGTCCGTAGTTCGCGGCGATAGCCTGGCCGTACCCGTTGCCGGCGCAACGTCCGCCACCGTGCCGGCGAACGAAACCCTTGCCGCAGGGGTTGACAGCCTGCGCAGGACGATGAGTGGCTGGAACCGCATTCTGGCCCGCCTGCCCCGCATCTCGGGCTATGCGCAGGTAGGGTACGAATATGCCGGCCCGGCCGAAGCGGGCGGAAACGCCGTTTCCTCGTTTTTCATCAAGCGTGTGCGGCTGAATCTGGCGGGCGATATTACGCCCCGGATCGACTACCGTATCCAGGTGGAGTTCGCGTCGCCGAAGCTCGTCGATGCGTATCTGCGTTTGCGGCCTTACAATGGACTTAACTTCCAGATCGGCGAATTCAAAATCCCCTTCTCGATCGAAAATACGGACTATGTGCCGCTCAAATTCGAGCTGATCGAATACCCGTTGGCCCTGCGCAAACTGATGGGTTTCAATGACCTGTGCGGACTTTCCGCCACCGGGCGCGACCTGGGTGCTCAGGTCTACGGCGGATTCGTCAGGCGCGACGGGTACAACATCCTGAATTACAATTTCGGGGTTTTCAACGGCGAGGGAATCAACACCAAAGATAAAAACAGCTCGAAGGACATCGTTGCGCGCCTGAGCGTGCAACCCCTCGGCGGATGGCAATTCACCGGCTCCTACTACCGGGGCGAATACGGCGCCGACTGCGTGCGTCGCGTGCGCTACGGTGCGGGCATGTGCTACGACCGGGGACGCACGGTGCTGCGCGGCGAATGGATCGGCGGACGGACGGGCGAACTGGACAGCCGGGGGTGGTACGTGCTGGGCGGTTACCGCCTGTTGCGTTCGCTGCAGGTCGTCGGACGTTACGATACGTTCGAGCAAAACGTCTCCCGCAGCGATACCCGCCAGACCAATTATACGGCGGGTCTGGTCTGGCAGCCCGTGAAGTATCTGCGCTGCCAGTTGGACTACACCTACGAGCAGTACGCCTCGGCCGCACATTGCGACCGCAACGGGATTGCGCTGCTGCTGAGCGGGATATTTTAGGTCGGATCAACAATGAGAAACGGATTTTATGAAAAAATGGATTGAACAATTCCGGGTCGAAGACTGGGTGGTCGTTTGGGTGTCGATCCCACTGCTCGTACTGGCCGCGACCGTCCCCGGCGGACTGCCGAAAGTGCCCGCGACGCTGCTGGGCGGAGCCGCATGGGCGAATATCGCCGCTCTTTTCGCCATCGTGCTGGCGGTGCTC
Source organism: Alistipes sp. (assembly GCA_048465795.1). Lineage (GTDB taxonomy): Bacteria > Bacteroidota > Bacteroidia > Bacteroidales > Rikenellaceae > Alistipes. Next base: position 42,503 of record DBFWKV010000033.1, read on the forward strand.
TATGCGGGGTGCCTGCTGCTGAGGCGGCCCTTGCGGGGATTGCTGCCTTCGCTCGCGGTGGTTTTCTCGGTGTCGCTGCTGGCGCAGGTCGTGGCGAAAATTCCTGCGGTGTCGTACTACGGCTTCGAGTCGGTCTTTTTCTCGGTGCTTTTCGGGCTGGCGATACGCAACCTGTGGCGCGTGCCCCAATGGATGAAGCCGGCGATTCAGGGCGAATTTTACATTAAGATCGGCGTCGTATGTCTCGGGGCGACCATCCTTTTCAGCGACGTGATGAAGTCGGGGGTGTTCGGACTGGTACAGGCTTGTGTCGTGGTCTCCGTGGTGTGGTTTTTCGCTTTTTGGATTTCGCGCCGGATGAAGGTCGATGAGCGCACGGCGATGATTCTGGCGAGCGGCGTGTCGATCTGCGGCGTGTCGGCCTCGATCACCGCCGCCCGCGTGGCGGGCGGTGACGACCGGAAACTTTCGTACATCGTGTCGCTGGTGCTCATCGTCGTGGTGCCGATGATCTACCTGATGCCGTGGTTGGCCGGCCGGCTTCTGCCGTTGCTCTTCGACAATCCCCTCGTGGCGCAGGAGGTTGCCGGGGCCTGGATCGGCGGTACGATCGACACGACGTCGGGCGTGGCCGCTTCGAGCCTGATCGTCGGCGAGGTCGCCAACCAGCATGCCGTGATTATCAAGGCCGCGCAGAACGTGCTGATCGGCGTGGTGGCTTTCTTTATCGCATTTTACCTTTCGACGCGCGCAGAGCGGGGCGGTTCGCAGGCTCCGTCGCCAGGTATCGTGTGGGAAAAATTTCCCAAATTCATCCTCGGGTTCGTCACCGCGTCGCTCGTGTTCAGCCTTTTGCAGGGCAACGGGTTTTTCACGGCCGATGCGCGGGGAAAACTTGCCGAACCGGGTGTGGCGAAGATGTTTTCGACGGTCTTTTTTTCGCTGGCTTTCGTCTGCGTGGGGCTGGATACGCGGCTTCGGGACATCGTCTCGAAGGAAAACCGCAACGCGCTGTGGGCGTTCCTGGCGGCACAGGCATTCAATATCGTTGTCACCCTGGCAATCGCCTGCCTGCTGTTCGGCGTGCTGAAACCGATGTGGAGTTAAACCGAGACGGGCTGCGCCCCGTAAAATGCAGACGGTTTGCCATTGTCACCGCCATGCATTATCTTTGCCTTTGGTTCGGACAGGCAAAACAGGGTCGGTATCGCGTCGGCCTTGCACTGTCTCCGACAAAAAAAACGGCATGATGAATTACCGAAATATAGAGGTCGTCGCCTTCGATGCGGACGACACGCTGTGGGCCAACGAGACCTATTTCAGACAGACCGAGGAGGAATTTTGCGGGCTGCTGGCCCCTTATGCCGACCGGGAAACGGTTGCGGCGGCCCTGCTGCGCACCGAGACGGCCAACGTGCCCCTCTACGGCTACGGTGCGAAGGGCTGCACGCTCTCGATGATCGAGACGGCGCTCGCTGTCGGCGGCGGCGGACTACCGCCGGCAGTCGTCGCACGCATCCTGGAGCTGGGCCGTTCGTTGCTGGAAATTCCCGTGACGCTGCTGGACGGGGTGCGGCAGACGCTCGACACGCTGCGGGACCGGTACCGGCTGGTGGTGGCGACGAAGGGCGACTTGCTCGACCAGCGCCGCAAGCTGGAGCGTTCGGGCATCGCCCGTTACTTCGAGCATGCGGAGATCATGCCCGACAAGAACGAAGCGGCCTATGCGGCCCTGATAGCGGCGCTCGGCGTCCCGGCCGAGCGGTTTCTGATGGTGGGCAATTCGCTGCGTTCGGACATTTACCCCGTGCTGGCGGTCGGGGCAAAGGCCGTACATGTGCCTTTCCATGTGACGTGGCAGCACGAAGTGCCCGACGGGGAACATCCCGATGCGGCGTTCGCAACGCTCGAATCGCTCGCGGAGCTGCCCGCCCTGCTCCGAAAATAGCGTCGCTGCGACAAGGAATAACGGTCCCGGTTTCAGGGGCCGTTTTCGTTATTTGCGGAAGAAGTAACTCTTCTGCCGCCGCTTCTCCTCCTGCGAGCGGGCGACGCAGACCTGCTCGCCGGTGTAGGGATTCGTGCCCGTGTAGAACATCACCGACGAAAGCGTCATCGGCGTGGGGGTCAGGTCCTGCACCTGCTCCAGCGTGAAGTGGAGTTTTCCGAGCACTTTTTCAGACAGCGCCCGCATGTCGCGCTCCGCGCAGCCGGGGTGCGACGAAATGAAGTAGGGAATCAACTGATAAGGGCGGTTTTCGCGCTTGCAAATGCGTGCGAAGTCGGCGTTGAGCCGCTCGAAAAGTGCGAACGGCGGCTTGCGCATCAGCCGCAGCACGCGCTCTTCGGTGTGCTCCGGGGCGACTTTCAGGCGGCCCGAAGTGTGGTATTTCAACACCGTGTCCAGATAGGGGCTGCCGTCGAACAGGTCGTAGCGGATGCCGCTGCCGATGAAGGCCTTTTTGACGCCCTTCACCGCGCGGATTTTCGCGTAAAGGTCGAGCAGCGGCCGGTGGTCATTGTCGAGGTTGGGGCACATCGCCGGGTGCAGGCACGAAGGGCGGCGGCACCGGGCGCAGAGTGTCCGGTCGCGGCCGCCCATGCGGTACATGTTGGCCGACGGGCCGCCCACGTCCGAAAGGTAGCCCTTGAAGTCGGGCATCTGCGCGATGCGCTGCACCTCGGCGAGGATCGAACGTTCGCTGCGCGCGTGGATGAACTTGCCCTGGTGGGCGGAAATGGTACAGAACGAGCAGCCCCCGAAGCAGCCCCGGTGGATGTTGACCGAGTGTTTGATCATCTCCCACGCCGGAATATCCCCTTTTCCCCGGTAGCGGGGGTGCGGAGCGCGTTCGTAGGGAAGGTCGAACGAGCGGTCCAGCTCTTCGGTGGTGAGCGTGGCCCGGGGCGGCGTGACGACCGCATAGCGGTCGCCGACGGCCTCCACGAGCGTATGGACGGGGTTCAGCAGGTTGCTCTGGGTCTCGATCGCGGTGAAGTTCTCGCCGAAGGCGCGTTTGTCCGCCGCGCACTGCTCGAAGCTGTGCAGGTGCAGGGTCGTCGCCGGATCGAGGCGCGAGACATAAGCCTCGTCGGCCAGGAACGCCACCTGCCGGATGCGGCGCAGCAGCTTGGCGTTGTAGCCGTTGCGCAGCGCCCGGGCCACCTCCTGCACCACGCCTTCGCCCATGCCGTAGATCAAAAGGTCGGCACCCGATTCGGCCAGCACCGAGGGGCGGAGCGCATCGCTCCAGTAGTCGTAGTGGGTCAGCCGCCGCAGCGAGGCTTCGATGCCTCCGACGACGACGGGCGTGTGGGGAAAGAGCCGTTTGAGACACTGCGTATAGACCGTCACGGCGCGGTCGGGGCGGAAGCCGGCGCGGCCGCCGGGCGTGTAGGCGTCGTCGTGGCGCAGGCGCAAAGCAGCGGTGTAGTGGTTGACCATCGAGTCCATCGCGCCGGCCGTGACGCCGAAAAAGAGCCTCGGGGCGCCCAGCTTGGTGAAATCGCGCAGGTCGTCGCGCCAGTTGGGCTGGGGCACGACCGCCACGCGGTAGCCCTCGGCTTCCAGCAGGCGGCCGATGACCGCCGCGCCGAAGGCCGGGTGGTCGATGTAGGCGTCGCCCGTGAAGAGGATCACGTCGAGCTGCTCCCACCCGCGCGCGCGTACTTCTTTGATCGTTGTCGGTAAAAACATCGGTTTCGGGTTCAGGCGCGCCGCCCGAGGGCGTCGCGCAGTTGTTCCAGGGCTTGGCGGATCACCGCACGCGGTGCCGCGACGTTCAGGCGCATGAATCCTTCGCCCCCGGGGCCGAACATCGCCCCGTCGTTGAGGGCCAGGTGCGCCTCGTCGACAAACAGGCGGATCAGGTCGTCGTGCGCGAGGCCGAGGCCCCGGCAGTCGAGCCAGACGAGGAACGACGCCTGCGGCCGCAGGGGGCGGACGGCGGGCAGGTGCGCGGCGCAGAAGTCCACGACCCGATCGATATTCCCCTCCACGTAGCGCAGCATCTGCCGCCGCCACGCCTCGCCCTCGCGGAAGGCCGCGACGGTGGCGATGGGGGCGAAAATGTCCGGGGCGTCCAGCTCGTTGGCTTCGAGCCACGCGAAGAAGCGCCGGCGCAGCGTGTCGTCGGGCACGACGGCGTAGGAGCTGACCACGCCCGCGATGTTGAAGGTTTTGGACGGGGCACCGAAGGTGATGCTGCACGCGGCTGCGGCCTCCGACACCGAAGCGAAGGGGATGTGGCGGTTGTCCCACAGCGCCATGTCGCCGTGGATCTCGTCCGAGACGACGAGAATCCCCCGGGCGTGGCAGAAGGCGGCCAGCCGCTCCAGCGTCGTGCGATCCCACACGATGCCGCCCGGGTTGTGGGGGTTCGAGAGGAGCAGCATCCGGCACCCCTCGTCGGCGACGCGCGCGAGGTGGTCGAAATCCATCGCGTAGCTGCCGTCGGGGTTTTCCCGCAGGGGGTTGCAGACCACCTCGCGGCCGTTGCCCTCCGGCACGAGCCGGAAGGGGTGGTAGACGGGCGGCTGGATGAGGATTTTCTCGCCCGGAGCCGTGAAAACGTTGACGGCCAGGCCGATTCCCTTGACGATGCCCGGGATGTAGGCCAGCCACTCGGGGCGCACCTCCCAGCCGTGGTGCGTGCGGATCCAGTCGACGATGGCCGCACGGTAGTCGGCGGGTTCGACCGTGTAGCCCAGCACCGGGTGGCCGAGGCGGCGGCGCAGGGCATCGAGGATGAACGGGGGCGTTTCGAAATCCATGTCCGCCACCCACAGGGGAAGGAGGTCGCTGCGCCCGTAGAGTTCCTCGAGGGCGTCGTATTTGACCGCGCCGGTTTCCCGGCGGTCGGTGATTTTATCGAAATCGTAGGTTTCCATAGCGTGTATTTGTGTGGAGGTTACGGCCCCGGAGCGCCGCTCCCGGCTTTCTGCTTTCAGGCCCTGGTCGTCCGGTTTCGGACTCCGGGTTCTGATTTTCAGGCTCCGGTTTCTGTTAAACTTACGCCTTCTGCATGCAGTCTCCGTGCTTGCGGCTCCGGACGTCCGGGTTACCGTTCCCGGCGGATTATTCCCCGGCTCCGGTATCGACCGCCGCGACGTAGCCGTCCCACTTGGCGAGCAACGCCCGGAAATCCGCCGGAAGCTCGCTCTCGAAGAGTACCTCCTTGCCCGTGGCGGGGTGTACGAAGCCCAGCGAGCGGGCATGGAGCGCGTGGCGCGGCATCAGGGCGAAGCAGTTTTCGATGAACTGGCGGTATTTGGCGAAGGTCGTGCCCTTGAGGATGCGGTCGCCGCCGTAGCGCTCGTCGTTGAAGAGCGGATGCCCCTGCCAGGCCATGTGGACGCGGATCTGGTGGGTGCGGCCCGTTTCGAGGCGGCACTCCACGAGCGTCACGTAACCGTAGCGTTGCAGCACCTTCCAGTGGGTCACGGCGTGTTTGCCGTCCGATCCGTCCTCGAAAACGTGCATCTTGAGCCGGTCTTTGGGCGAGCGGCCGATGTGGCCCGTGATCGTCCCTTCGTCCTCGTCGAAGTTGCCCCATACCAGCGCCACGTAGCGCCGTGAGATCGTGTGGTCGAAGAATTGCTTGGCCAGGCGGGCGTGAGACTGCTCGTTCTTGGCTACGACCAGCAGCCCCGAGGTGTTTTTGTCGATGCGGTGCACCAGCCCCGCACGCATGTCGCCCCCGGCGATCCCGGGTTCGATGCGCAGGTGCCACGCCAGGGCGTTGACCAGCGTCCCCTGGTAGTTGCCGTGACCGGGGTGCACGACCATGCCCGCCGCCTTGTCGACCAGCAGCAGGTCGTCGTCCTCGTAGGGGATGGCGAGCGGAATCGGCTCGGGGATGATTTCCACTTCGCGTCGCGGATAGGGCATGACGATCGAGATGCGGTCGAGGGGCTTCACCTTGTAGCTCGATTTGGCGGGGCGGCCGTTCACCAGGATGTTGCCGCTGTCGGCCGCCGCCTGGATGCGGTTGCGCGAGCACTTCTCCATGCGCGTGGTGAGGAACTTGTCGAGCCGCAGCAGGGTCTGTCCCTTGTCCGCCGTGATGGCGAAATGTTCGTAAAGACCCTCCTGTTCGTCGTCGTCCTGCTCCTCACTGGGGATGTCGTCCGGCTCCTGCGGCCGGCAGCCGGCAGCGTCCGTCGGCCCCTCCGTTCCCGGCAGCCCCAGAGGCTCTTCCGGCCCGGGGCGGTTATCGCGTTCGTCGGTCATCAGTCGAAAAATCCGTTGCTGTCGTTCGTGTTTTGCGCAGGCGCATCGTCCCCGGCGGGTTCCGTGCCGGGCAGCGACGCACGGGAGGCTTCCAGCGAGTCGGCCTGCTCCTGCAACTCCTGCCGGCGCTGTTCGGCGAGGGCTTTGGCCAGCTTCTCGGCCGTGCTGCGGTTGGTCTCCACCTTTTCCGTGTCGAGTGTCAGGCGCAGTTCGACCTTCGCGCCGAGCTGTGCGCCGCGTTCCGCGTCGGGCGACTGCATGTAAACGCGGGCGTCCTTCTGGTTCAAAAGGTTCACACCCGGATCGAACGTCACCTTGCCCACGTTGAGGCCCGTTTCCCAGAGGCGGCTCTTCGCTTCGCGGAGCGGCCGGCCGACCAATTGCGGCACGACCGTCGTGCCGTAACCGCCTTCGACTCCCACATGGAGCGTCACCCCGGAACCCATTTCCGCCCGGATGCGGCTTTCGGGCCGCACGGGGCGTCCTTCGAAGTACTCTTCCAGCACGTAGTTGGTGGCGATATCGGTGCGGTAAACCAGTTCCTCGATCTCCAGTCCGCCGATCTCCAGCATATTCTTGGCCTGCCTCAGCGAGCGGCCCGCCACATAGGGCACTTCGACCATTTTCTGCCGGTAGGAGTTGATCGTCACGTAGACCGTGCGGCCCGGTTTCACGCCCACGCCCCGCTCGGGCAGCTGGTCGAGGACGATGCCTCCGTCATAAGCGGGTACGAACAGCGAGTCGTTGACACAGAGGTCGAGGTCGTGCTGCCGTGCCAGTTCGTGCGCCTTTTCGAGTGGCATGCCCGCGAAGTCGGGCACCGCGCGCCGCGCGCCGTGGCGCGTGCCGATCTGCATGGCGATGTGTGCCACGATGGCCATTGCGGCGAACAGGATGGCTATCAGCACCAGGTTGTAAGCTACGGGATGCTGTTTGAGCCGGTTCAGGTATTGAGCGGGTTTCTTCATATCTTTTCGGTGTGTGTTGCGGCGGTTTATTTCGGGGCCTTCCGGTAGAGGTAGACCGCGATGACGAAGTAGATGAGGTTGGGCAGCCAGACCGCCAGGCCGGGCGGCAGCGAACCGCTCTTGGCGAACTCCTCGAAGAAACGGTTGAAGAGGATGTACGAGAAGCAAAGTCCCGTTCCGATGCCGATGTGCAGTCCCGTGCCGCCGCGCACCTTGCGCGAGGAGAGCGAAACGCCGATCAGCGTCAGGATGAAGGTCGAAAGGGGATAGGCGTAGCGCGTGTGCCGCTCCACCTCGATCAGGTTGATGGCGTCGGAGCCTTTGGCTCGCTGCTGCTCCAGAAAGGTCGTCAGCTCGCCGATCTTCATGGTCTGGATCAGTTCGCTGATGCGGCCCAGCTCGGTGACTTCCAACCGGATGAGCGTGTCGAGGTTGCGGTATTGGTTGAAGGTCTCCCCTGCGAGCGAGTCGAACTCCCGCGTGGTGTAGCGCGGCGCCGTCCAGCGTTTGGTCTCGGGGTCGAACGTCACGTCGGCCGCTTCGAGCGAGTGGGTCATCGTACCGCTGTCGTAGTGCTCCAGGGCGAAGAACGACGCCTTGCTGGTCGCCTCGTTATAACCCCGGATGTAGGCGTAGGTGCCCGGCTCGATCTGCCGGTAGATGTGCCGGTCGAACTGCACGCGCTGCCGCCGCTTGATGTGCTGCAGCTCGAAGGCCACCTGTTTCTTCTGCGAGACGGGAATCACCCACAGGTTGAGCGACAGCGATAACGTGGCGATGGCCAGCGCCCCCAGGAAGTAGGGCCACATGAGCCGTTTGAACGACATGCCGCCCGAGAGCATCGCCACGATTTCGGTCTGGTAGGCCATCTTCGAGGTGAAGAAGATGCAGGCGATGAAGGTGAACAGACCGCTGAACTGGTTGATGAAAAAGGGGATGAAGTTGACGTAGTAGTCGAGGATCACCTCTTTCAGCTCGGCCTTCGTCTCGGTGAAGTCGTCGATTTTCTCCACGTAGTCGAAGATCACCACGATGACGATGATCATGGCGATTGCGAAGAAGTAGGTCGAGAGGAACTTCCCCAGTATGTAGCGGTCGAGGATCTTGAATCCCGGAAACTTGAGTTTCACAATTAAAATTGAGAATTAAAAATTCAAAATTATTTTTCGGTCGTCGGCTTGCGGCTTTTTCGGGAGGCCGCAACCGATTTCCGGTTTCTGTAAAAATATATCCGCCGCTTCTCAGCGCTGTGCCGGGTTCCTTGCTTCCGTTGCAAGGCATGCGGATGCCGACGAACGCGACCACTGCGGCCGCTGCCCTCGCCTGCGGCCGTGGAAGGGTTTTCGCTTTCCGGGGAATCCGGTCTTTTGTACCTTTTAACTTCGCTTCGCTCGGTTTCCTCCTTCTTGCGCGGCATAGCCTGCACATCTCGTCAGGCTCGATGACCGCTCTGCCCTCGCTTATCGAAAACGTTCCACTTTCACTTTTCCCCTTTCACTTTTCACTTGGTCTACAGCCTGCGCTGCAGTTTTTCCACCATCGTCTCCTTCCAGGGGGTGAAGTCCCCGGCCATGATATGCTCGCGGGCCATCGTGACCAGCCGCAGGTAGAAGGCGATGTTGTGCAGCGAGGCGATCTGCGCCGCCAGCATCTCGCCGCACGTCACCAGGTGGTGCAGGTAGGCCTTCGAGTAGTGCGTATCGACGAACGCCGTACCCTCTGAGTCGATGGGCGAGAAGTCGTCCTCCCATTTCTTGTTGCGGATGTTGATCACCCCCTCGGCCGTGAAAAGCTGCCCGTTGCGGCCGTTGCGCGTGGGCATCACGCAGTCGAACAGGTCCACCCCGCGGGCGATGCCTTCGAGGATGTTGACCGGCGTTCCGACGCCCATCAGATAACGGGGTTTGTCTGCGGGAAGTATGGCGTTGACCACTTCGATCATCTCGTACATCACGGGGGTGGGTTCGCCGACCGCCAGCCCGCCGATGGCGTAGCCGTCGGCGTCGTACTGCTGCACGTTCTCCGCCGCGTGCGCCCTCAGATCGGGGTAGGTGCAGCCCTGCACGATGGGGAACAGGGCCTGGTAGTGGCCGTACTTCGGTTCCGTCTGATGGTAGCGGTCGAAGCAGCGGTCGAGCCAGCGCTCCGTCAGGGCCAGCGATTTGGCCGCATAGTCGCGCGGAGCGTCGCCCGGGGGACATTCGTCGAAGGCCATCATGATGTCGGCACCGATCGTCCGCTCGGTGTCGATCACGCTCTCGGGCGTGAAGAGGTGTTTCGAGCCGTCGATATGCGAGCGGAAGTGGCACCCCTCCTCCTTGAGCTTGCGGCACCCGGCGAGCGAAAAGACCTGGAAGCCGCCGCTGTCGGTGAGCATCGGCCCGTCCCAGGTCGAGAAACGGTGTACGCCGCCCGCCCGTTCGAGGATGTCCATGCCCGGGCGCAGGTAGAGGTGGTAGGTGTTGGCCAGAATGATCTGTGCCCGCGCCTCCTCGCGCACGTCGCGGTGGAAGATGCCCTTCACCGTGGCCGCCGTGCCTACGGGCATGAAGATCGGTGTGCGGATGACGCCGTGATCGGTGTGCAACTCTCCCGCGCGGGCGTTCCCGGCGGGGTCTTTATGCTGTAAGGTGAATTTCATACTCATATCTAAAAGGCAAAAGTAGATAAAATAAGTGGAAAAGTGAAAAGGGATAAGTGAAAAGTTGCTTTGCGGATAAGCGGGTAGGTGGGGTGCACGCAGTGCGGACGTCGCCCGCGCCCGGCAAAGTCAACCCATTAGGGAGCAGGGTCTCCTCCCCGCAGCAGGTGTCCGAACCGTCCGGTGCCGTGCGGCAGGCTGCTGCCGATCTGCGGAGTAAGTGCGGAACCTGCCCGCCGTTTTTGCCTTGCATGGAGGAGAAAAAGGAACTCTGCGCCGCCCGGGGGCGGCCGGCGTGCGCGAAGTGGAGATGCAGGCTGCCGCAGGCAGCGCCTGAAAAAAACCGGCGGCTTCCGCCCGAAATTTTCACTTTTCACGTCTCACCTTTCCACTTTTCACTTATCTTTGCCCATATTTACACGACTATGCAATTCTTCGAAACATTATTTGCCTGCTACGGCTGGGCGGGGCTTGCACTGGGTGCGGCGCTGCTTCTGCTTTTCGCCGTGCAGCTGTGGTACTATATTTTCGCTTACGGGCGCATTCCGGCCTACAAAAACAGCCGCCGGCCGTCGGTGCTGAACGCGGAGCCTCCGGTGTCGGTGGTCATTCCGATGTTCTCCGAGGATTACGCCTTCACCGAAGAGCGCCTGCCGCTGATCCTGGCGCAGAACTACCCCGACTTCGAGGTGGTGATCGTCTATGTAGGGCAGGATACGGACTTCTACGCCGAGTTGACAGGACTGAATCAGACCTTCGCGCAGGTGACGGTGACCAAAATCCACCTCGATCCCCGTTTCCCGATCTCGCGCAAGATGGCGCTCAACGTGGGGATTAAATCCGCGCACTACGAACACCTCGTTTTTTCGTCGACGGACGCCTACCCCCAGAGCGACCGGTGGCTGGCGCTGATGGCCAAAGGCTTCACCAAAGGGGAGATCGTGCTGGGTTACTGCGGTATCGAACGCGGCAGGGGTTTTGCCAACTACATGATGCGCACGTGGCGGATGATGCACGCTGCGGACTGGATCGCCCGTGCCGTGCGCCGGCGTCCCTACCGGGGCACGCTGCACAACCTGGGGATGACCAAACGACTCTATTTCGGGGCCAACGGTTTCAGCCACCTCAATATGAACATCGGCGAGGACGACCTGTTCATGCAGCGGGTGATGACGGCGGACAACGTGAGCATTATCCTCTCGCCGCGCGCTTCGCTGCGCGAAAAGACCTGGGGCGGCTTCCGGTGGTGGATAAGCCGCCTGCGTTATTTCGGCTCGGCGTTCCGGTTCTATCCGATGCAGGTCAAGAACTTCGTGCAGTGGGAACTGGCCTCGCGCCTGCTCTTCTTTGCCACTGTGGTCTGCGCGCTGGCCGTGATGCCGCCGGAATTCAAACTCGCGGCGTTCGTGCTGCTCGCGGCCCGCTACGCGGTCGTGGCGCTCGAAGTGCGGCGCGTGGCCCGCAGGCTCGGGGAGGCCGGCATCACGGGGCGTTATTTTCTCTATGATGTGCTGAGTCCTTTTTACGCTTTGCTGCTGGCCGTACTGCTGTTGCGCAAAGACGAACGCGTATGGAGATAGACGATTACATCGTTGCCGAAGACCGGCAGTTGGTCGACCTCGTGTTAGGGGGCGACGATGCGGCGTTCGAGTACCTTTTCACCCGTTACCGGGAGGCGATCCACCGCCTTTTCGTGCAGCGTCTGGGCGGGGCGAACGACGCCGACGACCTGTTGCAGGAGACTTTCATCAAAGTCTACATCAACCTGCACAGGTACAGTCCCGATTACACTTTCGGGCAGTGGGTCTATACCATCGCCCGCAACACGTTCATCGACTTCGTGCGTAAGCGCCAGGACGACCTGCCGATCGACGAACGTTTCGCCGCACCCGCGTCGAGCGCCCCGACACCGGAGGAGCGGGTCATCAACAAACAGCAGCGCAAGCAGATCGAGCACTATCTCGACTGCCTCACGCCCCGTTACCGGACGCTGATCCGGATGCGTTTCTTCGACGAATACTCCTACGAGGAGATCGCCGCGAAACTTGCCTTGCCATTGGGTACGGTCAAGACGCAGATTCACCGCGCCCGGGAGCAGATGTGCCGGCTGATCACCGAAGGCGACGAACAGTTCCCGATGAAAAACTGACAAGCGGGTTTGAGAAATAATCTTGCACGATCCTTCTGCCCGGCAGTTATTTCGGTAAGTGCCTGCGCAGGGGTGGGCGGTTCCGGGTGTTGACAACCGTGGGCGTCGGTCGCGCCTTCCGGGATGACAGCCGGACATTGGGGATGGTTCTTCCGGGTCGCCTGATTTTGAATTTTGAATGATGAATGATGAATTTTGAATTGATTTGCAACTACTTTCCCGACCTTACCGCCGAACAGCGTCGGCAGTTCGAGGCGCTCTACGGTCTCTACGCCGGGTGGAACGCCAAAATCAACGTCGTCTCACGCAAGGACTTCGACCAGTTGTACCTGCGTCATGTGCTGCACTCGCTCGCCATTGCCAAAGTCTGTGCGTTCGAGACGGGCGCGCGCGTGCTCGACGTAGGGTGCGGCGGCGGATTCCCGAGCATCCCCCTGGCGATTCTCTTTCCCGGGGCACACTTTACGGCGGCGGACTCTATCGCCAAGAAAATCAGCGTGGTTCGGGGTGTGAGCGAGGGTCTGGGCTTGACGAACCTCGACCCCCGATGCGTGCGCGCCGAGCAGTTGACGGCCCGTTACGATTATGTCGTTTCGCGCGCCGTGACCGATATGACGACCTTCGTGGGGTGGATCTGGAACCGTCTCGAACGCGGCCAGCGCGGCACGCTGCCCAACGGCATCCTCTACCTCAAGGGCGGCGACCTGGCCGAAGAGCTGGGCCGAACCGGCAAACGTTGGTATATCTACGATATTCCGAAGTTCTTCACGGAGGAGTTTTTCGAGACCAAAAAAGTGGTTTACACGCCTCGTTAGCAGGGGGCTTCGGGCTGCCGGACTTGTACCGCAGGTACGGGAACCTAAGACAAAAAAGCAATGTTCGATTTCTTAACGGAAGCTGCTCTCCGATGGAAATAAATGGTATACAGCACCTTCGTATCTGATCCTGCGGAAAAAGAAATGATCCCGACATATGAAAAATGCAGGCACGGAATGTTTTTCCGGCCTGCATTTTTTATAATTGACTTTCGGCTTCTAATCGGTTTGACCTTTCGCTTTCTGCCGGTCGAGAATCGTGTCGATGTCCCGCATGAATTCTTCGGCCGAAGAAGCTCCCTGGATGCGGCCCAGCAGCTCCCCGGTGGTGTCGAAAACGAGGTACAGGGGGATGGCGCCGTTGCCGTAGCGTGCCAGCAGGTCTTTGCCGATGGCTCTGTCCGTGTCGTATTTGGCGCTGACGAAGCGTTTGTCCATGAATTCCCCGACATCCTTGCGCGAGAAAACATGCTTGTCCATCATCCGGCAGGGCGGACACCACGAAGCGTAGAGGTCGATGAAGACCCGTTTTCCGGCCTTTTCGGCCATAGACCGGACGGCGTCGGTCGATTTGGTTTCAAATTTCACCTGCGCCGGGGCGGTCACGGCGAAGCCTGCGAAGAGCAGGGCGAAAAGCAATTTTTTCATGATCGGAATCTTTTTCGGTTTCCGCAGCAAATAACGAACCGGAGCGGGAAAGTGGAAAGTGAAAAGTGGAAAGTGAAAAGTGGAAAATTGAAAGTGGAAAGGTGAAAGGTGAAAATCGGACCCGGAACAATTCTTCAGTCGGAATAGCGACTCATCGACTTGAATTTCCGCCTTCGGCATCTTTTCCTCTTTGCGGCTCGGCAAAGCCCGCCAGCGCCCTCTGTCCTCGCCTGCCGCCCGTGCTTCGAGCGTCGGTCGCGGCCCGCCGAACCACTTGCGGCTGTTCGAAAACCTTCAGTACAGCCCGATTTTTCACTTTAAGCCTGCTGCGCAGTCTTTTCGTTTTCTGCGCTCGGCAAGGCTCGAATAAATTCGGCTCTGCCCTCGCCTGCCGCGTCGGTTCACTTTTCACTTTTCACTTTTCACTTTTCACTTGTTCCGTCGTGCTCAACAGCCCGCAGGCCGCCTGGATGTCTTCGCCGCGCGAGGCACGAATGGTGGTTTGTATACCTTTGGCCGTCAGTACGTCGCGGAAACGGGTCATCGCCGCGTCGTCGGGCGAGAAGTAGGGCGAGCCGGGAATCTTGTGAAACCGGATCAGGTTGATGCGGCATTTGATGCCGTCGAGCAGGCGGCACAGTTCGCGGATATGGCGCGGCGAGTCGTTCATGCCGCTCATCAGGATGTACTCGAACGACACGCGGCGCTGGTGCGTGAAATCGTACTCGCGCAGGATGGCCGCCACGTCGCGTATCGGCCACGCTTTTTCAACCGGCATGATGGCGGCGCGCTCCTCGGAAAAGGGGTTGTGGAGGCTCACGGCGAGGTGTACCTTCGTCGTGTCGAGCAGACGGCGCAACTGCGGCGCGACGCCCGCCGTGGAGAGCGTGATGCGCGTGGGCGACCAGGCCCAGCCCCAGTCGGCGGTGAGGATTTCCAGCGCCCGCAGCACCTCGTCGGCATTGTCCAGCGGCTCGCCCATCCCCATGAAAACCAGGTTGGTGAGCTTCTCGCGTTCGGGCAGCGAGACGATCTGATTCATGATTTCGGCCGCCGTGAGCGAGTGACGCAGCCCCTGCCGGCCCGTGGCGCAGAAAGTGCAGCCCATGCGGCAGCCCGCCTGCGACGAGACGCAGAGCGTGGCCCGCTCGCCGTCGGGGATATAGGCCGCCTCGACGAAGGCTCCCTGCAGGGTGCGGAACAGGTATTTTTTCGTGCCGTCGGCCGACGTGCTCACCTGCACGGGCGCCGTGAGCGCCGGGGCGAACCGTTCCGAGAGCCGCAGCCGCGCCGCAGCCGGAAGGTCGCTCATGCGCATCGGGTCTTCGGTGTGCTTCGCGTAGAGCCAGCGGGCGATCTGCTTCGCCGCGAAAGGGGCGAGTCCCGTCTCGCGGCAGAGCGCGGCGAGCGCCGCAGGGTCTTTGCCGTACAAGTATTCCTTCTTTGTCATTCGAGTCGCCGAAACCGGTGTTTCGTGCGACAAAAGTAGCCAAAAAATAAAGATTTTTGGCCCCGGGGTGTTGATTTTCGATTTTTATCTCTATATTTGTGATTGAATAGAGAAGGTATGCCCTTCGCTCAGTGGAGACAACATTAAAATTAGAATAAATGGAAATTAAAAAATCACCCAAAGCGGACCTTCAGAACAAGCGGGGTCTTCTGCTCGAAATCGGACTTGTCGTGGCGCTCGGGCTTGTCATCGCAGCCTTTGCCTACACCCCGAAGGAGCACCGGATTGAGAAAGTGGATTTGAACTACGGCCCTGTGGAAGAGGAGATCACGGAGATCACCCGTCAGGATCAGAAGCCGCCCGAGCCTCCCAAGAAGGTTGAGGTGAAAGTAATCGCCGACCTGCTGCAGGTGGTGACCAACGATACGAAAATCACGACGGAGGTGGACTTCGCCGAGTTCGACGAGAATACCGAAGTGATCCAGCAGGTCGAGGTGCAGGAGGAGGAGATCGTGGACGACCAGCCGTTCTTGGTTGCCGAGACGATGCCTTCGTTCCAGGGCGGCGACCTCAATACGTTCCGCAACTGGGTGCAGCAGAACGTCAAGTTCCCGCAGATTGCCCTCGAGAACGGTATTCAGGGCCGCGTGGTGCTTTCGTTCGTGATCGAGAAGGACGGTCGCCTGACCAACATCCAGGTGTTGCAGACCCCCGACCGCTCGCTGTCGGAAGAGGCGATCCGCGTGCTGAACAAGTCGCCGAAGTGGAAGCCCGGCAAGCAGCGTAACCAGGTGGTGCGTGTGAAGTACACCCTGCCTGTCGACTTCCGCGTGCAGAACTAACTCCGGAAAGAAAAAAGGAATTCCGGAGGGCAGCGGCGCCGGAAATCCTTCGTTTGACATACGCTGCCCGGATTCGCTACTAACCCTTAAAACGGACTGATATGGAGTGCAAAAAATCATTCAGGGCCGATCTTAGGAACAAGAGAAGCCTTTTGTTGGAAATCGGGTTGGCCGTAGCATTGGCCCTGGTCGTTGCGGCATTCGCCTATACGCCCGACGAGTACCGAATCGGGAAGCCGGATCTGGCCTATGCGCCGGTGGAGGTGGATATCGCCACTGTTTCTACCGAGCAGCGGGAACCCGAGCAGGCAAAGAAGCGGGTCGAGGTGAAGATCTACAACGATGTCATCGAGATCATCAAAAATGACCGGACGATCCAGACGGACATACCGTTCGACGACATCGACGAGTTTACCCTGATCGAACCCGTGAAACCGGTTGCGGAGGAGGCTACGGAAGAGGAAATTTTTGTCTTTGCCGAAACGATGCCGTCGTTTCTGGGGGGCGACCTCAATACGTTCCGTAACTGGATGATGAAGAATGTGCGGTTTCCGCAGGCAGCCCTCGACAACAACCTTTACGGACGCGTGGTACTCTCGTTCGTAATCGACAAGCAGGGGCGCCTGACCGACATCGAAGTGTTGCAGTCGCCCGACCGTTCGCTGGCTGACGAAGCCGTCCGTGTGCTGAAGCAGTCACCGAAATGGAGTCCGGGGAAGCAGCGTAACCAGGTGGTGAATGTACGTTATACACTGCCGGTCGATTTCCGCCTGCAGCATTGAGACCGTTCAGAAAGATAAAAAGGGTATCCGCGTTTTACGCAGGATACCCTTATTTGTAGCATAGAGTTTGCTTCCTGTCGGCCGAAAGCGTAGATGCCGGGATTCCGCATGCCGGGCTTGTTGGAAGTACGGACTTCAGTTGGGCCGGGCTTTTCCGGGTGCGGTGTTTTTGCGGGCATCGGGATTCCGGATGTCGTGCTTTCGCGGGTGCGGGGTTTGCGAATGCCGTGCTTTCCCGGGCGGCGGGGCTGCCATGCCGGGCCGGGCAGCACGGACGCGGTGCACCGGCGGCCTGCCGGGAGGAGCAGACCGGGAGCAAAGCCGGGAATAAGATCGGGAACAAGACCAGTCCTGCTGCAAGACGGGGCTGCGGGGATGAGACCGGTGCGGGGAGTGTAATCGTTTTAAAAAGAATTGATATTGGAAGAAAATAAAACAACCAAAAATCCGAATTCGGAGACATCGGCCGAAACCCGCCGCGAGCGGGCCGTGCTGGTTTCCGTCATCCGGGACAACCAGGAGCCTCGCCAGGCCGGGGAGTACCTCGACGAACTGGAGTTCCTGGCCGAAACGGCCGACATCGAGAGCGTGAAGCGCTTCACGCAGCGACTGCCACAGCCCTCGTCGCGCATCTATGTGGGGCCGGGCAAACTGGAGGAGATTGCCGACTATTGCCGCGAGTCGGAGATCGACGTGGCGATCTTCGACGATGAACTCTCGCCGTCGCAGACCCGCAACATCGAGCAGGCGATGCCCTGCCGCATTCTCGACCGCACGCGCCTGATTCTCGACATTTTCTTGCGCCGTGCGCAGACGGCCTATGCCAAGACGCAGGTGCAGCTGGCCAATTACGAATACATGCTTCCTCGGCTTTCGGGCCTGTGGACGCACCTCGAGCGGCAGCGCGGCGGCACCGGAACGCGCGGCGGTGCGGGCGAGCGGGAGATCGAGACCGACCGCCGCATCATCCGCAACCGGATTTCCAAGCTGAAGGAGGATCTGAAGAAGATCGACCGCCAGATGGCCGTGCAGCGCTCGAACCGGGGGGCGCTGGTGCGCGTGGCGCTGGTGGGCTACACGAACGTGGGCAAGTCGACGCTGATGAACCTCATTTCGAAAAGCGAGGTTTTCGCCGAGAACAAACTCTTCGCCACGCTCGACACGACGGTGCGCAAGGTGGTTTTCGACAACCTGCCGTTCCTGTTGTCGGATACGGTCGGGTTCATCCGCAAGCTGCCCACCGAACTGGTCGAGTCGTTCAAGTCGACGCTGGACGAGGTGCGCGAAGCCGACCTGCTGGTGCATGTGGTCGATATTTCGCACCCGCAGTTCGAGGACCAGATCGATGTCGTGAAACAAACCCTGCAGGAGATCGGGGCGGGCGACAAACCCGTCTACCTGGTCTTCAACAAGGTCGATGCCTATACGTATATTAAAAAGGACGAGGACGACCTGACACCCGCCACGCGCGAGAACTTGTCGCTCGACGACCTGAAAAAGAGTTGGATCGCGCGGGCCAACACGCCCTGCATCTTCCTCTCGGCGAAGGAAAAAATCAACATCGAGAAGTTCCGTACCGACCTCTACGGCATGGTGCGCGAGATTCACGCCGGGCGTTATCCGTTCAACAACTTCCTCTATTAGAAACCACAAACTTCGATTTTATGACGTTGCATATCCTCAATCAGCAGAACACGGTTCTCAACAAGTTCATCGCGCAGATCCGCGACAAGGCGGTTCAGAAGGATTCGATGCGCTTCCGCCGCAACCTGGAGCGTATCGGTGAGATCACGGCCTACGAGATTTCGAAGACCCTGCGTTACGTGTCCCGCACGGTCGAGACACCTCTGGGCGAGGCTACGGTCGAGATGATCGACGACAAGCTCGTCGTGGCCACGATCCTGCGCGCGGGACTGCCTTACCACCAGGGTTTCCTGAACTATTTCGACGATGCGCAGAACGCCTTCGTGTCGGCCTACCGCAAGAGTACGAAGGACGGCAAGTTTACGGTGAAGGTCGAGTACATCTCCTGCGGCGACCTGGAGGGAAAGACGCTGCTGCTGGTCGACCCGATGCTGGCTACGGGTTCGTCGCTCGTGCTGGCTTACAACGCCTTGTGCGAACGGGGCGGCACACCGTGCCACACACATGTGGCGGCCGTGATAGCCTCGGAACAGGGGATCGATTACGTGCAGAAGCACATGCCCAAGCTGACCACCACCGTCTGGGCGGCGGCTGTGGACGAGGAGCTTACCTCGCGGGCCTATATCGTGCCCGGGATCGGCGATGCGGGCGATCTGGCGTACGGCGAGAAGATATAGTTGAAAAACGAATGTTTTCGATAAGCGAGGGCAGAGCCGAACTCGTTCGAGCTTTGCCGAGCGCAGAAAACGATAAGACTGCGCAGCAGGCTTACCTGCGGGTAAGTGAGGACAGAGGCAGAAGAAAATCGAACTCTGCCGAACGGAGAAAACGAAAAGACGCCGCAGGCGGATTAAAAGTCACCTGACGCGGCAAGCGAGGGCATAGGCGAACTTGCCCGGCCTTTGCCCGCGCCGGAAGGAGCGAAACGAGCGCAGTGCAGTTAAAAGTACCCAAAATCGGCTTCCCCGAAGCATAAATCCCTATGCGCATAGCGCATGCGGAGCGCGAACTATGCCGAACCGCGAGAAGGAAAAGACTGCGTAGGGGAGTTGAAATTGAAAATTGAAATCCGGCTGTGCGGCAGGCAGTCCAAACCGCCGCAGGCAGTTCGAATCGCGCCACGCCGCACGGCGCCGGGTTGCCGCCGGGAGGGCTTACACAGCCGAACATCGAAACCATGAAGAAAAAACTCCTTTTCGTCTTCGGCGTATTCTTCACGACCGTCCTGCTGATGGCCGTGCAGAAACCCGTGTTCATGGGGTGGTACGCCGCCGAAGCCGCCGGTGCGACCGCCGGAGACTGGCTGCGCGTCGTGTGGCACGGGCTTTCGCTCGACATGACGGTCGCCGGCTATGTCACGGCCCTGCCGCTGCTGCTGACGATCGTCTCGCTGTGGGTCTGCGTTTCCGACCGGACCTGGCACCGGATTTTCAACACCTATTTCGTCGTCGTCTCGCTTGTGGCGGCGGCCGTGTTCGCCGTGGACATCGCGCTCTACGAGCATTGGGGATTCCGCATCGACGGGACGGTGCTGATGTACCTCGCGGATCCGAAGGACGCGATGGCCAATGTCGATGCGTGGCTGGCCCTGCGCCAGACGCTCTTCTTCGCGCTCTTCGCCGCGCTGATGATCGGCAGCTACCGGATGGTGGTGCGGTTGTTCTGCGGCGGACGGGTGCGCCTGCGTCTGGTTTGGAGTCTGGTGCTGCTGGTGTTGGCCGGAGTCGATTTCCTGGCCATACGCGGCGGGACGGGCGCCTCGGTGGCCAATGTCTCGAAGGTCTATTTCAGCACGGACATGTTCCTGAACCATGCCGCGACCAATCCCGTCTTTTCGTTCCTCTCGACGCTGGGCCGCAAGGAGAACTACGCCGAAGCCTATCCCTTCTTCGACGAGGCGACCCGCGCTGCGAAGTTCGAGGAGTTGCGGGGCAACGGTCCTCGTACAGGGCGGACCGAGCGGGTGCTGCGTACGCGCAGGCCCAACATCGCGCTGGTCATTCTGGAGAGCTTCGGCACGACGGTCATGGAGGCCGAGACCGAGGGACAGGCCGTGATGCCCCACATGCAGCGGTTGAAGGGCGAGGGGGTGTGGTTCGAGAACTTCTTCGCCAATTCGTTCCGCACCGACCGGGGCGAGGTGGCACTCCTGAGCGGATTCCCCGCGCAGACGCAGATTTCGATCATGAAGCTGCCGGCCAAGAGCAGCGGCCTGCCGTCGCTGGCCCGGTCGCTCGGCCGCGAGGGGTACACGTCGTTCTTCGTCTACGGCGGCGACCTCAATTTCACCAATCAGGCCTCCTACATGTACGCTACGGGGTGGCAGGAGCTGATCTGGCAGAAATCGCTGCGCTTCGACGCGCCCCTCTCGAAGTGGGGCTACGACGACCGGGTGATGTGCGATTTCTTCGCCGACGAGGTGATCGCCCGCAGCAGCGCCGGGACCCCCTTTTTAGGGGGCTTGCTGACGCTGAGCAGCCACATTCCGTTCGACGTGCCCTATGCGAAATTCGAGGACAGGGTGCTCAATGCGATGGCTTTCTCCGACGAGTGCGTTGGACGCATGGTTGAAAAACTGAAAGCCTCGCCCGCCTGGGACGATCTGCTGCTTATCCTGGTCGCCGACCACGGCTACCCCTACCCCTACGGCATCGCCTACAACATTCCGCTGCGTCACCGCATCCCGATGATCTGGCTGGGCGGAGCCGTCGACGGCCCCCGCACGGTGGAGGAGTACGGTTCGCAGATCGACCTCTGCGCGACGGTGCTCTCGCAGTTGGACATCCCGCACGATGCGTTCGATTACAGCAAGAACCTGCTGGACACGATGACCCCCCCCCGGAAGTTCGGCTACTACACCTTCAATGACGGCTTCGGCGTGGTCGACGCCCGGGGCGAGGCGGTGTGGGACGCGACGAGTGGCACGGTTCTTTCTGCGACGAATCCCGAGCTGCTGGACGTGGGCCGCACGATGCTGCAGACCACCTACGAGGACATCGACCGCCGCTGACGGGGCCGAATACCTGAAAATAGGTATTGTCCCGTCCCGGATTAATGGCTACATTTGCCTTCGGTAAACTCCTGAAAACGATGTACAGAATCGGAAAATACAGGGCCGACGACCGGATGTGCGACCTGGTGAGCGCCCGCTATGCGGTATTGCTCGTGATGAGCCGTTTCGGTATTGCGCCGGGCTTCGGCGACCGGACGATCGGCGAGGTGTGCCGCGATGCCGGAGTGGACTGCGCGACCTTCCTGGCGGTGGTCAACCTGCCCGTTTCGGGCGCCGAAACCGAGGCGTGCGACCCCGCGTCGGTCTCGGTGGCCGCGCTGACCGACTACCTGCACCGCTCGCACGGCTATTTTCTCGACTACCGGCTGCCGGCCATCCGCACCCGGCTGGCCGAAGCGGTGGCGTGCGCAGGCTGTGACCTGAGCGTGGCGATCCTGCGTTTCTTCGACGAATATGTCTCCGAAGTACACCGGCACATGGCCTACGAGGAGGCGAACCTCTTCCCGTATGTCCGCTCGCTGCTCGAAGGCGGAAGGACGGGGAGATACTCCGCCGAGGTGTTCAGCCGCCACCACGACCGGATCGAGGCGAAACTCACCGAGCTGAAGAACATCCTGATCAAATATTACCCCGCAGGGCGGGCGAACGAGTTGAACGACGTGTTGTTCGACATTTTCCTCTGCGAGGAAGACCTCGCGTCGCACAACGCCGTGGAAGACCGGATTTACGTGCCGGCGATCCGGCGGCTGGAGAAAGGGGGCGGACGATGAGCCGGCCGCTGAAGCTGGCCGTCGCCGAACCTTCGGCCATCCTGCGCGGTGGTGTGGTCGCCGTGCTGGAGCGGATGCCGTCGCCGGCGGTGGAGATTCTGGAGGTGGAGGATTTGACGCAGCTCTCCGCCCTGCTTCGTCGGCATACGCCCGATATGCTGATCGTAAACCCGGCCTCTTTGGGGCTCGTGACGCCCCGCCGGCTGCGGGAGCAAACGGGGTGCGACACGCTGAAATGCGTGGCCCTGCAGGTGACGATGTGCGACCGGACGATGCTGACGGCCTACGACGCCGTGATCTCGGTCTGCGACTCTGCGGAGTCGATCCGCACGACAATTACCGGTCTCATCGATGCGCAGGAGAACCGCGACGAGCGGCAGGAGCCGCTCAGCCCCCGCGAGCGGGAGATCGTGGTCTGCATCGTCAAAGGCATGACAAACAAGCAGATCGCCGATGTCCTCTGCATCTCGGCGCATACGGTCATCACGCACCGCCGCAACATCGCGGCCAAACTGCAAATCCATTCGGCGGCGGGTCTGACGATCTACGCGATCGTCAACAAACTCGTCCGGCTTTCGGAAATAGAATCATCGATCAACGAACTTTGACTATGGCACACGACCACGCACATCACCACCACGACCACGCGCAGCGTATCTCGTCGCTCAGCCGCGCATTCGTCGTCGGCATCGTCCTGAACCTCCTGTTCGTCGCCGTCGAGGCGACCGTAGGCCTGTGGTACGGGTCGCTCGGACTGCTCTCCGACGCGGGCCACAACCTGAGCGACGTGGCGAGCCTGCTGCTGGCGATGCTGGCCTTCCGCCTGGCGCAGGTGCGTCCCACGGCCCGTTACACGTATGGATACAAGAAGAGCACGGTGCTGATCTCGCTGCTCAACTCGGTGATCCTGCTCGTCGCCGTGGGGGTGATCGTCGCGGAGTGTATCGGCCGCATCCGCCACCCGGCGCCGCTCGAAGGGGGTGCGATCGCCTGGACGGCCGGCGTGGGCGTAGTGATCAACGCCTTCACGGCGTGGCTGTTCATGAAGGACAAGGACCGGGACCTGAACGTCAAGGGCGCCTACCTGCATATGGCGGCCGATGCGCTGGTGTCGGTGGGTGTCGTGGTCTCGGGTCTGGTGATCTCCTGGACGGGCTGGTCGATCGTCGACCCGGTCGTGGGACTGGTCGTTGCTGCGGTGATCGTGGTCTCGGTCTGGTCGCTCACACGCGACAGCCTGCGCCTCTCGCTCGACGGCGTGCCCCGGGGCATCGAACTGGAAGATGTGGAGCGTACGATGCGCGGCGTCGAAGGGGTCGCTGCGGTGCATCACATCCACATCTGGGCCATCAGCACGACGGAAAACGCTCTGACGGCGCACGTGGTACTGCGCGACGGGACCTGCATGTCCGAAGTCAAACGAATGCTCAAGGAGGCGCTCCGGGCGCGGGGAATCGGCCATGCGACGCTCGAATTCGAGTCCGCCGCCGAATGCTGCTGCGATCCGAAAGACTGAATAATTCACAATTCATAATTCATAATTCACAATTCAGAGTTCAGAAATCGTAATAAATTCAGAATTCGCAATCAATCTTTGTTTCCCTTCGATCCATCAGCATGTCGAAGGGTCGCAAGTGAAAGGTGAAAGTCTTCGATCCCTGAGCCTGTCGAAGGGTCGCAAAGTGGGAAGTGAAAAGTGAAAAGTGAAAAGTTTTCGATCCCTGAGCTTGTCGAAGGGTCGCAAAGTGAAAAGTCTTCGATCCCTGAGCCTGTCGAAGGGTCGCAAATTGAAAGGTGAAAATTGAAAGGTGAAAGGTGAAAGTGGAAGATGAAAAGTGAGAAGGGAAAGTGGAAAGTCTCCGATCCTCGAGCTTGATGAGAGGTCGCAAAAGTTCCTCGACGTCGTCCCGGGCCGAGTACAGAAAACAGCTTTGCTCGATCCTGTACGGCATCTCGACCCTTCGACAAACTCAGGGACCACTGCGCTCGATGAACGGGAAAATATGGTTGCGTCCGACGATCGCAGGTATGTGAAAGAATGCGCTTTTCGGATCGGGGGAGGCGGAAAAAGGGGAGCAGGACGCCCGTAAGGATAAAAGTGACTATGAAGAATTCTGGCGCTCCGCTCCCCGGCTGCTCCGGCTTTCACAAGAGGGAGCAGGTTTTCTATTAACCCAAATTAAAACTACTAAAAGAAAAGACGGTTGCGGCCGTTTGCCGCCGGCCGCAGCGGTTTTGCGAAAAGGACGCCGCACGGCGCATGTTGCATGTTATTCAGTGTAAATCGCCAAAGTTTTCGAACCAAACAACCGCCCGTACGGCATCCTTAATCTTTGTCTTTCATTCCGGTCTGCTCCCGAACGGGGCGGACTTTTCTATTTTTAAAATCCTCTTTTCGCCGGGTTCCGGCAATCTGTTTTCCTTCGCCGGTGGGGCCGGACGTTTTTTTGGTGCGGGCCGCCGGAAGAGCATTGCCCGGCCATACAATTTCTTTTACACAGTTTCCGCCGGAATATACAGACACAAAAAAAGGGCGTAAGGTGCATATTCCCCCAGGATGGCCTTAGGATGCCAATGAATGAGAAATGCCCTTACGCCCAAGCCTGCCTGCGACACAAGGCCGCAGGCGTAGTAACAACTTGGGTTTCAGACAAATTTTACGCCATTCATAAACCAGCCATCACAAACCCGTTATAACGGCTGTTCCTAAGGAGACATAAAGGTTTGTCTTAACCTCTATTGTATGTCACTTTGCCATAAGTTGATGGTAAAGTTAGCATTATTTCTGGATCTCTTTTTATTCGTTGCTGATACATATATAAATAAAAAGAGTGAATTTCCCCTTTGTAGGGGAATGAAAAGTATCAAATGGTTCCGATTTTTGTAAAAATTACTTTTACAATTGAAGCGGGAGAATGCTATGTTGGGAAATTTGATTGTTGAACGAATGCGAGAAATTCGAGAATCTTATAACCATACGCAGGAATATTTAATAGAAACACTACACCTGCACATAGATGATTATGAATCCGGCAAAAGTTATCCTACACTTCTATCGATTGCCATATTTTGTGAATTTTACCATCTTAGCCTTTATGAGTTCTTTGGACCTATGGGAGGAGTAAAGATCATTCATGAAACCATAGAATAATAAAGAAGCGGAAAGAAATCCTTTCTGCTTTTATTTTATTTGAAAATTTTTGTGATTTTCTGATGCGGGTTTTTGCTTTCTTCGAAAGTCGGTTATTTGCCGCTTTTAAACCGCTAAAAGCGGCGCAAAAGCTCTCCGCATAACGTTCTCGCGGGATCGTCCGCAGCGTCTCACTGAGCGGGCGGAGTTAGACTGCGCTAAACGCCATCCCGCTCCGGGCGTTCGTCGCTGCGTCCGCTCTTTTTCCGCTCGAACTAAAGATGCGGATTCAATAGTGCGGCCGCTGGACGCATTGCATTATTCCTTTGCGACCCCTCGACAGGCTCGGGGATCGTGAACTGATTTCTCAACACCGCCTTTGGCAGTGCACTCCCCCGACCGGATGCCGGAGCCAAACGTACGGCGGACTAAAAGCGCGAGCGACGGGGCCCCCGCATGGGCGCGAATAGGCGCCCGGAGCCGGCGTTAGGCCGCCGGAAGTAGGCGGAGGTATCGTCGGGGTGGTTTTCGATACCTTTTGCTGACAACCGACGCCCGCAGTGCGGGCAGAGACCGCTGGCGGGCTATGCCGCGCCGGAAGGAGGAAAGCGAGCACAGCGAAGTTAAAAGGTACAGGAAAAAGATTGCAAAAAACCCTTGCAAACCGATTGATTTGCAACCCGGAAAAAACTGTTAAGGAAGGATATGTGCCGGACGATAAAGCGGCCGGCCGGGGCGATTACGGCACCGGGTCGTACCCGCTGCCGCCCCAGGGATGGCAGCGCGCAAGCCGTCGGAGCGTGAGCCACGACCCTTTGAGGGGCCCGTACTTGCGCAGGGCTTCGACCGCATACTGCGAGCAGGTGGGGACAAAACGGCAGGAGGGCGGCGTGAAGGGCGAGATGCAGTACTGGTAGAACTTCACGACGGCGAGCAGAGGCAGGGCGCAGACCGTCTTACAGCCGCTGAGCAATCGTTTCCAGCACGCGCCGAACCGCATTTTCGATCGATTTGTAGGGTAAAACCGTCTTCGAGGAGTAGATCAGCGCCAGGTCGAGGTCGGCCGTGCTGCCGTCGGGGCGCAGCAATTGTTTCTGAAGCCGGTAGGCCTCTTTGGTGCGGCGGCGCACGAGGTTGCGTTTGTTGGCCCGCTTGTGAAATTTCTTGGGAACCGAAAACAGCACCTCCGTTGCGGGCACGACATCCGCTTCGGCGAACCACACGTAGCGAAACGGGAAGACGAAGCCGCTCTCGCCGCTCTCGAACAGGCGGCGGATGGCTCCGAGCGAGCGGAGCCGTTCCCCGTGCGGAAGTCGCTGGTCGGTCATGCTATTTCTTGCTGTCGGACGCCGGACGGCGCGTCCGCGTCTTCTTGGCCAGTTTATGCTGCTGGCTGCGGATGAATTCCTCCTTCTGCGTATCGGTGGTCAGTTCCACAGGTCCGACCTCTTCGCCCTTTTCGAGCTTCGTGAGGTAGATGTCCACGGCCTTCACCATCGAGGGAGCGGCCGGAGTGGGGGCGTTGGCCCGTACGGGAAGGCCTGCAGCGAGGGCTGCGCGCAGGGTGCTTTCGCCGAACACGGCGACGGCGGGCAGGTTGTCTGTGCCGAACTTGCTGACGAGGGTATTCACGTCGGACGGAGAGTAGAGGGCCAGCAGGCCGTATTGCCTGAGATCGATGTCGCTCAGATCGGCGGCTTCGGTTTTGGCCAGGATCACGGGGTGAAAGTCGAGCTTGAGTTTTGAGAGCGTGTCGGGAAGCTCGGGTTTGTGCGGCTCGCTCAGGGCTAGCAGGAACTTTTCCTCCTTATGCTTGATAATCAGCTCGATGAATGAGGTGAACGTACCGTCGGCGAACGAAATCTTGCGCTTGCGGTAGACGATGTACTTTTGCAGATAGAGCGCAACGGCCTCGGTCTGGCAGATGTATTTCATCTCATCGGGTACCGTGATACGGGCCTCTTCGCAGATGTGGAAGAAACTGTCGACGGTCGTGCGCGAGGTAAAAATCACGGCCGTATGGTCGAGAATCTCAATGCGCTGGCTGCGGAATTCCTTCAGCGAAACACCCGCCACACGAATGAAGGGTCTGTATTCGATCTGCACCTTGTGCTTTTGGGAAACTTCGTAGAACGGGGATTTTTCGATCACAGCAGGACGGGGCTGCGAAACCAATACGCTGTTTACTTTCAATGCTGACCAATTTTACGTTACTCTCTAATGCCGGACCGCCATCAGCGCAATGAAGCTCAGAGGCAGACATTCGACGGTGCAAAGATACAAAAACCAATGCAAAATCGGAATTTTTTTGGAAATAAAGAGGGTCAGCGACTCCTTTATAAATAAGAGTGAGATTACAACTGCTTCGGCAGCAATGACATACAGGCACCCCGCTCCTCGGCCCTCGTCACAGAGGATATAAAGCAAACAGACCGGAGCAAGGGCTAAAAAGGCTACGGCGAAATACGCGCGGCGCAGGTGAATCAATTGTCCGGTGAAGGGTTGGTTCAGGGTGAGGGCACCCGCCAGCGAAAGCGCTCCGAACTGTACGAGTGCGAGCAGCAGGCATCCCAGCGACAGGGCAAGGCTCAGCATCAGGGCACCGCCGGGCGGCAGCGTAGCCGGCAGCCATTCGGCGCCGAATTTCAGTGCGGCGGCACCCGTAAACAGCAGTCCTACGGCCCAGGTGGCGTTCAGAAAACGGGAATAACCCACATTGCTCTGGTCGTCGAACAGACGCTGCTTGGCCGATACGGAGTCCTTCGACGTGCGGGCGAACAGCAGGCGCACGTCGCTCAGGTTCTGGTAAACGAACCGCGCGTAGAGTGCCGCGAGCAACAGCAGGAAAATCTGGAAAAAGGGGTCGCCCGTGACGGGTTGTGTCCGTTCCCGGAGCGGTTCGGTGAACGGGACGAGCGTGGAGGTTTCGCCGAAAATCTCCCCCGGCGTCACGTCACGAAAGGGGGAGGGGGGAGTGGCACGAAGAGTTTCTGCCGCAATGGAGGTGCTGTCTTGCAGCATCCCGGGGCTGTTAGCCGCAAAGAGCACGGAATCCGCCGCCGAAACGGGCCGGTTGCCGGCGTTTTCCGTGTGGGGCAGAGACGCGATAACATCGTGTTCGGTGCGGTTCGCACGGTGTAAGGGCGTGTTTGCATGGCCTGCGGGGCGGTCTGTGCGCGGGGATGAGCCGTCCGCATCGTGTCCGGGACTGCCGGTGCGGGTTGCAGAGCCGCCGGCAGGCTGAGGCGCCGCGAGCGTGTCCGGCGCAACCGACCCGAAAGCGAAAACCTCCCTTTCCATCAGTCGAAGAGGCGTTTGAGGGTGATACGGATGGTCGTGCCCTTGCCTGGCTCGGAGTCGATCACCGCGATTTTACCCTGATGGTAATCCTCGACGATGCGGCGCGAGAGGGAAAGCCCGAGGCCCCAGCCCCGGGTTTTGGTCGTGAAGCCCGGTTCGAAGATGCGCTTCCAGTTGCTCTTGGGGATACCCTTGCCCGTATCCCGCACGTCGATCATTACGTGGCGGTCGTCCGACGAGATATGTACGTCGATGGCTCCGTGTCCCTGCAGGGCGTCGAGCGAGTTTTTCATCAGGTTTTCGACGACCCACTCGAAAAGCGCAGCGTTGATGTTGGCCTGTACCGGAGCGATAGCCAGCCCGTTGTAGTCGAGCGTCACGTTACGCGGGATGCGCTTGCGGAAGTACATGACCGATTCGCCGACCACCTCGTTGATGTTTGCAGGGGTAAGCGGCGTTTCGGAGCCGATCTTCGAGAAGCGGTCGACGATCTTCATCAGGTGGGTCAAATCCTTCTGCATCTCCTCCACGGCACTCTGGTCTACGTCCTGCGAACGCAGGTATTCGATCCAGCCCAGCAGCGAGGAGGTCGGCGTACCTAACTGATGGGCCGTCTCCTTCGCCAGACCGATCCAGACGCGGTTCTGCTCGTCGTGCTTCGACGAACGGAAAGCGATGAATCCCAGCAGGATGAAGGCCGTGATGACCAGGATTTGCACGTACGGGAAGTAGTAGAGCGATTTCAGCAGCGCCGAACGGCCGTAGAAGATGATGTGGTAGTGTTCTTCCGACCACCAGTAACGGATCGGAATCGGGGTGTTCTCCTCCGTGAAGCGGTCGATCTGACGGCGCAGGCGGTCGGGGTGGTCGATGATTTTGTCGGGAATCAGGTGGGAGTTGATGACCTCCAGATTCTCGTTGGTCATGATGAAGGGGATGTTGTTGCCGTTGGACATGATGTCCGCAACCAGCGGATCCTCCATCGCCCCGCCCATCACGTCGCGGTTCACGCGCTCCATCGCGTGCGCCCACAGGGCCACGTCGTGCTGCTCCTTTTCCCTCAGACGGCGTGCCATGTCGTTGGTGTAGAGCAGCGACATGGCACCCAGGGCGATGCCGACGACGATCACCACCACGCGGTTGCGGAACGAGAATATGTCACGACGAAACTTCATGGGGAGAGGAATTGAAAATTGAAAGTTGAAAAATTGAAAATGGAACGTTTTCGATAAGCGAGGGCAGAGCCGAATTTATTCGGGCTATGCCGAGCGCAGAAAACGAAAAGACTGCGCAGCAGGCTTAAAGTGGAAAGTTGAAAGTTGAAAATGCAAAAGTGAAATTTTTCGATAATTGAGGGCAGGGCCGAACCTGTTCGAGCTTTGCCGGGCGCAGAAAACGAAAAGAGCGCGCAGCGGCTTAAAGATAAAAAAGTTTTGGTCTGTCGAACTGAAAAAATAGTTTCAACTTTCCATTTTCCATTTTCAACTTTCCATTTTCTTTTCCGTGTCCTGCTCCGTGAGAATCCTGCGATACTCTTCGGGGCTGCCGAGCACCTCCACGGCCCGCTTCACCTCCGCATCGTCCGTCAGGCTGTGCTCGACGACTCCCCTGGCGTAACCGTGCCGCAGGACGATATCGTTGTTGATCGTCTCGACGATCTCGCGACGGTAGGTGTCGAGGTTGGTCTGCGTGTCGTCCTTCAACTCGCTCTCGAGCGTCGCCAGCTTCTCCTCCAGCTCCTTGTAGCGGTCGGACTGAGCGGCGGCCTTCAGGCTTCGGAGCATGCGCCGCGTCTCCGATTCGTAGGGAACCTTCTTGTCCTGCATGAACCGTTTGAAATCCGCGTAATCCGTGTCGGTAATCGTAAAGGTGCGGATGTCGATGCCCTCCCCGGCATGGCGTACCATGTAGTCGTCGACGAAGTCCTCGATAAATCCCAGCGCGTAGAGCGTCATGGCGAAGCGGCTCACATACTGCGGTTCGAGGCGGATGTCTGGCATGATGCCGCCGCCGTCGTAGACCTTGCGGCCTGCGCGCGTCGTGTACTCGCGGATCAACGAGTCGGGGACGTTACGCACCGAACCTTCCTGTGCGTGGGAGTAGTCGATCGCCTGGATGCAGCGGCCCGAAGGCATGTAGTATTTGGCCGTGGTCTGCTTCAGCATCGTGTTGTAGCCCAGCGGGAAGGTGGTCTGCACCAGCCCTTTGCCGAAGCTCTTCTGACCGACGAGCACCGCGCGGTCGAGATCCTGCAGGGCACCCGAGACAATCTCCGCCGCCGACGCCGTGTTGCCGTTGACCAGTACCGCGAGGGGCAGGTCGGGCAGGTTCGGCTCCGACGAGGTGCGGTAGACGGTCGAATCCGCCCGTCCTTTGGTCGTTACGACCGCCGTGCCTTTCGGAACGAACATCGAGAGAATCTTTACGGCCTCCTGCATGATGCCGCCGCCGTTGTTGCGGTAGTCTAGGATGAGACCTTTCAGGTGGCCCTCCTGTTGCAGCCGTGCGATTTCGCGCCGCATGTCTTCGTAGGAACCTTCGGTGAAGTCGCTGTGCCGGACGTAACCGATGCCGTCGGCGACGTAACCCACGTAGGGCACGCCGGGAATGGCGATGCGCTCGCGGCGAAGTTTGACCGTTTCGCGTGCGCCGCCCACGAGGTGCTCGACGGTCACTTTCACGAAGGTGCCGGGATCGCCCTTGAGCCGCGAACTGACCTCCTCGGTAGTGAAACCTTTGGCGTCCCTGCCGTCGATGGCCACGATCCGGTCGCCGATCTTCAGCCCGCCGCGATCGGCGGGCGAGCCTTCGTAGGGCTGGGCGATAATCACATAGTCGCCCTTTTTGCGGATCAACGCTCCCACGCCGCCGTATTTACCCGTGGTGAGCAGCTCGAAGGCCGACATCTCCTCCTCGGGCATGAACTCCGTGTAGGGGTCCAGGTCGCGCACCATGCCTGCTGCGGCCCCCTCCATCAACTTGTCGGGGTCGATCGGATCGACGTAGCGCAGCGACAGCTCGCGCATCATGTTGACAGCGATCTCCATGTTGCGCCCCAACCCGAAGTCGTTGCGCGCGGCGAAGGTGCTCAGCACCGCAGCCGCCACGACAACCGCGACCATCAGGAGGTATCGTATCGTTCTTTTGGTCATTATCTTGCCTGTTCTAAAAAAGATTTCAGTTTGTATTCCACCCGTGCCACATGTTTTCCCGGGCCGTCGAGCACGATCCACTGTCCGTACTGTTCCGCAGTGATCGGGTCTTCCCAAATCCATACCAGCCGTCGCAGGGGGTTCGACGCACGAAAGACGAGCCGTCCGTCTACGTTCGAGACGAGCACGTAACCCGCCGATTTCATGGCGTTGACCAACTGGGGGCGGTGCTCCTCCACGTCGCCCGCCACCTGCCGCCTGAGAAACCCGAAACGCGGGTAAAAGGCCGCCAGCGCGACGGCCGCGACAATCAGAATCCAGCCCTGCGGCGTGTGGAAGAGGATTGCAGGCGCCTGCGCCGGAGTGAGCGGGGTCATGTTCGCCAATACCATCACCAGAAAGGCTCCCGTACAAATAACGCACAATTTTACGAAATATTTCAGCGAGCGGACGAGGTACTTCATAAAATTCAAAAATTAAGAGTTTAAATTAAAATTATCTTCGTTTTCCGAGTTTATCGATGAGAGCGGTGCAAAATTCATAATTTGTTTTTGCGACCCTTCAATTTATTTCTTCCTTTTCCGTGCCCGGTACAGCACGAACAAATCCGGCTTTGCATTCACCTGCCTGGAACGGTAAGCTTGCTGTGCAGTCTTTTCCTCCTTGCGGCTCGGCATAGTCCGCACTGCGTGCGCCCTCTGCCCTCTTCAGCAGCGTCGGTTAAGCCTGCTGCACCGTCTTTTCGTTTTCTCCGTTCTGAATAGCCCGAATAAATTCGGCTCTGCACTCACTCATCGAAAACGTTAAGCCTGCTTCGCAGTCTTTTCCTCCTTGCGGCTCGGCATAGTCCGCACTGCGTGCGCCCTCTGCCCTCGCCTGCTGCGTCGGTTCACTTTTCCACTTTCAACCGGCCGATACGATCCGCCACCTCCTGCATCAGCCATTTGGGGGTGGACGTGGCCCCGCAAATTCCCACCGACCGTGCTCCCCGGAACCATGCGGCGTCCAGCTCGGCGGCCTCTTCGATGTTGCAGCTGCGGGGATTGGCCCGGCGGCACACTTCGAAGAGCACCTTGCCGTTCGACGATTTGCGGCCGCAGACGAAGACTACCCTGTCGAAGCGCCGTGCGAAATCACTCAGGTGCTGTTCGCGGTTGGCCACCTGCCGGCAGATCGTGTCGTCGATATGTACTTTCGCCGGGTCGGCCGCGCGGCGCAGCATTTCCACGCCCAGCGCTTCGAACAGCACGATACTTTGTGTGGTCTGCGAAAGAAAATAGACGGGCCGTGTGAAATTCAGCGCGTCCAGATCCCCCTGTCCCTCGATCACCGTCACCGGGTCGGCGACCTGGCCTGTGAGACCCACCACTTCGGCATGGCCCCGCTTGCCGAGGATTACCACCTGGCCGCCGGCTTCGCGCATCCGTTCGGCGGCTTTCACCACACGGGCCTGCAGCCTGGCGACCACGGGACACGTGGCGTCGATCACATCGATCCCGAGCCTTTCGGCTTCGCGGTAGGTGGTCGGAGGCTCTCCGTGCGCCCGGATGAAAAGCCGCTTGCCCCCGAGCGAAGGCATTTCGCCGTGCGTGACGGTGCGCATTCCGAGCCGTTCGAGCCGCTGCACCTCCATGCGGTTGTGGACGATATCGCCCAGCGAGTATACCGTACCTCCCCCCGCGAGGGCCTTCTCGGCCTCCGAAATCGCCCGGACGACGCCGAAGCAAAAACCCGATTTATCGTCGATCTCGATGTGCAACTTCGTTGTAATTAAAAATTAAGAATGAAAAATGAAAAAGTGAAATTCGATGGGATCATATACCCTGATCGAATGCAGCCCGGAGGATTCCAAATAGTGGACAAAAGCCTGAATACTCCCGGTACTATTTTTCATTTTTAATTTTTCATTTTTAATTGGAACTCGTTCATAAACCACGCCATCTGCTCCGCTACCGTCATGCGGCTGTTGTCCAGCACGATCGCGTCGTCGGCCTTGCGCAGGGGCGAAACCGCCCGGTTCATGTCGGCCTCGTCGCGCGAACGGACGTTGCGCCCGATCTCTTCGAGCGATACGTCGTCGCCTTTGGCTTTCAATTCGTCGTAGCGGCGCTGCGCCCGCACATCGGGGTCGGCCGTCATGAAGAGCTTCATCTCGGCGTCGGGAAAAACCACCGTGCCGATGTCTCGGCCGTCCATCACCACGCCCTTACGGCGGCCCATCTCCTGCTGCATGGCCACCAGCTTGGCCCGTACTTCCGGAATGGCGCTCACGCGGCTGACCAGGTTGCTCACCTCGATCGTCCGTATTTTACCCTCGACCAGGTCGCCGTTCACGTAGATGTCGCTGGCTCCCCGTGCGGGATTGAAACGGAAGGCGATCGAAATGTCCTTGAGCAGCGCGACCACTTCGTCCTCGTCGACAATGCCCGAATGGATGGCGCCGTGTTCGAGCGCGTAGAGCGTCACGGCGCGGTACATGGCGCCCGTGTCGATGAAGATGTAGCCCAGGCGCGCGGCGATGGCTTTGGCGAATGTGCTTTTGCCGCACGACGAGAAGCCGTCGACGGCGATTATGATTTTCTCTTGTTTGGTGTCAGACATTGGGAAATATGTCAAAAAATGTGGATAGAATCGTGTAGATGCCCAGGATGCCGATCAAAAGACCTGCCACGTGGTTGATCGTGAGCATGTGGCGCGGGCGGAACCTGCGGCGGAAAAGGCTGATGACGAAGGCAAGCAGTGTCCACCATGCGGCGGCGCCGCCGAAAAAGCCTCCGATGACGAACGCCGCGCGTACGAATCCGCCGAATCCGCCGTGGGCCACGTCGATACTCGATATTTTGAACACGGCGAAGAAGGCCAGGATGTAGGGGATGACCATGATGAAATTGGCGATCGTGAGACCGAAAATCGAGGCGAAATCCTGCCAGAGGCTCGTCTTGCCGGCGCGGTTGCGGCGGATCTGGGGCACGGGGTTCTGGGAAAAGATATAAACGCCGACGATCACCACGAAGATGCCGCCGATGACCCGCAGCAGCGTGTTGTACTGCTCGATCTGGGTCTGGAGCATCGAGTAGAAGAAGAAGGCGGCCATTGCCATGAACGTGTCCGCACAAGCCACGCCCAGCCCCGAGACGATGCCGGATTTCCTGCTTTTCGACAGCGTGCGCTGGATGCAGAGCACGGCGACCGGGCCTACGGTGATCGACGCGGCGATACCCACGCAGATTCCCCGGAAGAGTAGTTCGATGATTTCGATTCCCATTTTTTGTCCGTTCAGTGCGAAATTTAGAGAACAAAGGTAGAAAAAAACCTCGGGATTTTCTCACTTGCGCGCCGAAAAAAGCGCCCTTCGTGCCGCATACCCTCTGCTGTTGATAAAATATCGAAAAGTTTGGCTTCGGGATTGCAGGTTCATTGCGAAAAAATAATATCTTTGTAAAAGATAAACTTTAGACTGAAGACGGGCAGCGCCTTGCGCAACAGCGAACCTGGTACGTTGTTGTATGCGGGTTGCACGATCGTCGTATAAAGAATTGCAGTTTTTCACCCTTCCCCGGAGGATGTTTGTCCGACCGTACGGAACAACCTGAAGGCCGTCCGTGCGATCCTGCGGGAAGCGATGAAAATGTTTGTAAAACCGGTAAAAGGCTCACTTATGGCAGAGACAAAACAATTCGGTTTCGATATCGATCTCGAAGATTCGGTGGCCCAGGGTCACTACTCGAACCTGGCGATCATTGCCCACTCCTCGTCGGAGTTCATCATCGACTTCGCTACGGCGCTCCCGGGGCTTCCGAAAGCCCGCGTGAAGAGCCGCATCATCCTGACGCCCGAGCATGCCAAACGGCTGCTTTATTCGCTGCAGGACAACATCACCCGTTACGAAAGCAACATGGGCAAGATCGAAATTCCGAAGCCCCAGATGCCCGAACCGGGGCCGAAGATGGGGCAGGCGTAATTGAAAAGCGGCGGACGAAGCGGGGTTTTCCGTTCCGCGTCCGGATACCTGCTTTCGCAAGCCCCCTCCCGAATTGTGAATTAACCCCGCTTCGCGGGCTTTTCTTCCTCCTTGTAAGAGC
>DBFWKV010000034.1:0-19108 GCA_048465795.1 Alistipes sp.
GGGAGCTTAGCTCAGCTGGTTCAGAGCGTCTGCCTTACAAGCAGAGGGTCGGGGGTTCGAATCCCTCAGCTCCCACGACGGAAAAAAGCCACTTACAGTAATGCAAGCGGCTTTTTTTGTAAGGGAGCATAGCTCAGTTGGTTTAGAGCGCCTGCTCGACAAGCAGGAGGTCTGCGGTTCAAATCCGCATGTTCCCACCGATGAAGAACAAGCAGTTGCAGCGATGCGGCTGCTTTTTCGTTGGGCGCGTTCCGGTTCGGCTTCGCGCGGGTTGCTTAATGAAGATGTTGAGGTGAACC
Organism: Alistipes sp.; assembly: GCA_048465795.1. Taxonomy (GTDB): domain Bacteria; phylum Bacteroidota; class Bacteroidia; order Bacteroidales; family Rikenellaceae; genus Alistipes. The sequence continues at coordinate 300 of DBFWKV010000034.1, forward strand.
CTTCTGAATTCTATAATCGGCATTGAATTGCCGCAAAGCTGGTCGACTGCGTGTGGGCCGGGTGAACGACCGACCGAAAAAAGATTTCCCAATATGAAGCGAGGACTTGCAGGAATGATTTATTTGTCCTATATTTGCACACACAAATCAGCAATAAGGGAGCTTAGCTCAGCTGGTTCAGAGCGTCTGCCTTACAAGCAGAGGGTCGGGGGTTCGAATCCCTCAGCTCCCACGAAGTGAAACGGGTAAAGTCAAAACTTTACCCGTTTCTAATTCTTTATCGGTGGCATTCGATGCCATTTCATGGCAATTATGCGGTCAGTGATGGAGCTGACATACGAAATCAAGGAAAATCCGTACAAGAATCAGGGATCTTAATGTTCCCAATCCGTTTTAAAGCCTACTAAATTACAGATTCTTCATCTTCTCTTCTACTCGTTCCAAAAAATCGAGGATTGGAATCTTTAAAAAATTATTATCGATAAATGGTCTTTCTTCCACATTTGACCGGAACTCCGTATATTTTTTGTGGCCTTTCTCTTTAGCCTGGAGTACCTGCTCTGCCCATTCGTTCATGCCTCTCGACGAATAGGTAGCTTTGTAGTTATCTTCGATTCCAAAAATCCGGCACCAATTATCCACGGCATCCTGGTAGTCTCCCCCATCGAATTTAAGGTTGATTTTTTCAGGCACAAGTCGGGGCAAATCTCCCACAGCCTTCAAATGCAGTTCAATCTTAATATCGGGAGGATCATCTCGGTAAGGGAAAAAAGCCCTGACCCGTCTGGGTTTGCCGAAATCATCAAATACGTAAAGCGTATTTTTCGCAAGTTTATACTTTTGGTTGCACGGATCGCAAATAGGAACGAGATTCTTGCAGTTAATGGATACGAACGGATAAATACTGCGCGGAAGATAATGATCTAACGCGCTACGATGAGCATGAAATTTATTCAGCACGTTTCCCACGCCACAGCAATGACAGAGGGTATCATTCCCTACCACAGCATCGTAGTAAGTACGCAAATTCGAAAAATGCTTTTGTGCAAATACAGTCTCTGCAAATTGATCATACAATGCATCGCAAAATAAACGAATCGGAGCAACGAGTTCCGGGTAAGAGGCTTCGAGCTCTTTGTATGTCACAGGCTGAATTTTGTTTGCACAAAGTTCGTAGATTCGATTATTATTTAAAACAGCACGTCTCAATACTTTTGCCGCTTGTGGCTTCTGCTTCAGGATTAAGTACATATCGGCCAATGGTTTTTGGATATATTGGAAATGCCGGGGATGAAAAATCGGTCGATATCTAACGGGTTTCACCAAACTTGCGTCAAATGTCGCATTTGGTAATTTTGCGGCACGACATACCACCTCGAGGAGAATGTAATTGACAAAACGCATTATCCCCTCTATTCGGTGTTTGCTATATTGGTAGGGCAACAGCATAATTATTGATCGATAAATTGTCCGATTAAAAATACTTTTTCGATCGAATCGCCCATCTCAGCATCTATTTCGCGCACCAGCTCTCTGGAATAACCTTCATTTTTCAAACGGGTGTAATAATGATCGAAACTTTTACAAGCGTGATCTCCAATAGTTTGCGTGGTCTGAAATATTCTGGAATTCAGCAGACTGGCAGATGTGCCGTACGTGCGGATATTCGCTTGTTCAGCGGATAGTACCGTTACCGCTTGATTATCTCTCCGCTCGAAAATAAGCACTTTATCAGCCTTGCAATCGGATAGGATGTAGGAAGAATGGGACGTAAGTATAATCTCCTTTTGCAGGTTATTGCATGCGCTGGCTCGCAGACTTCGGTCCAACGTCTCGACAAACTTGGATCTCCACTCCGGATTAAAGTGAGTTTCCGGTTCGTCCAGCAACATTAAACAACGTTTATTTTTCAGCATGAGACAAATCCCCATCGCATGCAGGAACTGGTGTTCCCCATCGGAAAATTCACGAAGCAGTAGTTTTTTTGCTGCGTTTTCATTCCCAATATTTTTGAGGATCATGAAGTCCAGGAAATGGAAAACATCCTGCATTGGACTTGGTTCCGGCAATTTACCCTGCGTATAAACTCCCAGAGAGGTGTATACCTCCGTTTTAATCGATTCAGGAAGAAAATTCGCATTGAGTTCGTATAAGGTCTGAAAAAAGCGAAAGCAACCCAATGCATCATGAAATAATACCTTGAATGCGTTTTTAGTTTGATCGTTGACCCAGAAATCTAGAACGAGTACTGGACATGACACTCCATCCTGTCCCGTCTGAGGTGAACTTTGGTACCAACAGGTCGCATACGATTTCAATTGTTCGACAATTTCCGCAATGTGATCGATAACCGATGATTTAGAATCTGGCATTATCTGCTGGTTGATATGTATGCGAAAACTAGCGATATCCTTTATGTGAAGTTCTCGCTCCAGAAATTCGAGTGTCGTATCTTTTCTCTCGAACATCAGACAGGATAGTAAAACAGCTTGACTCATGGTTTCATCCACATAGATCATACTGTTTTCGGGTTCTTCATAGCGATATCCCTCTAGGTAATCATTGCGGTACTTGTCATAGTTGATAAGGCGACTTTTAATGAATGGGATACTCAGAATCTCATTTTCGCCAGAGGAATATCCGACAATAATGTCCGGTAAATAGCGTTTCCCTTCCGCAGCCTGCACTTGTTTATTTAGCAATTCCGGCTGCAAAGAAATCGACCGAGGGTGGCTTTTCCCCGACCATTTGCAGACCTCCATCTGTGGTTCTGCGCCCTCTTCCTTTGTAATCTGTACGTAGTCAAAGTTATTAGGATCAGGGGTCTCACTCTGGGGCTGAATCAAATATTCGAGTCGGTAAGCATCAGGAAAACTCTTGTCTCGACGAAAAGCTTGAAGCGATTCGGGCCTGAATTTATCAACACAGCATTCAAGATGAAAGAAAATTGCAGCCAATGCTTCCAGCACATTGGATTTCCCCGTTCCATTCAGACCGGATAAGCAGAACGGACCGAACTCATCGAGCTTTTGCGGCTGAATATCTTTGCTATCTCGGAACACGACTTGGAATCCGGGATAAAGACTGCGGAAAGGAGCTGTTCCTATCTCAAATTTCAGGAGTTTCATGCTATGTGTAGATCGATTTTATGTTCCCGACTATTGAAAGTCTGCATTAGCGTCCCCTTATCGAGCAATGCGAAAATAACGGATCTCACTTCATTATAGAGTGCTTCGTCCTCAAAGGATTGGGATGCTGTACGCGTCATTTCGAGGAGTTTCTTCTGAAGATCCGCACGCTGGAGAATTTCGACAGAAAGTACTCCGGAAGCCAGACTGCTTTGAAGCAGTGAGATGAGTTCTTCCTGAGTATTCCGGTATTTCACCTCCTGAAAAAGTACTCGGGATAGTGCCACATGCAGGCGTTGCAGTGTGATGGATTGTGACTTTTTTTGTGCTATCAATCTATTGATATGCAAAATACTCTGTTCGAACTTCCGCTGAAGGGACATGTCAGGAACAGGAACTTCCAACTCGAGCAGATCTGTTTTTGGTATGTTCGACATGGAAGTCACGGTTCCCCTCAGATAGCTTTGAAGGTGACGATGATAATTTTCTGCATTGAATACGTAACTCAAATAAATACCCGATATGACATCCGGATCGCATTTAATGCGATAAACTGTGCTCGGAAACAATTTATTTCCTTTGATATCGAAAACGTATGCGGCTTTGCCGGCAAGCTGGGGTGTGTTCGAATGAGGCATCAATAGATCGCCGGCACGTACAAGGTATCGGTTCCACTCCGGTTTCCACTTTTCGATCGCTTTGCATTGCGTTTGATCGAAATGTCCGGACCCAGAGACCGCATTTAATTTGAGTAAATCATACGATGACTCCGACTCGGTATCGTTTAAGTTGTCTTGCGGGATATTTACACCGATCTCGATATTCACGATTTCTCTTAAAGGCCGATTCTCGAAGCGGCGATCCTGAATCGGATCACCGAAATCACGATAAAAAAGCGCGCTGGCAAGCTTATCCAACTTGGAGATATATTCCTCATTTTTAATGATAATCGTTTGCAATCGTTGAGCTATTTCGACATCTTTATGCTGCCGCACAAGTGAGGATTCCGGAACGGGAAGTTCTGCAACATAGTTCCGGGGCAATAGTTTCGTGTTGCTCCCTTGGAACCCGGCCTCCAAAAGATGGATATTATAATGCAGATACTGGTAAATAAATTCCAAGTCGAAACGACCCGTGGCCTCTGCGTCAAGCGTCAGTACATAGCAAGTTTTAGTTGTCGCGAATGGACCTTTACAATAATGAACATTCGCACTGCCGACAGCTCCAATTATAATGGCCGGACCGTAATGCGTAGGAGTCCCAGAATAACGCTGCGGCCCTGCGGACGACGTGTAAAACGGCACGCCTTTCGTTGCAAAGTCATCCCCTTTCCCCGTAAGTTTCGAATTTTGTGCAAAGGTGCAGATTTCCTTTAAAGCCACGCTCATCGTAGTAACTCTTTTAATGTTTTCAGATTCTCGTCTATTTCCCGTTGTTCGCGAGTGAGTTCATCCAGAAGCGCTTGCGGATCGATAGTCTCTATTTTTGTGAATTCGGGCTTTTTGTAACGTTTTACCGCAAGTATCAAATTGTTAGTCTTGATAGTAGTTGCGTCGACGAAAAAGCCCCTATTGTCATTGTTGTCCGATGAAGTTTCCTTTCTCCTTATGAATTCCTCCAAGCAATCTTGGAGCGGCATTCCCTTTGTCCTGCGACGATTGCGATCCAGCGAATATCCGATACTTTCCAGATCGTAGAACCATGTGCGTTGTGTTGCGTCCGTCCGGCTTATAACCAGAATCGACGCCTTGGCATTTGTGGTCGGACTGAACGCTCCGGCAGGCAAAGAGATGACAGCTTCCAACGAAAAATTTTCCAACAACAATTGCCGAAAGCTGATATAATCTTTCGTGGTTTTGGTCAGACTGCCTTCCGGGACAATGACACAGGCACGCGCACCGGGTTTAAGCTTATGAAGAACCACATCCAGAAATTGTATGTCTAAATTCCGCGTAGAAATTCTCAAATTCAAATTGATGTAATGAGGATTTTTCTTGGACCCGAAAGGCGGATTTGCCAGCACAACATCATATAATTCGTTTTTTTGGGAGAAAAAGTCAAAAAAATTTGTCCGTGTATAATTTAGGTTAACAAGCTCTCGTATCGCAAAATTTAATATTCCTAAATGATAACGCTCCTCATCCTGTTCGACCCCTTCGAGAGAAAATAAGTTCTGTGAGTTGAACAAACGAATATTCTCCACTGTATTCGGAACTAAAGGGAATCCATCGTCGTCTTTTTCGACCGATTCCTTATTCAAATGGAGTTTGTATTGTATTCTTTCGTATGCTTCTACTAGAAAATAACCGCTGTTAAAAGTAGCATCGAGCACGGATCCTTTAGTTCCGGGTTCTGTCAAAGCGACCATTAACTTGATGATTTGCCTCGGAATATTCAAGCATTGTTTGTCTTTTGCAGGCAAAGATTTCGCAAACAAGAGGTCGAAAATCACCGCATCTACTTCATTCGGAATATATAAGATAAGATCCTCCTTACAAATTTGATGAATATATAGCAGTGAGTCTGCTATTTCAAGAATTTCAGGCTGTTTTTGGCTGTACAACAATCTTGTTAAACAAAGCTCTTTCAGTTCGGGAAAAGTGCGTGTGAATTTCTCGTAAACTCCTGATTGGTTCTCCCATAAAAAATTGATAAAATCATTGCGTTTTATTGGTGCGGGCTTATTCGCTTGCGAGGGATATATTCTTCGCAAAAGAAGTAACGCAACAACGACTTCCAGCAAATCTTTTTTTTGGTAATATTTATTGGACAACTCATCAACGGACTTCGTGATGAACTTATGCATACCCGGCATCATATAAATTCGATTATTTAAATTATGAATTAAACAAAAATACGAAAAAATTGCAAAACCTCTTCTTTTTTCAGAATCCTCGCCTTCATTATTTTGAAAAACCTAAATTCAGTTTTCTTCTGAATCTTTATATTTAATGCTCCATAGGGACTTTCCTCCACGTCTCCGATTGTTAATCACCTGTCATATGAATACCCGGGGGCTATCTCCGTCTATAACCCTCTTGCAGCAATGCGGTGCGAAAAAATCATCCTCCGCGAAAAACGGAGGATGAACGTGAAGGGTCGTTGCCGCGTTGCCCGGCTGTTCCGGCTTCAGGGATGAATCCCGGCCGCTTTGCGTCCTGACCGGCTTCCGGACGACCCGAATAGGAGTCGGGATGGTTATATCCATTTATTGGGATAAATCTCTCCCTGCTGCGTTACGACGGTGTCTTCACCGAAGGCAACCTCGGCGAATTTCTGGAATATCTTCAATGCCGGAGTTTCATCGAGCCGGTTGAAAGCGATGGCGCGGAAACCTTCGTTGATCAGTCTTACGACATAAACCTGCATCGTGCGCTCCGAGAAATAGGTGTTGACATAATACATGAGCGGCACCCATTTTTCGGCGGGCAGGTCCGCAATGAGCGATCTGGACGCATAAAAACTGCTCGATCCATACCAGACGCGATCGACGCACGCGAGGGCTTCGGCCGTCAGGTCCTGGATGTGCCCTACCTGTTTGACGTAGATCAGCTTGCCGGCGGGAAGTTTGGCGCGCAGCATGCTCAGGAAGTTGCTGTACGAGGTTTTGTTGGGCATCGGACAATGGTTGGCCCCGTAGTCCGTCCACTCGTCCTCCACTTCGATGCCGTCGAACCCGCAAGTGGCAACCAATTCCGCCAGTTCGTCCGTAATGACGGTCATCTGGTCGGGCAGCAGATTGGCGAATCCCCAGCCGTTTACCCTGTAGCCGGTGATGGTCAGCAGGACTTTGATTCCCTTCTCCCGCAACGGACGGATGTAGGTTTCGGGGTTGTCCAACACCTTTTGCATTCCGCTGTCCCAGCCCAGAAAGGCTTTCCAGCCGGGGCCTTCGGTAATGCGAACCTTGTTGAGCATCACGACGTTGTAGAACGGAATGCTGTCGTTGATGAAATAGATCCCCGCGTTGAGGGGGTTGGCGTCCTGGAGATCGACGCTCCCGATACGCAGCATGTCGGCCACAGGCACGGGGTCGGTTACTGTGGGAACAGCACGTGTTTCGGGTTCAAGTCCCGTGTCGTCGATGGCTTTGCTGCACGATTGTGCGCACACTCCGGCGGTCAGCACAAAGGCCGCAACCGGGTAGAAGAACAGTTTTTTCATTTTTAATTATTGTTTTAGTAAAGAAAGAGGTGCGTTTGTGCGTTTCGGTCGAGGCGCTGTTCCGTATTTATTCTCAAGGTGTTATCCGGCGGTAGGTGCGAAGCCAGCTACCTTCGGAAGGTAAGTGTCCCGCAAGGGCGGTTCGGCTGTTGGGTTCGGATTGTGTCATTATGACAAAAATACGTGAAATAACCGTCGGCCCGATATGCCGTATGATACGTATCGTAGTTGGAAAAGGCTAATGTGATCGTCGATTACGTGCGGTGTGCCCTTGCCTGAACGGCAGCAGAACCTCTTCTTTTTCGGGAAACGAACCGGCAAGGCGGAACGGGGCGCAGGAATTATCCCCTCCCGTATTGGCCGCTGAGGCCCGCCGCCGGAAAGCCGTTCCGATTCTTATCACACAAAAGCCCCTAAAGAATCATCTGCGAGGCTTTTGATCGGGCGCAGCATGCGCGGTTTTCCGAGTCATTGGGGCGACGCATGGGGCATCGATCCGCGAATGCCCGTCGGGCTATTCCTTTTTTTCCACGAACGCACAGGCGACGCCCCAGAGACTGACATTGTCGGGATTGGTAACCTGAAGCGGCTGTTCCGCACCGTTTTTCCAGAGATGGGCGCGGTTGATCTCTTCGTAGGTGGCTGGGTCGAACCCGACTTCGTTGCCGGCCACATACACGTCTTTGCCCGCCACCGCAAGACCGGCGCCCTGGCACATGCCGATGCCCTCCGAAAGAATCTGCACGCCGTCGTTCGTCCAGATGCAGGCTATGACCTTCCCGGAGGTGTCGGTCATATTGCCTTCGATCACGTATTTGCCGTCCTTGACGTAGAGCCCCGTCACTTCGGTTCCGACCTCTTCGGTAAAATAGGCGGGTCTGCCGTCCGCCCACAGCACCCCTTTCCAGCGCCCGTCGGGCACCTTCTCCGCACCTGCGGCATAAAGTACTCCGGCGTCGTAACAGAGGGCATTGACCTTTGCGACGGTCGTACCGTCCGTGAGATTCTGCGCCACACCGTTTTTCCAGACGGTAGCAATTCCGCCCTGCTTGTCGGCGGGCTGCACGTACCCTCCGATATACACGTCGTCGCCCACGGCAAGGATACAATAGGCCAAAGCGTCCGTCGAGCCGTCGGTCAGATACTCCATCCGGCCGTTTTTCCAGTATACGGCCCTGCGATCGAAGGCCGGGGCCTCGAATCCGGCGATATGCACGTTGCCGTTCGCCACAGCGACGGCGGCAGGCGAGGTGGCGTACTCCCCGTCGCTCAGCACGGTTCGCGTGGGGTGGGTTTCGTCTCCGGCCCTGAATTCCCAGAGAATGCCGACATTCTGGGCGTAGGGTTCGTAATAGCCGTCGTCGACCAGCTTGCCGACTGCTTCGCAGCCGACTACATAGACTTTGTCGCCGTCGGCGCAGACCGCGTTGCAGAATCCGTCTGCCGCACCGTCCGTGAGCAGAAACCGCTCGCCGTCTTTCCATACGGCGGCGTAATAGTGGTCTTTGCCGGGCACGATCTCCTGTCCTACGGCATACACGACGGTGTCTTTCTCGATCACGGGGTCGGGCGTCGGATCGGGTTTGGGTTCCGAAGCGGTTTCGCTGCACGAAAACAGCAGTCCGGCGGCAAAAAACAGGGCGCCTGCGATAATCGGTTTGTGGTTTTTCATAAGGCAATCGGGTGTTTGTTTTCAAAGATAGCAAAAAATTCCCGGCAAACGGATTGACAAGCAGCTTATTCTGTCGGTTCGGCCTGCGGGTGGGCCGGAAGCGGTTCGGGAAGGGCCGTAAATCCCGCATGGTTGTGCCGGCTTACTGCATGGAGTCGTAAAAAGCCGCGATGCTGGCAACGGCACTCCGGGCGGGGAGTCGCATCCCGTCGAAAGCACGTAATTGAGGTAGGCGGCCGTGCACGGGACAGGTCGCGCGGCCTACCTCTTCGGGCGGGAGGTTCCCGAACACCCCGACCGGATCGGGATTGTCCATCATCAGTTCCCCCGGAGGCTGTCCTTTTCCATGCAGCCGTGCGGACGCTTTTTCGTTCCGCAAAGTCCGCTTCCGATTTTCGGCAGCGACGCAGGGGTGAATCCCGGGTTTTTTGTTAATTTTGCAACAATTGCCTATGAAAACGATTTTCCGGATTTTGGGGTTTTCTATCCTGCTGCTGTGCTGTGTGTACTTTGTGCGGGCACAGAGCGGCACCTATTCCATAGCGGGACGGGTGATCGACCGTCTGACGCGCCGTCCGGTGGCCTATGCCGCCGTCGTGCTGGCGGGGCAGGAGCAGCAGGGTGCTTCGACCGACTCGGCGGGGTATTTCCGCATCGGGCGCGTGAAGCCGGGCATCTACGCCCTCGCCGCCTCGTCGGTGGGCTACAAAAGCGTCATTACGCCCGAATATATGGTCTCCGCAGCGACGCCTCTCGTCGAGATCGAGCTGGAGGAGGACGCCACGCAGCTCGAAGCGGTGACGGTCACGCCGTCGCCCTTCCGCCGCACGGCGGAAAGTCCCGTGGGGCTGAAGGTGATCGGGGTGCGGGAGATCGAGAAAAGCCCCGGCTCGAACCGCGACATTTCGCGCATCGTCCGCTCCTATCCGGGCGTGTCGTTTTCGCCCGTGGGCTACCGCAACGACCTGATCGTCCGGGGAGGCGGCCCTTCGGAAAACAAGTTTTACATGGACGGCATCGAGATTCCGAACATCAATCACTTCGCCACGCAGGGCGCTACGGGCGGCCCCGTGAGCATCGTCAACGCCGACCTGATCCGCGAAATCAGTTTCTACACCGGGGCTTTTCCCGCCGACCGGGCCGGTGCGCTCAGCTCGGTGCTGGACTTCCGCCTGCGCGACGGCAATCCCGAAAAGCAGACCTTCAAGGCGACGTTGGGGGCTTCGGAGGTGTCGCTGAGCGGTAGCGGGCACATTGGCGACAAAACGACCTATCTCTTTTCGGTGCGCCAGTCCTACCTGCAACTGCTGTTCAAACTGATCGGACTGCCGTTCCTGCCCAATTTCATCGACGGACAGCTGAAGGTCAAAACCCGCCTTTCGGAGCGCGACGAACTGACCGTGCTGGGGCTTGCGGGCTTCGACAACATGCGTCTCAACGTCGACGAGAAGGGCGAAGACGCCGAGTACCTCTTGAGTTACCTGCCCCGCATCCGGCAGGAGACCTTCACCGTGGGCGCCTCGTGGCGGCATTATGCGGGGCGGCACGTGCAGACCGTCACGCTGAGCCACACCTACCTGAACAACCGCAATACCAAATACCTCGGCAACGACGACTCCTCGGAGGAGAACCTCACGCTGCGCCTGCGTGCCGTGGAGCAGAAGACGACGCTGCGCGGGGAGAACCGCACCTACCTGGGCCGGTGGACGGTGCGCGGGGGCGTGGAGCTGAACTATTCGCATTACACGAACCGGACGCTGCAGCGGCTCTATACCGAAAAGACGGAACTGTCGGATTACGCCACGCGGCTGGGACTGGTCGGCTGGGGGATTTTCGCCGGGGCGGACTACGCCTCGCCGGACAAGCGTTTCACGGCTTCGGTGGGCGTACGGGCCGACGGCTGCGACTATTCGCGGCGCATGGCGCAGTTCTGGCGGCAGTTGTCGCCGCGCGCCTCGGTTTCCTACGCGTTCAGCCCCGACTGGTCGGTGAGTGGAAGCGCGGGGCTTTACTACCAACTGCCGCCCTTCACGGCACTGGGCTTCAAGGAGCAGGGGCAGTTGGTGAACAAGTCGCTGCGCTACCTGCGGGTCGGGGAGGTGAGTGCGGGCGTCGACTGGCGGCTGCGCGACCGGCTGATCGTATCGGTCGAAGGGTTTTACAAGCGTTACGGTAACATTCCTCTTTCGGTCACGGACGGAATTCCGCTTGCCTGCAAGGGCGACGATTATGGAGCGGTAGGCAACGAGCTGCTGCGTCCGACGGCGCAGGGACGCTCGTACGGGGTGGAGACGATGGCCCGCTGGCAGGTGCCGGGCAAGGTGAGCGTGGTGGGCTCGGTGACGGTGTTCCGCAGCGAGTACCGCGCCGACGGCTCGGCCGGCTGGATTGCCTCGGCGTGGGACAATCGCTGGGTGCTGAATGTCAGTGGAACCTGGGATTTGCCGCGCAACTGGAGCGCGGGGGCGAAGCTGAGTGCCGTGGGCGGAGCGCCCTATACGCCTTACGATGCGGAGAAATCGTCGCTCGTCGAGGCATGGGATGCGCAGGGCAGGCCCTACTACGACTATGCGCGCTACAACGAAGGCCGCCTCGACGCCTTTGCGCAGCTGGATGTGCGCGTGGACAAGGTCTTCTTCTTCCGCCGCTGTATGCTCGGCATTTACATCGACCTGCAGAACGTGGCGGGCGGCAGGCTGCACCAGCCCGACGTGCTGATGTCTACGGGTGTGGTGGAGAATCCCGACGCTCCGGCCGCCGAGCAGCGCTACCGCATGAAGCGCATCGAACAGGTGAGCGGCACGTTGCTGCCGACGCTGGGTGTCACCGTCGAATTCTAACCGGCGCACGCTGTTCGGGTCGTTTGTGGGTTTCGGAAAAAAACCTGCGACTTTCGTTTCGAATCTCAAATTTTTTCGATAGCTTTGTAATCGGCGCGATTTTCGTGCGGAGAAAATTCCCGCAAGTATAGGGTGCGGGCCGAAAAATCGGTACGGCAACCCGCTGAGGCGGGCGGATTCGCTCCGGCCGGAGCCGCGTCCGAAGCAAAGCAACGAAAAAACGAAAAAGAGATGGGACAGTACATTTTGGCATTGGATCAGGGAACGAGCAGTTCCCGGGCAATCGTCTTCGATCGCAAGGGGCAGATCCGCTCGGTGGCTCAGAAGGAGTTCACCCAGATTTTCCCCAAATCGGGCTGGGTCGAGCACAACCCCCACGAGATATGGTCGTCGCAGGCCTCGGTGATCGCGGAGGCGATCTCCGCCATCGACATCAACGGACTCGATATAGCCGCCATCGGCATCACCAACCAGCGCGAGACCACGATCGTGTGGGACGCGGAGACCGAAGAGCCGGTTTACAACGCGATCGTCTGGCAGGACCGCCGCACGTCGGAGTATTGCGACCGCCTGAAGGCCGAGGGCCGCACGGAATGGATCCGCTCCAAGACGGGGCTGATTCCCGACGCCTACTTCAGCGCCACGAAAATCAAATGGATTCTGGACAACGTGCCCGGTGCCCGCGAGCGGGCCGAAAAGGGTAAGTTGCTGTTCGGCACGGTCGACACGTGGCTCGTGTGGCGGCTGACGCGCGGCGAGGTGCATGTGACGGACGTGAGCAACGCTTCGCGCACGATGCTGTTCAATATTCACACCCTGCAGTGGGACGAGGAGTTGCTCCGGCTGTTCGACATTCCCGCGTCGATGATGCCCGCCGTGAAGTCGTCGAGCGAGGTGTACGGCGCTACGAAGACCACGATCTTCGCCCACAAGGTGCCCATCGCGGGCATAGCAGGCGACCAGCAGGCAGCCCTGTTCGGGCAGATGTGCGTGGAGCCGGGGTCGGTGAAGAACACCTACGGTACGGGCTGCTTCCTGCTGATGAACAGCGGCGGGAAGCCCATCGCGTCTAAGAACAACCTGCTGACCACCATCGCCTGGAAGATCGGCGACGAGGTCTGCTACGCGCTGGAGGGGAGCATCTTCGTCGCAGGCTCGGTCGTTCAGTGGCTGCGTGACGGGCTGGGGATAATCCGCTCCTCATCGGAGGTGGAGGCGCTGGCCGCTTCGGTACCCGACACGCACGGGGTCTACTTCGTGCCGGCGCTCACGGGCCTTGCCGCGCCCCACTGGGATCAGTACGCGCGCGGGGCGATCAGCGGCATCAGTCGCGGCACGACGGCCGCCCACATCGCCCGCGCGGCGCTGGAGGGAATCGCCTTTCAGACCCTGGACATCGTCGGGGCCATGCAGCGCGACGCGGGGATCTGCCTGCGCGAACTGAAGGTCGACGGCGGCGCGGCGCGCAACAACCTTCTGATGCAGTTCCAGGCCGACCTGCTCGGCACGAAGGTGATTCGTCCCCGCGTGACGGAGACCACGGCGCTGGGCGCGGCCTACCTCGCGGGGCTGGCCGTGGGGTTCTGGGACGGCATTGAGGAAATCCGCGCGCAGTGGGAGGCGGAGCATGTTTTCGAACCGACGACCGACCGGGAACGGATCGAAAAGGCCGTCGCCGGCTGGGAGGACGCCGTGCGCAGGGTGCTGCATGACGATAAAGCCAAATAAGAGAAGGATATGGAAATTTCGTTGTTTACCAAGTGCCTGTTCGAGTTTATCGGGACGCTGGTGCTCGTGCTGCTGGGCGACGGCGTGGTGGCCTCGACGATCCTCAAGCGGTCGAAGGGCTTCGGCGGCGGCTGGGTCGTCATCACGATGGCCTGGGGCCTGGCCGTCATGTGCGGCGTGCTGATCGCCGGCCCGTGGTCGGGCGCGCACCTCAATCCCGCCGTGTCGGTGGGTCTGGCCGTCGCGGGAGCGTTCCCGTGGGCCTGTGTGCCGGGATATGTCGCCGCGCAACTGTTAGGCGGCTTCTGCGGGGCCGTGGTGGTGTACCTCTTCTATAAGGATCATTTCGACGCCACGGACGACGCAGGGGCCAAGCTGGGGGTGTTCTGCACGATGCCCGCCATCATGAACAAGCCGCGCAACCTCTTCTGCGAAGGGGTCGGCACGTTCCTGCTGATCTTCGTGATCCTGGCGATCGGCAACGAGCACAATACGCCCGAAGTGGGGCTGGGCAGCCTCGGGAGCTTCCCCGTGACGATGCTCATCATGGCGATCGGCATGTCGCTGGGCGGCACGACGGGCTATGCGATCAACCCTGCGCGCGACCTGCCGCCCCGCGTGGCGCACGCCGTGCTCCCGATCCGGGGCAAGGGGCCGAGCGGCTGGGGGTACAGTTGGGTGCCCGTCGCGGGGCCTCTGGCGGGTGCTGTGGCCGCCGCGCTGGTCTACGGCGTGGTGTATTCGTTGAGCTGATTGCCATTCGGGGATTTCAGGATCGAAAACGCCCGGGTTTTGTCCGGGCATTTTCATGCGGGGAGGCGGCCGGAGCTATCTTCCGCATCGGCAGCGCTGGTCTGCGGTGCGGTGTAGCGCTCAGCCGATTGCGGTTTTTACCGATGATAGTACAAAATAAAAGCGCCCGGGTTTTGCCCGGGCGTTTTCATGTGGGGAGGCGGCCGGAGCTATCTCCTGCGTCCGCCGCCCAGCACCACGCCGACCGATACTTCCATGTTGCTGTACTCCTTGTTCATCAGCAGGTAGGCCACCGAGAGCCGGACGTGATGGAAGAACTCGACGCCGATCCGGGGCGCGATCGAGGCCGCGAAGTCGTGTTCCCTGCGGTCGATTACTTCGAAGTCGTAATAATGCGCTGTCAGGACGGAAAATTCCACCTCACAACCGACGAAGGGCGAGACGTTCTTCGTTCGCCGGAAATTGTAGTGCGACACGACGGAGGTGGCGTAGTAGTGATAATCTCCGTTGAAGGTAAACCCATCCCATGTCCGATAAAACGTCCCTGTCTGGAATTTCAATCCGATATCCGCAGGTACCGACCGGAAATTATAGCGCCCTTCCGCATACGCCGCCCATCCGGGTTCGAACGTGCCTCCGTACTTTTTCCCCAGGAAAGGGACACCCGCACCGACCTCCGCTTCGAATTTCCCGACTTCCCGGGTCTCCTGAGCTTGGGCGATTCCGCTAAGAAACAGGAAAAGGCCGAGCAGCAGGGATAGTTTGCTAATAGGAACTGATATGGACGATCGCATAGTTCTTATTATATCGGTTTGTGGTTTTGTAGTCGTATTTGTCGGTGTATAAAGATAGCGCTTATTTTAGTTTTTTGCGAAAAATTCAAATAAGGACGAGCCTTATTTTAGTTTCGGCAGGCCGTTTTTATTTTCCAGCGATTCGCTTCAGACGGACGAGGCGGGCAGCGTGCGACGGATCCCCTGCGGGAAGGGAAGCATGTCCGGATCGTGACCGGCGGCCCTGACCGGCCGTGAAAAATGCATCCGGCAGCCTGCGGGGAAGGCTGCCGGATGCGTTCGGACAAGAGGTGCGGTCAGGGGTTCTGCTGCGGTTTGCGCCGCGCGTTGCGGCGATCCATGATCCAACTGATGATGAACGGAATCGAGAGGAAGACCACCGTGCCGACGACCACCAGCCAGGTGTACATCGCCGGGCTGCCCACGGGCAGCTGCGACGGCGGGAAGAAGCAGACGATGAAGGCGAACAGCACGGCCGCAAAGCCCCCGCCGCCGATGATCCACATGCCCGCGTTGCCGCCCGGCACGCGGTAGCTGCGTTTCAGGGCGGGCTGCGTGTAGCGCAGGCGGATGCCGGCGGCGTACATCATCATATACATCAGCAGGTAAAGACCGACGGTCAGGGCGCTCAAAAGGAAGAACGCCACGCTCACGTCGTTCATGAAGATGTAGAGCGACGACAGCACCGAGACGATGCAGCCCTGGATGAGCAGGATGTTCAGCTGCACGCCGTTCTTGTTGGTCTTCTGCAGGAAGCAGGGCAGCACGCCCTCCTTCGCCGTCCACAGCAGACCGCGGCTCGGGCCGGAGATCCACGACATCACGCCCGCCAGCGCGCCGAAGGCCACCAGCAGTCCCATGACGTTCGAGAGCCAGCCCACGTGGTAGTGCTCGAAGACGATCTGGTAGGTGGTGAACAGGCCCGACTGCAGGTTGATCTGGTCGTAGGGAAGGATGATCGCCACGGCCAGTGCGCCCAGTGTGAAGAGGGCGAAGGAGATCAGCGCCGCGAGGAACATGGCCCGGGGGAACTGCTTCTGTGGCTCCTTCAGCTCGGGGGCGTGTACGGCGTGTACTTCCACGCCGGCGAAGAGCAGCAGGATGCCCGCCAGGAAGGCGATGTCGCTCATGCCCGTAATGTGGGGAAATACGCGCGGGTGGACGTGCTGGAGCGTGTCGACGTTCACGACCTGGCTTACGTCTGCGGGGATGTGTTCGAAGGCGACGCCGTTGCCGGTCGCCATCCAAACGATCGCCATCACGATCACCACGATGCCCGGAAGCACCGTACCGACGAGAAATCCCTTCGAGGTGATGCCCGAGATCGCCGACGTGCCGCGCAGGGTGACGGCCGTGGCCAGCCAGTACATGCCGATGGAGAAGAGGCCGACGTAGAGACCGTTCTGCGCCAGGTCGGGTTTGCCGATCAGGTAGGCGATCGACGCGGCGGCGAACCCCAGCACGGTGGGGTACCACACGACGTTCTGAATCCATTGCAGGAAAATCGCGGCGAAGCCCATGTGCTTGTTGAAAGCCTCCTTGACCCAACTGTACACGCCGCCGCCGCGCTCGGCGAAGGCGCTGCCCAGTTCGGCACCCACGAGCGCCGCAGGGATCAGAAACAGGAACGTGGCGAAGAAGATGTAGAAGAACATGGTCAGCTCTTCCTGGGCCATCATCGGCAGGCCCCGCAGGCTGATGACTGCGGCAGCAGTCATCAGTGCGAGCTGGGTGGTGGTGATGTTTTTGTTTTTTGCCATGACAACGTGCGTTTTTCCCTGCGGATATTCATATCTCGTGCCGCAGCAGCCTGTCGAGTCGTTTTTTTTGGATCGGGCTGCCCCCCCCCTCCGCATGTTCCCGAGCGGAACAAGCTACTGCGGCGGAAAATCCTTCCGTCGCTGCCGCCTGATTCTGCGGGCCGTTACTGTTCCCGGCCGTCGATATACTGCACTTTTCCCGTGTAGATGCCCTGGAGCGAGGTGATGTCCCCGGCCATCTCGACCCCGTCGAGCACGAGGGTCGTCTGCTCGCCGTGGCGGGTGATGCGGACGCTGCCGCCCGTGAGTTTGCACACGGTGGGGATGCCGCTGAAATATTCCGTCAGGAACGAGGTGCAGTCGCTGCCCGTGCCGCCGTAAATGCCGATTCCGCTGCGACTGTCGAGCACCCGGAAAGTGCCTTCGGGAAGCCCGTCCGAGAAAGCGGCCGCTCCTTCGGCCACCAGGTCCAGGTGCAGGATCGAACCGTAGTAGTAGTTGCCCACGGCGTCGCCCGTGGTGAGGTAGCCCCGGTCGACCAGCGTGATGTACCAGCCCGTTCCGCCGGCTACGGGGCCGTAATAGACGGCATACACCTCGCGGGCGTCGAACGTACGGCGGTCGGAGGTGTCCTCGTAGTAGAATTTGCCTTCGAAATCGGCCTTGAACACCGCGTCGTCGTAGTCGATTGCGTCGACCGTGACTTTGTAGTCGTCCCCGCTGCGTTCGATTGTCACCGTGCCTTCGACCAGATCCTGCATCGAAATGTCCTGCGAGGCGTCGTCGTAGGTCATCCAGGTGGCGGTGAACGGAGCGTCGTCCTCGGCAATGGTGTAGACGCCTGCCGGGATTCCCTCCTCTTCGCCGATTCCGGGACCTGCGTTGAGCATGAAGATCGCCAGGTGTTTGGTAAAATCGGCGCTGTCGAAGTCGACACCCCACGAGGTATAGCTGTATTCCTGCGCGTATCCCGAGACCCCGGCCAGCACGTAGGTCGTGTTCGGGAGGGTTTCGCCCGGTTTTTCGGTGAGGGTCAGCAGTCCGGAATAGATGCCCGAAACCGTGTGCGGGGTCCTGGCGTCGTCGCCCGCCGCGAAGGCGACGTAGTAACGTGTATCAGCGGGCTTTTTACCCGGAACTTTCGAGAGCGTGAGCTGGCCGCTGCACAACGGAGCCTGCGCCGTGACCGCACCGTTCGCCAGTGCGCAATACCGGCTGGCATCGTCGCCTTCGGTCATGACCCGCTCCGCGTCGGTTGTACCGAGCGCATAGCGTCCGAAGGGCGGCGTGTCCCTCGCCACGCGGAGTTTGAACCGGACGTACGCGCCGGAGCCTTGCCCGGACAAAACTTCTCCGTCGGTGGCCAGCGTCAGAAAGTAGATGTCGTTCGTTTCATCGCAGGAATCATACGTCAGCGAGGCGACGGTGAGTCCGTCCAGCGCCACATCTTCCGGGAGCGTACTCTGCGCATCCCCTTTTCCGCTGCCGTTCGTCGCGTCGTCGTCGCTGCAGCCTGCCGCCAGAGCGGCGACACACATCCATAACCATTTTTTCATCGTTCGTCAAATTTTAGATTCAACAATACAAGCCGGGTTTATAGGATATACCCTGTCGCAAAAATAGTCGAATAAGTCCAGCTTTTGACATTCCGGAGGGGAAGTTGTGTGTTTCGGGGAAAACTCCACACCAACAACCCCTCCGGAGTTTCCTGCGCTCGCAGGCCGACAAAGTTTTCTCGGGGGTGCCCGCTTGCGGAACTGAAAAAACGGAAAGAATCTTAAGATTGCCTCCGGGCTTGACGGATTGTCCTTCCTATGGGAACCGGCCGAAAGGGGTTTTCCGGGAAGGCAGAGACTTGACGGCATAAAAAAAACGGAAAGGAATCTCACGATTGCTTTCCGCCTTCGGAGGATTGCCCTCCAAAAAACTACTAACCCAAACTTAAATAAATGAAGAAACCTCACTGCGGT
>DBFWKV010000035.1:0-133636 GCA_048465795.1 Alistipes sp.
GTGGAGGACATCCAGTCGATCGTCGCCACGCTCAAGCACAAGAATATCGGCGTGATCATCACCGACCACAACGTCGACGAGACGCTGGCCATCACCGACCGCACCTACCTGCTCTACGAAGGCAAGATCCTCAAAACCGGATCGGCCGAGGAGCTGGCTGCCGACCCGATGGTCCGCAAAGTCTATCTGGGACAGCACTTCGAGTTGAAGAAGAGCCACCAGATGACGCAGGAGATGAAGAACAATCCCGACGCCGCTAAAAAGAATTAAGAATTCATATTGAAAATCAAAACGGGACGGCATCAAACCGTCCTGATCCATCATACGGTAAAAATGGATAAAACCGTTTCATCGGGGAGCGTCGAAGGAACACTGACACCCCCCTGCTCGAAAAGTTACGCCCAACGGGCTTTAGCCGCCTCGCTGCTGGCCGAAGGAGTGTCCGTGCTGCGGAACATCGAGTTCTGCGACGACACGCGTTCGGCCCTGAGGTGCATCGAAGCCCTCGGGGCCTGCACAAAAGTTCTCGGCGCCGATTCGGTATCGGTCGAGGGCGGTCTGCGGCCCCCGGGAAGCATCCTCCACGTCGGGGAATCGGGGCTTTCGACCCGGCTTTTCACGCCGCTGGCCGCACTTTGGAACAAGCCCGTCACCATCCGGGGCGAGGGTACGCTGCTCCGCCGTCCGATGGGCATGATGTCGGAACCTCTGCGGCAGTTGGGCGTGCGTGTACGTGATAACGAAGGCTACCTGCCCATCGAAGTATGCGGCCCGATGCACGGAGGGGAGATCGCTGTGGACGGATCGGTTTCGTCGCAGTTCGTCACGGGTCTGCTTCTGGCGCTGCCGTGTGCGAAGCACGATAGCACGCTCCATGTACAGGATGCCGTCTCGACACCTTATTTAGATATGACGGTCGATACGGCAGCCCGTTTCGGGGTGGAGATCTGCCACAACGACTACGAGGAGTTCTACATTCCCGGAGGGCAGCATTACAGCCCGGCTTATTTCAACATCGAAGGCGACTGGAGCGCTGCGGCGATGCTGCTGGTAGCGGGAGCCGTCGCCGGCGAAGTGCGCGTGGAGAACATATCGAGACTCTCCCGGCAGGCCGATACGGCCGTCTGCACAGCCCTGGTACGGGCCGGGGCGGCACTTGTGGACGAGGAAAACGCCGTAACGGCCTCCCGGCGGCCTCTGCGGGCCTTCGAATTCGACGCAACGCACTGCCCCGACCTCTTTCCCGCGCTGGCCGCACTGGCCGCATCAGCCGAAGGGGTAAGTGTCATCCGGGGCACTTCGCGCCTGGAATATAAGGAATGCAACCGCGCGGAAGCGATCCGCGAAGAGTATGGCAAACTGGGTATCGAGGTCGATACGGGCACCGAAGACGTGATGACGATACGCGGCGGAACGATACGCGGCGGAAAGGTATCGAGTCACAACGATCACCGCATGGCGATGTCGCTGGCCGTCGCGGCCCTGCGGTCGGAGGGAGAAGTGGTCATCGAAGGAGCCGAATGCGTCGCCAAGAGCTACCCCGGATTCTTCGAAGACCTTGAAAAAATCCGGACCTCACGGTAGAAACCGCGCATCCACCTAACAACTAATCATTTGAATTGCAAAACATATGAATACCTTCGGACATCAATTCCGGCTCGCCGTCTGGGGCGAGTCTCACGGCCCGCAGATCGGCGTCACGATCGACGGGGTTCCCGCAGGATTGTCGATCACGGACGAAGATTTCGAAACCGACCTGGCGCGCCGCCGCTCGGGAACGCCGGGCACCACCCCGCGCCGTGAAAAGGACACTCCGCATTTCCTCTCGGGGCTTTACGAGGGACACACGACAGGAGCCCCCCTGACCATCGAATTCACCAACAACGATACCCATTCACAGGATTACGCCACCGTGACCCGCCATTATCGGCCGTCGCACGCCGATCTGGTCGCCTACCACAAATTCACCGGATTCAATGATCCGCGAGGCGGGGGACACTTCTCGGGCCGGCTCACGCTCACGCTGGTCACGGCGGGCGTCGTCGCCAAGAAAATGCTGCCCGGAGTCACGTTCCACACCCGCCTGACCGAAATCGGCGGCTGCACCGATCCGACGCAGTTCGCCGAAGTGCTGCGCTGCGCCGCCGCCGATCAGGACTCGGTGGGCGGCGTGATCGAATGCCGCGTACAGGGCCTCGCCGCAGGGCTGGGAGAGCCGTTCTTCGACTCGGCGGAAAGTGTCATCGCCCACCTGCTCTTTTCCGTACCGGCGGTGAAAGGCGTGGAATTCGGCAGCGGCTTTGCCGGTTCCCGGCTCCGGGGTTCGGAGAACAACGACCCGATCGTGGACTTCGAGGGGCGCACGGCGACCAACAATGCCGGCGGCATCAACGGCGGCATTACCAACGGGAACGAACTCGTCGTGCGTGTGGCCGTGAAACCCACACCCAGCATCGGGCGCGAACAACTCACCTACAACCTCGCCACCAACCGGATCGAACCGCTTACGATCCGGGGCCGACACGACGTGTGCGTCGCCCTGCGCGGCGCGGTAGTCGTCGAAGCCGCCATAGCAATCGCCCTGGCCGACCTCACACGCAGATCATGACCACACGCCGGGAAACAATCCTCCGTATCGCCGATCGTCTCGCCCCTCTCTACGGAGCGCGCGAAGCCCGTTCGGTGGCCCTGCTTGCGGTAGCGGAACTCTCGGGGCTGCCACGCTGCGCGCTGCTCAGCGACCTCTCGGCCCCGTTGGAAATCGAGGCACTGGACGACGCGGTCGAACAGCTTGCCGCAGGCCGCCCCGTGCAATATGTCGCGGGGCGCACCGAATTCTGCGGACTCGATCTCGCCGTGCGCGAAGGCGTGCTGATTCCCCGTCCCGAAACCGAAGAACTGGTCGGGGCCGTAGCTGAGGCCCACCCTGCAGCCGGCCGTATTCTCGACGTGGGTACCGGCAGCGGCTGCATCGCGCTCGCACTCAAAAAGCGGCTTCCCCGTGCCGAACTCTTCGCTGCCGACATCTCGGAAGCGGCGCTTGCCGTAGCGGCCGAAAACAGCCGCCGCACGGGCCTGCACGTCACCCTGCGCCGGGCCGATGCCCTGCACGGCCTCGCGGACGTTTTTCCGGAGCGGTTCGACGTGATCGTATCCAATCCGCCCTATGTGCCGCAGGGCGACCGCGAAGCCATGCACATCAACGTAAAAGAGTTCGAACCGGGTCTGGCACTGTTCGTACCGGACGACGATCCGCTCCTCTTCTACCGGGCCATCGCCCGCGCGGCGCGGGAAATGCTCGTTCCGGGCGGCGCCCTCTGGTTCGAAATCTACGAACATGCCGCCGAAGCGCTGCGCACCCTGCTGGCGGCGGAAGGTTACGAACGGATCGTACTGAAAAAAGATATGTACGACAAACCCCGCATCCTATGCAGCCGCCTCGGGTAAAACGCCCGAAAACGCCCGAAGAGGCTCTTGCGGCCCTCCAGCGGCTTTGCGCCCGCGCCGAAAAGTCGTCGTGCGACGCCCTGCGGCTGATGGGCACCTGGAGTGTCGAGGCGCGGGAAAGGCAGGCCGTGCTGGCGAAACTCGTCGAACAGCGTTTTATCGACGACGAACGTTTCGCCGGGGCTTTCGTGCGCGAGAAACTGCGCCTGAGCGGGTGGGGCGAATACAAAATCCGCACCGCACTCCAACGCAAAGGCATCGACCGGGCGACGATCGACCGGGCGCTGGAGCAGACCGACCGCGAAGGGATGACCGAGCGCCTGCGCACGCAGCTCGCACGCAAGGCCCGGACGGTCAAGTACACGACACCCCACGAACTGCGCACCAAACTGATGCGCTACGGACTTTCGCTGGGCTACGACTTCGAAACGGTGACGGAAGCCGTCGCAGGCCAGGTAAAAGAAACGGACGAATGCAACGATATTTTCTGACGGCCGCTGCTCTTGCGGCTACACTGATTTTCCCCGCCCGATCCGTCGCGCAGACACTCGATCCGGCGGATTATGTCTATCCCGTGCTTCACGTCGCGGGTTATTACTCGGCCAACTTCGGCGAAATGCGCTCCGACCATTTTCACTCGGGCATCGACATCAAGACCGACGGCGTCGAGGGCAAACCCCTGGTGGCGGTGGCCGACGGGTATGTCTCGCGCATCGGCGTCACGCCGGGCGGCTACGGACGTGCGCTTTACCTCACGCTCGATAACGGCGTGACGGCGGTTTACGGCCATATCTCCCGCTTCCGCAACGATCTGGAGGAGTATGTGCTCGCTGAACGGTGCCGGCAGCGCAAAAATGCGGTACAGCTCTATCCCGCAGCCGGGCGGTTCCGCGTCCGGCAGGGCGACGTGATCGCTTTTTCGGGCAACAGCGGCTCGTCGTTCGGTCCCCATCTCCACTTCGAGCTGCGCGATACCCCGACACAGCGTACCCTCAACGTGGTGAAGCAGGGGGTGATCCGTCCCAAAGACACGATTCCCCCGTTGTTCGTGCGCATACATTACATCGAGGTCGATACGCTGGACGGCATCCCCGTACCGGCCGCCCCGCAAAGCTATGACGCCGTGAAAACCGATTCCGCAACCTACCGCCTCGCACAAAGGGAACCGGTGGATGTGGGTCGTAACGGCTATTTCGTGGTCGAGGCCACCGATCGCCGCAACGACGTGCAAAACACCTTCGGAATCTACCGCATGAGCCTGGAGGCGGACAGCGCGAAACGGTTCGAATATCGCATGGACGGCTTCACCTTCGACCTGTCGCGCTACTGCAACACCGCCTCCTATTATCCCATACAGATCACATCGCGCAACGAGGTGATCCGCCTGGCGCTGCCTGAGGGCGGCTCCGGCTGTTTCTGCCCCACGGCGCGCGACCGGGGTTCGCTGCGCCTGGCCCCTGGCGATCGGAAACGGCTTCGGATCGAGGCGGAAGACGACTGCGGCAACCGCTCGCGCCTGGAATTCACCGTCTGCGGACGCCTCGAAACGTTCCGGGCACTGCGGGATTCCACGTTTACCGCCCTTCACCGCGACAAAGCCCACACCCTGCGTCTGGACAGGGAACTGACCGCCCGCATTCCGGCAGGCGCCCTTTACGAATCGTGCTACTGCCGCCCCGAACGCCGTCCGGCGACACATGACAACGACAGCACCATTCAGGTTCTGTCGCCCGCCTACCGGATCTTCGACGCGACCACACCCCTGCACAAACCGATCACCGTATCCATCCGTGCCTACGTTCCGCCGCTGCTGCAACCCCATGTCACACTGGCCACGCGCAACCTCCGGGGTCGAACCGTCTATGTCGGGGGCAGTTACGCCGACGGAAGTGTGACAGCCCGCACGCGCACCACAGGCGACCTGTTCATCGTGGCCGACACTACGGCACCGACCGTCACCCCCCTGTTCAAACCGGAAGGCGACCTCTCCAAATCGGGAGCGTTACGGTTTCGGATCGGGGACAACTTTTCAGGTATCGCCTCCTGCACGGTGTACATCGACGACCGGTGGACGCCCTGCGACCGCTATCCCGTGCAGGGAATCTTGAAGGTGCCGTTTACCGATGCACCGTCCGGGGACCTGCACCGGATACGACTGGAAATCGGAGACAACTGCTCGAACATACGCGAATGGACGGGGAATTTCCGACGCTGATGGCACCTATTGGTTTTCCAGAAAATTTCTATATATTTGTACGAAGAACACATTCACAATAATGACTGACAATAACAACACATTGGGAGCACCAGACCGCAAACCGTTGATCCTGATTGCAGAAGATGTCGAAAGCAATTACAAGTTACTGGAAATTATCCTCCGTAAGGAGTATGAACTTTACTGGGCGAAAAATGGTAAGGAAGCGGTCGAATACGCCTTGGAAAAACACCCCGATGCAGTATTGATGGACATAAAAATGCCTGTTATGGACGGAATCGAGGCACTCAAAGAGATCCGTAAGTTTTCCAAGACGTTACCGGTAATCATGCAAACGGCCTATGCGTTCGACACCGACAGGCGCATCGCCGAAGAAGCGGGCTGTAACGGGTTCATAACCAAACCGGTCATGCCGCGTGAACTCAAAATGTATCTGGACAAAAGCCTGAACAAGGAATAACCGGATACGGACCGGCCGGCACCGGCGGAAAAGGGACCAGTGAAAAGGGAGCACTTCGCGAAGTGCTCCCTTTTCCTGTGCTTCTGCAGTTCGGAAAGGTACCAGCTTACCGGGAATTTGGCGATCCGCAGCGTCGTGCCGTATAAAGCCCGTAAACTATGTCCGTATCCTCGTGGGGAGTGGAGAACGGACGCAAGTACGGCCCGCATTCCCATATGTCACCCTCGCCTCCTAACCAGCCGTTGCGCGGCCCCACGACCTGCGGATAGAGCGAGTCGAAGTGTCCGGTCATGCCGTCGCGCATCCGCACAAGTTACTCCTGGAGCCACCCTGCGGGCTTCACGGCTCCGATCGGCAATTCGGCGAAGGTCAGCAACTAAACGGGGTGGGGCGGTTAAACTGCATATCGGTTTACACCGTAACTGCCAAAACGGATATCAGCAAAAAAATATCGGAATAAAAGGTTCATCAGCAGGTTAATTCCGGATATGAGGCCGTTTGGACACGAACAGGGCCAGGATGAACGACAGCGCCGAAGCAGCGATCCAGAAAATGATGGCAGCGCTAAAATCGTAGGTCGGAACCCCGTCAACAACCGTTTTCCCCGAATTGATGAGCCAACCGCTGACGATATCCTGCAACCCGGCGCCCACGTAGCTCGCCATACCGACGATTCCCAGCGCGGCGCCCGTGGCTTCGCGCGGCACGATGTCGATGGCCATCAGTCCCCCGAGGAAGCAGATCAGCACGCCGATCGCCATACCGAAGAGCATCATGCTCAGCAGGTTGACGAACATGCTGTCGCCCGAGTAGAGAAACAGGCACAGGGCGATGGTGTTCAGCACGCCGAATCCGAAAGCCAGTACATTGCGCCGTCCGTGGAACAAGGTATCCGACAGCCAGCCCGAAAAGACCGTGCCGACAATGCCCAGCAGCGCGTTGACCGAGATGATCTGCGTGGCCGTCGCCAGCGAGAAGCCCTTGACTTCCTGCAGGAAAAGCACACCCCAGCCGTTGATGGCATAGCGGCTGATGTACATGAACGAACTCGAAAGGGCGAGAATCCAGACAAACGGATTGCGGATGACCGAGCGTTGCAGATCGGAGGTCGAACCGTGGTCATGATTCTGCTCGGGGGTCTCCTCGCCGGTCAACACCTCGATCGGGGGAAGGCCCTTCGATTCGGGCGTATCGTGGAGCATCAGGACGATCACCACTACGCCCAGCACCCCGGCCACGGACGATCCGACGAATCCCCACTGCCAGCCAAAATACCCGACGATAGCTCCTACAAAGAGAAACGAAAGGAACTCGCCGAGGTTATGGCTGGCGCTGAAGAATCCGTAATAGGTGCCGCGCTTGCTGAGCGGATACCAGCGCGAAAGGGCGATGATCGCCGGGGGTGCGCCCATCGACTGCGACCAGCCATTGACACCCCACATCACGGCGAAGGCGACGAAAAGCGTCATGTTGCCGACAACGCCCACGCCGTTGGCGAATCCCAGTGCACCGACCAGCAGGTTGGCGACGGCCGAGACGCAGAGGCCCGCAGCCATGAAGCGCTTGATATTGCTGTGGTCGGAGAGAAATCCGTTGACAAACTTGCCGATGGCATAAGCGAACAGCAGCGCCGAGCCGATGATGCCCAACTGCGTGGCGTCGAGCGCACCGCTTTCAAGTATGGGTTTCTTCACGACGTTAAGGCTCGTGCGGCAGACATAGTAGAAGCTGTAACCGACCGTCCCGGCCACGAAACTCTGCCACCGCAGCTTTTTGTAGAGCTTCCTGCACGCCCCGTCGTCACCGGTGAACGGCGCGGAGGGGCGGCTCTTCTGAAAGAAAGAAATTAGATTCATTACGTTGTGTTTGGGTTGGATAAATCATTTTTTACCGGAACGGATTCAACGCGGAGATCACCGTTTCGAAAAATCCAGTTCGACCTGCACCGGAAAGTGATCGGAGGGCGTGCGGGCACGGAACTTGGTCTGTCCGCCGGCGGTCTCCTCCGTGCGGTAGGTGTCCGTAAGAATTCCGTAGCGCAGCACACGGAAGCCTGGCGTGACGAAAAGGTAATCGATGTGACGAAAGGTGCGGCGGTCGGGATCGAACCCGTTTTCGGTACCCGTCCACGCATAGCGGATTTCCGCCAGGTCGAACGTGTCGGTCAGAATCCCCGAATCGCGCAGCACGGCGTAGCTTTCGCTGGTCTCGCCCACGTTGAAATCGCCCGTGAGGATCGCCCGCTCTCCGCGACACATCTCCCTGATTTTGCGGACGACCAGCCGGCAGCTCTCCTGCTGTGCCCGTTCCCCCTTGTGGTCGGTGTGCAGCGTGAAGAACCAGAATTTTTCGCGGCTCTTCCGGTCGAGGAATCGACCCCACGAACAGATGCGCACATACTTCGCATCCCAGCCCTTCACCGGACGCGAAGGGTCTTCCGAGAGCCAGAAATGGCCCGATTCGAGCAGTTTGAACCGGTCGGTTTTGTAGAACACGGCCGAATACTCGCCTTCGGTCGCCCCGTCGTCCCGTCCGACGCCCGTATAGTCGTAGCCGGGCAGCCCTGCAAGCATGTCCTGTACCTGGTGGTGGAACATCTCCTGTGCTCCGAAGATATCGAAATCATGAAAACGTACGAGCGACGTAATGACCGGCACGCGCTGCTGCCAGCCGTTGCCGTCGGCGATGTCTTTCTCGTTGAACTGGCGCACGTTGTATGTCGCCGCCGAAAAGGTTTGAGCCGGCACCGTCGGCGCCGTGACCGCCGCAGCGGCAAACAATAGAATGAGTTTCTTCATATCGGTTCTTATTCGAGTTAGTTTTTCAAAGTCCGGCGGATTCCGCTCCGCCTGTATCAAACGCCTCCGTACGGGAGCGATTTGCGGAAAATGGCGATCGACAGCGTGATATGCTTCTCGACCGTCCGCTGCGAAATGTTCAGTGCCGCCGCAATTTCGCGGTTGGTCATGCCTTCGATGCGGCTCATGCGGAACACGTGCGCGGTCTGAGGCGGCAGTTGGCTGCACAGCTTCAACACCTCTTCGATCAGCAGAGTCGACATCGGCGAATCGTTGGGAGCGTCCAGGAAGTCGCGCATGGCGAGCGTCTCCCACACCCGCGACTCTTTGAGCCGATCCAGATCGATGGTATTGAACAGAATCTTGTTGCGGCGCAGCAGGTTCAGACATTCATTGTGGGCCATCGAGAAGAGGTAGGCCGCCACTTTCGTCCGGCTCAGGTAAGGCCGACGCTTGAGAAACTTGTAAAACACCTCCTGCACGATGTCCTCGGCCACGCCCGCCCGGTTGGTCACTCCGTTGATATAGGCGCACAAACGGGGATAAAGCGTCGTAAAGACCTCCTTCACCTCCCTTTCGGTATATTCGAAATATGCGTCTACGGAATGAAACATGCGTTATTTATGCAATTCATTTTTCGGGCGCGAATGTATTCCACAAAGTCTTATCCCGCGCTCCGAAACGATTATTTCACAACTTTTTCATCATGCTGCATTTTATTTTGTTCCACATATTCGATCTCTTTGCCCAACAGCATCACCGAATAGGCATCGGTCACAACCGGCAGTTGCAGGATCTCCCCTTTCACCACATCGGTGTAAAGGATCACCTGGCCGCTGTGCGGACGTCCGTTTTCATAGCGGGCGAGCACCAGGTTGTGCGGCACATACTTCCACCCGTACTGCCGGGCGTATTCGTACATGTCGGGACGCAGGCGGGCCAGCATGTACACCCTGCCGTCGGCCAGCGCCGTCACCGTTCCTCCGGCCGACTTACGCCCCTTGCGCACGCTGGGGCAGGTCATCAGCGAGAAGCCCTCGAACTCCGAGGGATAATAATCCAGCCGGCTGCCGAGGTTCGGCCACATCTTCACACCCCGCTCGAGCGGTACCTTTACATACCCCGTGCCTTCGAAACGCACGGGCGCGGGCTGCACCTCGCCGACAGGCATCGGAGCCGGTCCGACCTTATTATCCCGATCCGTGCGGAACGGCCCCACGGGCAATCCTTCTGCGGAAAAGAGATTCCCAACCTCCTCGCTGAAGCAATACCGCACGCCCAGCGGTTCTTCGACACCTTCCGCCGACACCACCACGGCATCGGACGATTCGGTGATGCGGGCCTCCGCCCGGAAACACTGCATCCGACCGGCGGTATCGCGTCCGTACACCTCGAAGCCGCGTAACGGCTCGCCCTTGTCAGTCAATGTAGCAGGCAGTTCGCTGAACGCCACACGAATACCGTCTTCTTCGATCTGCATGCGGTCGAAGACCGGACTTCGGAACCGTACCGGCTTTCCGTAATGACCGCCCAGCGCGCAGCCGGCCAGCCGGCGACCGATCACCGCCTTATTGCGCGGATGGATATCCCCGTAACGGTCGGTCTGGTCGTTCGTCACGACGACTTCGACACCGGGAATTCGACGAGCGGCCTCGGCCTGCGCCTCACGGACGAGCGCTCCGCGCAGTCCGTCGTAGACATGGGGCACGATCTGCACGACATAAAACGGCATCTGCGGATTGCGGAACCGCGCGCGCCAGTCGGCGATCAGCAGCTCCAGGCTGTGTCCGTAGCGGTCATATGCCTCCGATGTAGCGTTGTTGCAACCCTGGTACCAAATCGTACCGGCGACGGTGGTCTTTTCGACCGGCGCGATGTTGGCGTTGTAGAGGTGGCATTCACGGCCAGCCCATTTGTCGGAAATCGCTGCGGCATCCGCCCGGATCTGCGCATCGCGTTCGATCACGCTGCGCGACACCCAGCCCTCGATATACGTCCCTCCGTACGAGGCGTCGATCAGCCCCACGGGAACGTTCAGCGCCTGCTGCAAATCCCGCCCGAAGGCGTAGCCGACGGCCGAAAAAACGGCCAGATCGTCGCGGTTGCAGCGCGTCCATCCCACCCCCGAAATGTCCTGCTGAGGCCCGGCAGCCGCAATGCGACCCGTGCAGAAAAGACGGATATACGGATTCATCGGTTTGGCAAGGTCATTCACCACGTCGGTCGTCTGTTTCACGGGGAATTCCATGTTCGACTGGCCGGCGCAGAGCCACACCTCGCCGATCAGCACCTCGCGCAGCACGATCCGCTCGTCGCCCGAACTGACCGCGATCGTCTGCGCATCAAACCCGGCGGCAGGTGTCGCCACCACGACCTGCCACGCCCCGTCGGAAGCGGCCTTCGCGCGCAGGGGACGATCCGCCCAACTGACGCGCACCTCGACCTTCGCGCCGGGTGCGGCCCAGCCCCAAACATTTATCTCTGTCTGCTGTTGGAGCACCATATTGTCTCCCACTACTGCGGGCAGCCGAAGTTGCTGCGCAGGCGCCGCGCCCGTGCACAACAGCACCGCAAGGCCCAGCAGCATGTATTTCAGTCGAATCATTATCATCGTTTCACCAGTTTACAGATTCCGTATAAGTCGTACCGAAGCGATCCGTCACGCGCACCTCGCCTCCCGTCACGCCGGCCGAAGGCCTGATCCGGAACATATGGAACGACTTGGCCGGCTTGCAGTATTTGCGGGTGGTTTTGTCGGTCACCGTCGCATAGAGATCGACATAGTCGGGATCGAACTCCTCGCAAGGCTCCATCTGCGCGACTTTCACGCCGTTCTCCCACCACTCCACAGGTCCCCAGGCGTCGTCATAGGTCCAGATGTTCGCCAGCACATACTCGCTTTCGGTGCGCGCAGGGGAGTAGAGACGCATCTGGTAACCGCGCTCCCTGCCGCACGCATGGA
Source organism: Alistipes sp. (assembly GCA_048465795.1). Taxonomy (GTDB): domain Bacteria; phylum Bacteroidota; class Bacteroidia; order Bacteroidales; family Rikenellaceae; genus Alistipes. Next base: position 11,883 of record DBFWKV010000035.1, read on the forward strand.
AGTACCACGACACGTCGTCGCCGTCGACATCGACCACCAGGTAGCCCTGCGGCGTACCGTCGTTATTGAGGTGCTTGTTCAGCCGCAGCGAACCCGTCGAACGGGTGACGGTCACGGCCGTCAGGTTGTCGATCTTCATCTGCTCCGAGCGGTTGTAGTTGTAGATATACGTGTGGTGGTTGTGCCCCGCCCACGAGTAGACGTTTTTGAATCGCAGCAACTCGTCGCGGTAAACGGGATAGTTCCTGTTGCGGGTCGAAAAACTCGCGTGCTTTTTGAACATCTGCGAATGCGCGCAGATCATAATGGTCTTGCCTTCGGGCACATAGCTCAGATCCTGCTGCAGCCAGCGGGCGATCTCGTCGCTCAGGCCCAGTTCGTAGGACTTCGAAGCGTCCGCACGTCCGTAGAGAATGTTATCCACAAAGACATAGTGCATGTTGCCGATATTGACCGAATAGCACGTCGGGCCGAGATACATCTCGAAGTAGACCGTGCCGAGCGAATCGTTCAGGATGGTCGTCTGGTCGTGGTCGTGGTTGCCGATGACGTTGAAGGTCGTCACCCCCACCCGCTCCGTATGGTCGAGATAGGCATTGTAGGCGTTCATGTCGTTGTAGACCAGATCGCCCAGGTTGATGCCGTAGCAGGGTGTTTCGATCGTCTTGCGCATGCGGATCATGTCGGGAACCACCACGTCGCGGTACGCCTCGGCCGAACCGTCGACTCCGAAGTTCTTGATCTGAGGGTCGCCCTGCATGAGCAGCGTGTGATGCCCTGCGGGTGTCATGCGCGGTTCGAGCACGAAATCGGCCTTCACCTCCGTCTGGAAACGGTCGATGCGGTGGAAGAACCGGGGGCAGCCGTGCTGCGCGGGAATCTCGTATTCGGCCGGCACCGACACGAACACGAATTTGCGCAGAGCCAGGTCGCTCTGCAGCGCATAGCGCCCCTCGGCGTCGGTCTGCGTGCAGTTCAAGCCGTCGCTCACGACCACGCCTTCGATAGGAAGCCCGCCCGTCGAGGTCACGCGGCCCGTGACGTTCGGGGTTTGAGCTAAGGCGGTATAACAGGTCGTCAGGACCGCCAGTAGGATTAGGAATCGTTTCATCGGTCTGTGTTTTTAGTTGTTTCCGTCCCAGTAATAACAGCTCCCGCAGTCGACCGTGGCTTTATTCTTTGCCACATTGCGCCCCGTGATGAACGGATCGAAATTATCCGGAACCACTTTCGGAGCCATCTCGCGATTCTGTGCCGGAACGCCCACGGCGCCGCCGATGCCGCACCGTTCGATGCGGTCGCTTTCGGAGCGGCCTTCGCCCAGGATCGACCCCGCCATGCCGAAGCGCCCTTTTATCACGCCGCAGTTGCGGCTCGATTCGATCAGGGCCTCTCCGGCAGTCCAGGTCGTTGCGGCGATGCCGCCCGCCTGACCTTTCGCTCCGGCCAGCACATCGCCCCGGTTGGTGCATCCACGCACCGCGCCGTTATCGAAACCGCCCAGAATGCCGCCAAGCAGCACCCCTTCGCCTTCAACGGTACCGAGGTTTTCGCACCCCACGAAGTCGCAGTAGCCCGCAAATCCGCAAATCCCGGCAGCTCGCCCAGATTCGGAGCGCACCGTGCCCGTATTCACGCAGTCGCGCACGTCGGCGCATACGGCCGCGTTACCGTTGATGAAGCCCACGATACCCGCAGCGTGCATCCCCCGGGCGCTGTTGCGCGTATTTTCTCCGAGGCCGCAGTAGACATCACCCTCATTGCGGCAACTGCGCACGGAAGCGGCATAGACGGCCGCTTTCTTTGCATAGACATCGCCCACGATGCCGCCCACGGTCGTCCGGCGATCGACGCTCGTGCCGTCGAACTTCAGCGCTCCCTTGTTGCGGCAGTGCGAAATCACGACGGGGCGGCCCGAGAGGCCGACGATCCCGCCGACCGAAGCCTGGTAGGTGCTCATCGAGGTCACGGATGCGAAATTGTCGCACTCCCCGACGGTCATCGCGTCGTGCGCCGAGCCGCAGATGCCGGCCGTGACGCTGTAAATCGTGCCCCGTGTCGTTACGGCGCCGAAATTGTCGCAGCGCATCACGTCGGCCTTCGCCATCCCGCAGATGCCTCCTACCAGCTCCTGCAGCAGCCGGTCACTGTCCGTGAGGCTGCGGCCCGCCGAGACGATTTCCCCGCCATTGATGCAATATTTGACCTTCACGCGCATGTTGTAGCCCACGATGCCGCCCACCTGCGCAACCGCGAATGCGCCCGAATAGTTCACACGCCCCGTATTTTCGCAATAGGCGACAAAAGCGCCCGGCAGCGAACGGCCCAGACTTCCGCCCAGCACCCCGCCCAGGTACATGCGCGGCTCGGCGTCGGGCGCAAGCGACGGGCAGTTACCCGACGATGAGATCCCGCCACCGTTCTTGCAACGGATGATTACGTATTTGTTCATGCCGCAGACCCCGCCCACATAGTTGTCATGCTGCGAGCGCGGCGAGCGGTGGACGATCGATCCGTAGTTTTCGCAGCGCTCCAGCGTGCCGTGGTTCACGTCGGCCACGAAGCCCGCGTAGAGCGGATCGTCGCCGTCGTCCGACACCTTCATCGAGCAACTCGCCGCAATCACCAGATTGCGCACGACGCTGCCCTCCGCCACCAGGCGGAACAGGCCGCCGTCAGCCTTCCAGTTGAGAATCGCATGGCCGCGCCCATCGAACACGCCCTCGAAATTGTCGATGCGCGGGAAGTGTTTGACCTTGCCCAGGTCGATGTCGGCCTTCAGGTGGATTTCGCCGTTATCCTCCTGCCACGCAGAGAAGTCGCCACCGGCATTGACCGCCTCGGCGAAAGCGATCAGCTCGGCGGCGGTGGAGATGCCGCCAGCCGTCACGGCGAGCGCGGCCACAGAGGCAAAGAGTGTTAAAATCAGTTTTTTCATGGTTCGGGTTTCAGGTTTTTACCTCTCCAGCGTCGCCGTGTAGCGGTCACCGAAGCGATCGGTCGTCTCGACCGTTGCCGACGTCGCGCCCTCGGAGGGCAGGATGCGGAACAGGTGGGACGTATTGAAAGGTTCGAACATCACCGTGGTCTGCGAGGTGTTGTAATGGTCGGCCATCTTGGCAAAAGCGCCGTCAAAACCGGTTATGTGGGTCATCTTCGCGCCACCCTTTCCTCTGTCCGTATAACTCACCTCGCTCCAGCGGGCATCGTAGTTCCAGACATTTGCATACACATAACCGTCGTTGTAGCAGGTCCCGGGGGCATAGGCCCGGATTTGCAGGTCGCGCCCGAGACCCGACGGTTCGCCGTTCTCGTAGGCATAAGGCTTGTAATACCAGCGAATCCGGTCGCCGTCGACATCGAGCACGACGAATCCGCGGGGCGTACCGTCGCTCGATAACTTTTCATTGAGCCACAAAGCCCCCGTCGAGCGTGCCAGGATGTGCGACTCAATGTTAGGGAACTTCGTCGAAGGCTGCTCGGCGGCATAGACATGGTTGTAGTTGATGTGCGAATGCCCGGCCCACGAGTGTACATAGCGGTACTGTGACAGGCGCGCGGCATAGTCGGGACCGCGCACGTCTTTCTCGGCGGGTTCCGATCCCGGTTTGCGGAACATCGAACTGTGCGCGCAGAGCATGATGATCTTGCTATGATCGACGTATTTCAGGTCGTTGCACAGCCAACTGTACACATCGTCGGCAAGCCCCTCCCGATAGAGTCCCGGGTTGGCCGGATCGAGCGTGTTGTTCTTCATGATGATGTTGTCCACGAAAACGAAATGCAGTTCGCCCAGGTCGACCGAGTAGCAGGTCGGGCCGATGTACTCCTCGAATTTGCGGACGGCTTCGTTGTCCGTCGCCGCGTTCTGCACATGGTCGTGGTTGCCGATGACGTTGAACACCGGGAAGTCGAACGCCGCAATGCCCCTGCAGTATTCCGGGTAAAGCGACATGTCGTTGTGTACCAGATCGCCCAGGCAGACCGAATAAACGGGGCGGTCGGTAATCGAAGCGGCCGTTTCGCGCAGATCGCGGCACATATCGTCGTACATGTCGATCGAATGGTAGGCGAAATTGTCGTAACGTGCGCCGCGCGGGCGAATCTGCGGATCGGCCGTCATCAATACCGTGTAGCGTGAAGCCGCCTTCTTCCGTGCCCGCAACGAGAAGTCGGCCCGCAACGAAGTCGCTCCTGCGGGAATCCGCTGCCAGAACTGCGGAATACCGTCCTTTACGGGGATTTCATACCCGGCAGGGATCGTCACCTGCACGAAACGCCGCCGAGAGAGATCGCTGGCGAGCGTATAATAACCGTTGCGGTCGGTCACGGTCGTAAGCAGGCCGTCACTGACGACGACCCCTTCCACCGGCAACTCTCGCTCGTCGACGACCCTCCCGGTTACGGTGACATCCTTACCGCCCGGCCCCGGATCGACATACCCCGGGTTATCGTTATCAGCACAGGCGACAAGAAGCCACCCGGCCAGTAGCATAATCCCTATTTTCCGTATCATACGTCGAAGTGTTTCTTAAAAACGGGGACGGAACGGAGCTGTCCGCCCCGTCCCCGACCAACTAACCGTTATTTTCCGTCCCAGAGGTAATTGGGCGACTGCGAAGAGAAATTCTTATCGCCGCACACGTCCGAAAGCGCAACAGGCGCTTCGGTCGAAGTCGTGGCGTTCGTACTTTTCCGGTAGATACCGCCGAAACCGCAGTTGTCGATCGTGGTTCCGGCCGCCGTGACGGCCGCAACACCGCCCCAGACGGTGGAAGTCGTATAGTTGCGGTCGAAAACAACGCCATAGTGGCGGCAATCCGCCAGAGAGGAACCGTCGGAAAGAACTCCTGCTACACCACCCAGGTTGGCGGGATTCGCATCGCCCGTACCATCCGCCACGACCATTGCCCGGTTCACACACCGCACGGCTTGCGCGTTGTGGAGCTGTCCTGCAATACCGCCGCTGCGGCCGTTGCGGTTAGCCGTATTGAACCCGCCTGTATTCGAGCAGTCCGTAAGCTGCGTACCCTGCGCGTAACCGGCCACGCCGCCCGCCATCCCACGGTAAACCAGCAGTTCACCCGTGTTCGTACAGGATGAAACGGCATTGGGTTCGTCCGACGACACGACCGCACCGACGATACCGCCCGTACAGTTGGCTCGTTTGTCCTTTGCGTTGCCGTCGTATTCAATGTTGTTGTTGTAAAAGTCGCTGTTCACATTACCGCCGTTCGTGCAGCCTGAAATCGTGCAATCCGACAGGAGCACGTATCCGACGATGCCGCCTGCGTAAACGGGCATGGCGTTCGAACGCGCCAACCGGTCGTGTTTCAGGGCCGCAAGGTTCTTCGAATCCGAAACCGAAGCCCCCGAATGTTCTTTGCCGATCTCCCCGACCAAACCTGCAATGCCTCCCACACAACGGGCTTCCCACGCGGGAGCGCCCGAAGCCGGCGTTCCCGACACCGACACCGCACCTTCATTGACCGTATTGAAGATGTTTCCCAGGTGCATTCCGACGATCCCGCCTGCGGCAACGATATCCGTCCTGGCGTACTCCATCTGCTCGATGGACAGGACGCCCGAGTTGGTCGTCTCGCCGTTACCGGTGATCGAACCGCCCGCCGTCACCTGGCCCGCAATACCGCCGATATACGCGTAACGGGGACCGAAGAAAGCCTCCCCCAGAGGGCCGCCCGCACCGCCGGGATTGCCCGGGACCGAAATCGCAGCGGCATTCACTACATCCGAAACCGCCCCGTCGGCCGAACCGACGATACCGCCCATGATGACGAATTTGCAGATCGCAGCCGCACTCAGATTTCCCCGGTTTTTGGAGCCGGAAAGCACCTTCATCGCCTTACCGGCCACACCACCGGCATAGACGTAGCGGCAAGCGTCGTTGAGGCGATTCGCAACGATCGAAACGGGCTGCTTGTTGGTGCATCCCGTCACGGCGTCTTCCGCCCAGCCAGCAACACCGCCCGTGTAACTCATATAAGCGGCACGGATTCGCAGGGCGATTGTTTTCCCGCCCTCGGTCGAACAGTTCTCCACCGTACCGCCGGCATAACCCACGACGCCGCCCGTGTAAAGCCCCGCTTTCGCATCTTTGGGCGTGGCGCCGTTCGACGCGATCGCCCCTTCGTTGACGCAACCGGTCACAACAGCTCCCGCCATCGTTTCTGCAACCACACCTCCGATGGAGAGTTTATAGGCTACGACTTTGTCGCCCAGGGTAATGAGCGCATTGTTCGAGCACGCTTCCACACGGCCCGCAGCACCGACCCGACCGACCACACCGGCCACACCGACAGAGCCTTCGGTCGTCGCATCGGCATCGAGCGTCACGGCAGCCTTGTTATGGCAATTCCGGAGCGTTCCGTTGCTGACACCTGCGATAGACGCCGTATAGCCGTCAGCTCCCAGCGCCTTCGCCGTCAGTTTCGACGACGCATCGACCGTGAGACCGCTAACCTCCGATCCTTCGGCCAAATAGCCGAAGAGCGGCTGCGAAGCGTTCCAGTTCAGGATCAGGTGGTCGTTACCCTCGATCGTTCCGCCGAACGGACGCTCTGCGGTACCGATGGCCGTCCACTCGATATCGGTCATGTCGATATCGGCGAGAATCCGCACCTTGTCGACGGAACCTTCCACCGTCCAGTCCGAAATATCCCCGCCGGCGTTGAACGTTTCGGCGAACATCTTCAGGCCCGCACCCGACACGATGCCGCCCGCGGGATAAAATGCCTGGCGTACGGCCGGAAGCACCGTTTTCTCGGCAATATCCTTGATCGTCAGTTCAATCACGCCTACCCGGTCGGAACGCGTGTCGCTCATATTGTCCGTCACCGAAAACGTATACTCTGTCACACCCTCTTCAAGGGGTTCCTCCGTATAAGTCACCCAGACAGGGCAATCGATACCCATGACCGTCTCGGAAGGGGCCGCGATGCGGAAGGTCTCCCCGTCGCGAGCCGCCAGTTCGATCCGGTTCTCCTCATCGAAACGCACGTCGGAACCGAATTGGTAAACCGTGTACACGGTGCTGTAACCGACGCCGTCGGTCGGTTCGATCGTCAGCGTTCCGTAACGTCCCGCGCTCGCCGTGTTGGCATCGCAGCGAATGCGCAGCGTCGAAGTGGTCATCCCGTTTTCGTCGGGATCGGACCTTTCGACGACCTCGCCGTGAATCCACTCCGAATCGACCGGCTGCCATGCAGAGCGGGTTTTCACCTGGACGTCGAACGTTGCGGCGTCATTCGCCGCCACAACCGAATAGATGCGGTCGAGAATAAAGATGTTGCCCGACTGATCCACCGACATCCGCTGGACGAAGGCGCCCGCAGTAATCGTAACGACTGCTTTGCGCATGTCGAAATCCTCGTTGGCGGTCACTTCCACCGTGAATTCGCCGCTGCCCACATGGTTCTCCTCCTCATCGACCACGCACCAATCGCTGTCGGACGACACCGTCCAGTGCACGGTTTGTACATTGAGCGCCACGGCGACGCGCACCGTCTGGCTCGAACTGGTCATACCCCTCGTCGCGTCCCATCCGGGTGTCACCACGACTTCCAGCTTGTCGGGATATGCCGTCGCCTGCTCGTCGGTCGAGCAAGCCGTGAAGATGGCCGCCACAGCCGCCACACACAGAAAAACAGATTTTTTCATAGGTTTCTCTTTTATTTGCGTTTGTTGGTATGGTCGGCCCACCACACATTCGTAGTCATGTTGTTGACACCTCCGAGCCAGCCATTGACCGCCTCGAAATAATGGGTCTTGTTACGGAACTCCTCGTCCGAAGGGTAGCGCAGACGGGTGGGCAGGATGCCGTCGTTGGCAGCCAGCGACTTGATAGGCATTTCGGGATAGCCCGTGCGCCGGTAATCGCACCACGCCTCGATGCCTACCAGGTAATTCGAAATCCACTTCTGGGTCATGATCCGTTCGAGTACCTCCTCGCCCTCAAGCGCATCGATCGATACGCGCGGATTGGCCAGGAATGCCGTTAGATCGGCCCCCGCATCGTCCGTCCATTCGATGACGGCCTCCGTCACCGCCTTGCGGTAATACTCCTTCGGGGTGCCTGCGATCCAGCTGCGGTAAGCCGCCTCGGCCCGGATGAAATAAAGTTCAGAGAAGTTCATCAGGGCAAAATGGTCACGATCCTGGATCACCTTGCGGTTGTAATGACCCGCCGTATCGTAATAACCCATCAGCTCGTTGTAGGTGATCTGGGTCGGTACGCCCACGTATTTGTCGAAATAGAACGGCACGCGCGGGTCTTTGAGTCCGGCTCCTGTGTCGTACATCTCGTCCATCAGCCGTTCGCAGATCATGTTGGCGTTCCACAATCCGGCCCGCATGTCGTGGAACGGCGTGTACTGCGCATTCACATTTTTGTCGAACTTCACGTTCGCCGCATCCGCCCGGCTTTCGAATACCGGATAAATGTCCGGATTGGAGAAAATCTCGTTGAGTTTGGAAACCGCATCGAGACGCTCCCCGCCCTGCTCCGCCTCGTCCCGCAGGGCGGCACGCATCAGCAGGCGCACGTAGAGCGAGTTGCCGAACCTGCGCCATTTGGCGGCCGATCCGTCGTACATGTAATCCTCCATCGGATCGAAATCGGCCGCAGAGACCAGCATCTCGTTAGCCAGTTCCAATTTGGCGAACATATCGCGGTAGATCTCCTTCTGACTGTCGTATTTGGGCGTGAAATTCCCCTCGGTGTAGCCTTTGCCCGCATCGAAGTAGGGCGCGTCGCCGAAAACGTCGGTAATGTGCGACAGCGTGAGCACCTTCAGGATATAAGCGAGTGCCAGGCCCGTGTTGTCGCCGTCCTTCCCGGCCTGCACGCGCATGGCTTCGGCATTGCCCGCCCAGCGGTAGATATTCTGCCAGTAGTAGTTGATGACGGAGTTGTTGAGCCGGTAGTTGTAAATCTTCTCTGCACTCGTCTGCGCCTGCACGGTGTACTGCATGAGCTGCGAGTTGACGTCGAACGAACGGTTGAGCAGCGCATATTCGAACCCGAAGGTGATCGGCTGCACGAAGCTCGTGGCATTGGTCGTCTGCATCGCATTGTTGTTCCGGTTCATCTCCTCGAAGCGGGAACACCCCGGCATCAGGACGAGAGCCAGCACGGATGCAGCCGTAAATTTCAAGATGGTATTTTTCATGGTTCTGTTTCTTCTTGGTTAGAAAGTGATCTTGATGCTGCCGCCGATGGCCCGCGTTCCGGGCATCTGGGCGATTTCGAATCCCGGCACGACCGAAGCACCCCGCATGAACGCCCCTTCGGGATCCCACCCGGGGAACGCCGACCAGCAGAACAGGTCGCGGCCGTAGACGGACACCACGAGGCCCTTGATGAAGCCCGTGCGGTTCAGGAGTTTTTTCGGAAATTCGTAGTCGAGGCGCAGCTCGCGCAATTTGAGGAACTGCGTGCTCACGAAATTCTGTTCGGCATTCTGGAAGGCGTAAGCAAGTCCGTAGTATTCGGTGATGTCGGCCGTTTTGGTGGTATTGCGCACGTAGTTGCCGTCGGGGAGTCGGTTCACACCGTCCACCACCAGCCCTTCGTAACGTCCGGGCAGCGACATCGTGCCTTTACCGCGCGAACCTAACAGGGCATTGGAGTAGGAATAGACGTGTCCGCCCACCTGTCCGTCGAAGGCGACCGACAGGGTCACGCCCTTCCATTTGACGCTCGTGCCGAAACCGCCCTTCCAGTCGGGCATACATTCGCCGATACGCATCAAATCGTCCGAATACTGCGGATAGCCGTTCTCGTCGATCACCAACTTGCCGCTGACGTCGGTCAGCGAACCGTCCTCTTCCACGATGAACGACCCTTTGGGTGCCCGTTTGTAACCCAAGCCGTACATGGTCGAAAGCGACTGCCCTTCGTAGGCGGTCATGTAGGCATGCGACGAGTAGGAGGCCACGATCCACGAATCGACGCCTTCACCCAGTTCGAGCACCTTATTGCGATTGAGCGACCAGTTCACATAGGCTTTCCACTGCACGTTCTTGGTTTTTAGGAGCGTTCCCGTAGCGGCCACCTCCCAACCGTAGTTGCGGATGCGGCCCGTATTGCCGTAGAGGTTGGCCGTACCCGAAGCGTGGCTCACGGGCATACTCACGATCTGGTTTTTCGATTCGCCGTCGTAGTAAGCCACATCGATGTTCAGGCGGCTGCGGAACAGGCGGATGTCGGCGCCGACCTCCCACGAGGAAACGATTTCCGGCTTGAGCCGGGGATCGGCCGCCGTGCGGGGAATCGAGTAATTGCCCGAGAAGTCGGAAGTCGAGAGGTAGTTGCCCGTCCGGTAGGGCTTGGTGTCGTTACCGACCTGCGCGAAACTGCCGCGCAGCTTCACCAGGTTCACCACATCGCGCGCCGAACCGAAGTCGATCAGTTCGTTGAGCAGTACGCTGGCCGAAACCGACGGATAGAAATAGGAGTTGTTATTGATGGGCAGCGTCGACGACCAGTCGTTGCGACCCGTGATGTCCAAATAGACGGCGTCGCGCCACGAAAGCGACACCAAACCGTAAAGGCTGTTGGTCTGGCGCTCGTAGGCATAGCTGTCGGTCTTGACGCGGTTTACCGAGTTGGCCAGCGAATAGACGCCGGCCTGCTTGAGCTGCTCGGCGGTCTTCGAGGTCTGGACGAACGAACGGTTGATGATGCTTCCGCCCAGGTTGGCCGTCAGGTTGAAACCGGCGCCTAACCTCCGGTCGTACTTGAGCAGGAAGTCGGTCGAAATCTGCAGCGAGGACAACTCCGTCTCGTTGTACATGCCGAACTTCTGCGAGTAGGAGCTTTTCGGATGGCGCGTCGTACGCAGGTCGCGCGAGAAGTCGATACCCCCGCGTAGCATCAGGTCAAGCCCCTTATAGAGGTGCAGGTTGAGCGCCGTGTTGCCGAACATACGGTCGCGGTCGAGCGTGTTGAGCTGCTCGTTGGCGACGAAATAGGGGTTGTTCTTGCCGCCCGAAAGGTCCGCATCCTGCTGCACGCCCTCCTTGCCGGGGTACCAGTATTGTTTGGCCCAGTTCATGTCGATGTTGGGCGCCATGCACCACAACGAATACATGATCGAGCTGGAACCGTAGCCCATCACGGGCAGGTTGTCGTTGTCCTTGCGGTAATAGGTCAGCGACGTTTCGACCGAAAGCCAGCGGTTGACCTTGTTGCGGCTCTTGAGCGACAGCGACTGCTTGCTCCACGGCGAATTCGGCACGATCGATTCCGAGCGGTAGTCCGACACGGAGAAACGGATCGAATTGTTCTTGTTGATCTTGCCCGAAAGGGTCAGCGAGTTGGTCGCCGTCCATCCGGTCTGGAAGAAGTTCTTGAACCAGTTGCCGTAGCTGACGAACGGAGTCTTGACGCGCACACCGTTCTCGTCGACGCCGATGCCCCGGTTCGCGTCGTAGTACTGGTAATAGGGAGTGCCGTCCATCCTGGGGCCCCACGACGATACGTCGAGCGTACTCGAACCTTCGCCGTTCACCGGATCGCCGTAATGGAAACCGTCGGTTCCCTTCGACGACCCCTGACCGTAGACGTACTGCAGATCGGGCGAAGAGTTGATCTGGTCGACCACGAAATTCGAAGTGAACGTCACCGCCACGGTACCGTCCTGTCCCTCGCCGGATTTGGTGGTGATGATGATGGCACCGTTGGCGGCTTCGGAGCCGTAGAGCGCCGTGGCGGCAGGGCCTTTGAGCACCGTAATATTCTCGATATCCTCGGGATTGACGTCGCCCGTACCATTGCCGTAGTCGATCGACTGGGCCGTGGACTCGCCGCCGGCAGCCGACGTATTGAACATCGGCACACCGTCGATCACGAACAACGCCCCGTTGTTATTGAGGTCGATCGACGATTCGCCGCGCAGGGTCACGCGCATCGATCCGCCGCCGCCCGTGTTGGCCCGGGCCACCGAGAGGCCCGCGACCTGCCCCGAAAGGCCCGAAAGCCAGTTGGACGAACTGGACGAAGAAGCGAGCGCATCGCTGTTGATCTTCGTCGCGGCATATCCCAGCGACTTCTCCTCGCGTTTGAGGCCCAAGGCGGTCACGACCACGTCGTCGATCGCCTGAGCGGTGCTGACCATCCGCACGTCGAACATGGTCCTGGCACCTACATAGATGTCCTGCGTCTTGCATCCCAGGAAGCTGAACGAAAGTTCGTCGTTGGGTTTGGCCTTAATGGCAAACGATCCGTCGCTGTCCGTAACGGCACCGACCAGCGTGCCTTTCACCATCACGCTGACACCGGCCATCGGCTGCCCGGCATCGTCCTTCACCACACCGCGCAGCAGGGCCGCTTTTCCTGCAACGGGTGTTTTCGTTCCGCCTGCGACGGACTGCGCTCCCGCCACACCGTCGGTTTTCGGTGCGGAAACGGCGCTATATGCCCCGGACACGTCCGGCGCATCACTCTTATTTAACTTCTTAATCAGAATCTTATCGTCCCGGAATTCATAGGTCAGCTCCCGTCCGGCAAAGATTCGCGCCAGCACGTCGGGTACAGGAGCCTGCTTTACGGAAATCGTCACGGGCGCGGACCTGCCGACCAGCTCCGTGCTGAAGAAGAACGTGTAGAAAGTCTGCTCCTCGATCGATTTCAGCACCGAGGCCAGCGGTGCGTTGTTCACGGACAGGGTCACGGTCGAAGCGGCTCGGTCGCCGGTACCGGAGGCGTAAACATGGCCTGCGGACACCAGAAAAAGCGCCGCCAACACACATGACAGCCAGCGTTGCAGCATCCTGCGGCAACCTCCGCATTTGTCAAAATCATTCATTCATTTAAAATTTAGGTAGTTTATTAATTGGGGAGAGCTATCTTCGTTTTGCGCGGGAGAGGAAATACTCTCCATCGATGTCGGTAATGGAGAGACGAACGGGGGAGGTTGCCGAAATCATCCGCAGCGCCTCAGCAAGCGACTCTTTGTCGACGACGCCCGTATATTTCAGGTTGGCGATCTCGTCGTGGATATTGATCTTCACCTGGTAGTAGCGAGAGAGTTTGTTGGCTACGTCCCGGAGTGGATAGCCCGAAAAGACCAGCCGCCCATCGATCCATCCGATCGAATCGTCGACACGCACGGCCCGTTTTGAAATGGTATTGCTCGTGGCGTCGATCTGCAGCTCCTCGTTGGGATCCAGAATGATGACATCCTTCTTCACCTGCGCCTGCAAACACCCCGTATGGAGTGTCACTACCGCAAAATTCTCCTTCGCATAAGACTGCAGGTTGAAGGAGGTTCCCAACACCGTATAATCGTTGTCGGCACTGTGGATGATGAACGGACAACCGGCGTCGGGCGCGATGCGGAAGAACCCTTCGCCGTCGAATGCGATTTCGCGCGTTGCGCGCCCGAAACCCGGCAGCACGGTCAGTACCGCCTCCGAATTGAGGCAAACCGTCGAACTGTCGGGCAATAAGATGTCGCGTTTTTCGCCCCGCGCCGTGCGGAATTCCAGCGCCTGCACCACAAGCCCGGGACCGGCACCCGGCCCGATTTCCGGAAGCCGGGTCGAGGTGTTCCTCAGCCACAAGGAGCCGCCTGCAACCAACAGTATTGCAGCAGCCACCGCATACATGCGTATCCGCCGCCAGCGGGAGATACGGAAAGTCGGAGCCACGAACAAAAACCGGTTACGTGCGACAAAACGCGCCCACTCCCGTTCGGCCGCAGGTGTGGGCGGCTGGTCCCCTACGGCCAAATGTTTTCGGAAGCAGTTCCGGTTTTCATCGGACTGCTCCAGCCACCCGGCCAACGTTCCGGCCTCTTCCCGGGTCAACTCACCGGATTGATATGCCTCGATCAGCCTGTCAATTTCCTTTTGCATCCTCTTCACAATAGCACCTTTTACCAGCTCTTTCTTCTATTAAAGACACAGGAATTACAAATACCGACCCCTCGAAAATATGATTTTTCGAGGGGTCGGCATATAAAACACTGTCAATCAAGATAAAATGAGGCGGAACTACCCGAGCGGGGGGGGGTGCAGGGCGAAGGCATAAATGAGGAGTGTGATGAGCGCCCGGGTCTCTTTGAGATTCCAACCCCATTAGAGGTCCCACGGGACGTTGGCCCGGACAGCCCCGACGAAAATCCCTTCGGCGAAACAGAAGACGGCATTGCGGCTGTCTGCGCGGTGCCGGCCGTGTGCCGGCAGCCGGTTCCGGGCGCAGTTCGTCGAGTAGCCCGGCTTTCAGTTCGGCCTTGACCCGACCCCGGTCACCGTCTGTGCGTGATGCGCCTGTAACGGCATCGGCCACATGTATAAGCACCGGCATGGATAAGGCCCTTTTACCCTACGTGCGGCGAATCGCAAAGAAAATGGAAATAAGTTTGCAGAAATTCTGAAATTTCGTACTTTTGCATCGTTTTGACACGATGGTCTCGTAGCTCAGTTGGATAGAGCAGCAGATTTCTAATCTGCCGGTCGCGCGTTCGAGCCGCGCCGGGATCACCAACCAGCGGGGGTTTTCCAATGGAAAAATCCCTGCCGTTTCAGTACGGAACCGGAGCGGAAAATCCACCGGTCAAGGCATTTGCACTTCGGCGGCAGTCAACGCCCGCCACAAACGGCAAGACCGATCCCGCAGGTCCCTTCGACTTGCATTTTGTTCGCTTCCGCCCGCACTCGCGGGAACTCCTTGTATCGGCCACATAAGACTTTTTTCGGGGAATAATTTTGCCGCACGGAATATTTTGTCTACATTTGCAGGCTTTTAATGCCCGAAGGGGTAAGCGTTTTTAATCATTTATTAATAATTTTATAGCAAATGGCTGTTAAAATTCGTCTGGCACGTCACGGTAAGAAGGGTTTCGCCTTCTATCACATCGTTGCCGCAGATAGCAGAGCGCCACGTGATGGTAAATTCATCGAGAAGCTGGGTACCTACAACCCCAACACGAATCCTGCTACGATCGACCTGAACTTCGAGAAAGCTCTGGGTTGGTTACTCAAAGGCGCACAACCCACCGACACCTGTCGGGCAATTCTCTCTTACAAAGGCGTACTCTACAAGAAGCACCTGTTGGGCGGCGTAGCCAAAGGCGCATTCTCGGAGTCGGATGCCGAAGCCAAGTTCAACAAGTGGCTGGACGGCAAAGCCGGTAAGATCGAGGCTAAGGCCAACAAACTCGCAAGCGACGCCAAGTCGGCCGAGAAGGCCCGCCTGGCTGCCGAAGCCAAAGTCAAGGAAGAGCGTGCCAATGCGCTGGCTGCGAAGAAAGCCGAAGCTGCCGCTGCCGCAAAAGCCGCCGAAGAGGCTGCTCAGGCTGAGGAAGCTCCCGCTGCAGACGCCGAGACTCCCGCAGAGGCATAGTCCTTACGCAACCACAGTATTCCCGGTAAATTTCCCGTAGAGGAAGTTTATCGGGATTTTTTCGTAATTTTGCAGTACTGATAACGCTTTCCGGCCCGGTGCGGATGCAGAAAGCCCATGCCGGTGCACCGCATGGAGGCCGGCAGGGCGGAAAAAGCCTAAAATACGAACGTCATGTACACTCCCGCAGGCAGGATCAACAAACTTTTCGGCACCGACGGCGGTGTGATGCTGAGTCTTTACGAAGCATTTCCCGCCGATTTCGATCCCGCATCCACTCCGCTCTTCGTCGAAATCGATGGACTCGACGTACCCCTCTGGTGCGACCGATTCGAGCGTCGCGGCAAGGCGGGGGCCGTAGCGGCTTTCGCCGACCTGGATTCCGAACGCCGCGTTGCGGAGTTGCTCGGACGGGAGTTCCGCCTCGACCTCGAGGAGGAGGACGACGACGAGTTTTACCTGGAAGACCTCGTCGGCTTCACGGCCGTCTGCACCGTGGGCGGCTCCACAGACGGGCGGAAACCGGAAAAACTCACAGGCACCGTCACCGACTATATCGACAGCGATGCCAATCCCCTGTTCGAACTGGAGATCGGCGGGCGGCGGGTATTGGTGCCCGCCGTCGAAGAATTTATCGCCCGTATCGATTTCGAAAAACGGCAGATCAGGATGATTCTCCCTGAAGGACTGCTGGAACTCGAGTAAGAATGAGCCGGATTGTTTATACCCTTCTTTTCGTCCTGTTGTCGGGCGTGGGTTCCGGGCAGAATCCTGAACCTCCCGGCGCGGAACGACAAATCGTCGACCGCCTACGGAAAATCAGGGAGTTACGGACTTTTGCCGCAACTCTCTGGCCGGAATTCGACGCACCACAATATGATGTACCTCTGCTTTATTACACCGATTCGGTCTGTTACGCCCTCAATCCCACCGATGAATTCAGGAAAGCATTCGGCGCGCGGCCCTTCTACCGCGATGCGGAAATCCGCCTCTATAAAACGGTACTGCCGGACACGCTGCCTTTCCACATGGAAACGCAGGTAAATCTCGGCAGCAGCACGAACGAAAACGACCACACGCCGCTTATCTGTTGCAGTTCGCCCGAGATCACGCAGCAGACAATTCCCGACGTGACGACCGATTCGGTGTGGCTTCCGATGGTACTCCACGAATACGCACACGGATTTCAATACCGCCAGCCGGAATTTGCCGCAGCCGCGTGGCGCGCGTTGCCCTCCGTCGGAGAAACGGAACTCGCACGCTATCATAAGAAATACGATTGGTTCGGCCGGGCGGTGAAGGCCGAAAACGACGAATTGCTGGCGGCACTTACCGCCTCCGACACGGCAGCCCGAATGGCCTGCATCCGCAAATTCGAAACGCTGCGCACCGAAAGGCGGGCCTGCATGGCACGGGAATTCGGCGACAGCATCGTACGCGATGAAATCTTATACGAAGCGATGGAGGGCATGGCACGCTACATCGAGGCACAGGTCGGATTCCGGCTCGGCAGCTATTCGGAAGCGGACGACTGGCTTTATGACACCGATCGCTCGGGCTATTTCTTCGCCACGGGTTACAACCTGGTGCGGCTTCTCGACCTGCTCGGCATCGACAAAAGCAGACTTTACACGGGTGGAATACGGCCTCTTGAAACTTTTTTGCAAACGACAGACAACAACTGATATGGCACGCGTAGTAATCGGACTTTCGGGCGGTGTGGATTCGTCCGTAGCGGCCTACCTGCTCAAGCAGCAGGGGCACGAGGTCATCGGGCTTTTTATGATCAACTGGCACGACACGACGGGAACGCTCGAAGGCGACTGTCCGTGGCACGACGACCGGGTTTTCGCGGAGTTGGTGGCCAAAAAACTGGACATTCCGCTGCACGTGGTCGATCTTTCGGCGGACTACCGCACACGAGTGGTGGATTATATGTTCTCCGAGTACGGAAAGGGCCGCACACCCAATCCCGACGTACTTTGCAACCGTGAGATCAAGTTCGACGTCTTTCTGCAGGAGGCGCTCCGGCTGGGCGCCGAGTTCGTCGCCACGGGCCACTACTGCCGCCGGGAAGAGGAGATGTTACCGAACGGGAACATCGTTTACAGACTGCTGGCGGGCACCGATCCCAACAAAGACCAAAGCTACTTCCTGTGCCAGCTCACACAGGAGCAGTTGCGCTACGCCCTGTTCCCGATCGGGAACATGCTGAAGCCCGAAGTGCGCCGTATTGCCGCCGAACAGGGACTCGCCACCGCCAGACGCAAGGATTCGCAGGGTATCTGCTTCGTGGGCAAGGTCGACCTGCCGGTGTTCCTCCAGCAGAAGCTGGCGAAAATGCCGGGCAACGTCCACGAAATACTCCCTTCCTGGGCCAAATACGCCCGGGCGGCGGATTACAAACCCGCGATGGGTGACCCCACATCCGAACAGCTTGCGGCTTTGGCGGCCCCGTGGCGTTACACCGTGCGCGACGGCAAGAAGATCGGCACGCACAACGGGGCGCACTTCTTCACCGTCGGCCAGCGCAAGGGGCTGGGCATCGGCGGTCGCAGGGAGTCGCTGTTCATTCTCTCGACGGACGTGGAGCAAAACGTGATTTACGTCGGCGAAGGGGACGCGCACCCCGGCCTGTGGCGGCCCGCGCTGCACGTCGCTCCGGAGGAGATCCACTGGGTGAATCCCGCGCAGGCCATGCAGACGGGCGAAAGCCGGAGGTTCCGGGTTCGCATCCGCTACCGCCAGCCTTTGCAGGGCGCCACGCTCTACATGCGTCCGGAAGGATTGTACATCCTTTTCGACGAACCCCAGCGCGGTATTACCCCCGGACAGTTCGCGGCGTGGTACGACGGTGACGAACTCGCCGGATCGGGAGTAATTGCGGAATAAACCCTCCTTCAGCCTCGTTGAAAATCGAACCCGCTTCGTGTAATTTCATGTACCAGTACACCTCAATGCTGAAATTCGACGGCATATCGCATAAATTCGTGCCTCTCCATGAAAAAATCGGTGCTCCAGGCAATAATTCTCAATTTTTCATTTTTAATTCTTAATTCAAGTTATTCCAATGCGCAGCAACGCATTGGAATAACTTATTACGATGTCGATCATCTCTACGACACCGTTCCGGCGCTCTTCTACGACGACGAGTCCTACACCCCCGACGGCCGCCTGCGCTGGAACACGGAGCGATACGCGCGCAAAATCCGCCATACGGCCTCGGTGCTGGATTCGATGCGGATGCCCCTGGCAGCGCTGTGCGGCGTGGAGAACGAAGCCGTCGTCCGCGATCTGGTCGCGGCCTGCGGGCAGGATTACTGCTACGTCCACCGCACGCTGAACGCACTCGACGGAATGGATTTCGCGTTACTCTACTACGGCGACCTGTTTTTCCCGGGCTACGTCGAGGCGGGCCGCAGCTACCTCTATGTCGAAGGCGAATTACATCTTCCGCCCGCCCGAACGTCCCCGCACGAAGCCGGCACCCGTCCGCCGCAGCCCCGCAGCGAGCGGATCGGGCTGCTGCTCTCCAACGACACCCGTTTTGCAGCGTGGGCCTTGCGCGACCTGCGCGAAGAGCGGCCCGGGGTCAAAATGCTCGTACTCGGCCGTTCCACGACCGTCGACTGCGCCCGCATGGGACTCGCCGACGCCACGGCACGTGCGGCCCGGGCGGGACGGGGCAATGTCCGCTACCGCAGCGGCTGGACGATGCGCGACCGGATTCTGGCCGATACGGCGCTCCGCACCGCCGGCGGCGATGTCTATGCCCGGCGCTACCTGTTCGACAAGCGCGGCACGCGGCCCCTTCCGACCTACGAAAAAGAGACCTACCGGGGCGGTTACAGTTACGCCCTGCCGGTATTTATCTACCTCAGGTAGAATTTTTTGGAAGTTCGGAAAAGTTTTGTTATATTCGCAACCCCAACGACGAGATTTATCGATTTTATTGTGGCTTCCTGACCGTCGCCACAAATTTTATGTTCGCTGCACAACGAAACGAAAAAATTTATTATATTTACAGTAATCATTTAAAATTAACGACTATGTCTGACATCAAACGTGTCTATACCTTCGGCAACAAAGAGGCCGAAGGGAACGGCAAAATGAGGGAACTGCTGGGCGGCAAGGGTGCCAATCTCGCCGAGATGAACCTCATCGGCATTCCCGTGCCTCCGGGGTTCACCATCACCACGGAAGTGTGCGCCGAGTACTACAAGCACGGCAAGGATAAGATTATCGAACTGCTCCGCCCCGAGGTGGAGAAGGCGATCCGGAACATCGAACGCCTCACCGAGCGTCAGTTCGGCGGCAAAGAGAAGCCCCTGCTGGTGTCGGTACGTTCGGGCGCACGCGCCTCGATGCCGGGCATGATGGACACGATCCTCAATCTGGGTATGAACGACGAGGCGGTGGAAGCCGTGTCGAAGCTCTCGGGCAACCCCCGTTTCGCATGGGACTCGTACCGCCGTTTCGTGCAGATGTACGGCGACGTGGTACTGGGCATGAAACCCGTATCGAAAGAGGACGAGGATCCGTTCGAGGAGATCATCGCCGAGCAGAAAACGCTGCGCGGCGTGAAGAACGACACCGATCTTACGACCGACGACCTGAAGGAACTGGTAGTGAAGTTCAAGGCTGCCGTGAAAAAGCAGACCGGCGAGGACTTCCCCACGAATCCGTGGGATCAGCTCTGGGGTGCCATCTGCGCCGTGTTCGGATCGTGGATGAACGAACGCGCAATCCTCTACCGCAAGCTCAACAACATTCCTGCCGAGTGGGGAACGGCCGTTTCGGTGCAGGCGATGGTGTTCGGCAACATGGGCGAGAACTCCGCGACGGGCGTAGCTTTCTCGCGCGACGCCGCGACGGGTGAAAACCTTTTCAACGGCGAGTACCTGATCAACGCGCAGGGCGAAGACGTCGTGGCCGGCATCCGCACCCCGCAGCAGATCACCATCGAGGGATCGAAGCGCTGGGCTGCGGCGCAGAACGTCTCGGAGGAGGATCGCAAGAACAAATATCCCTCGCTGGAGGAGGTGATGCCCGAGGTTTACAAGGAACTCAATGAGATTCAGCACCATCTGGAGACCTACTTCACCGATATGCAGGACATCGAGTTCACCATTCAGGACGGCAAACTCTGGATGCTCCAGTGCCGCAACGGCAAGCGCACGGGCGCCGCAATGGTCAAAATCGCTATGGACATGCTCCGCGAGGGACTGATCGACGAGAAAACCGCCGTGCTGCGCTGCGAGCCCGCAAAGCTCGACGAGTTGCTGCACCCGGTATTCGATAAAAAAGCCATTGCCCACGCACAGGTCATCACCAAAGGCCTGCCCGCTTCGCCGGGTGCCGCCACGGGTCCCGTGGTGTTCTTTGCCGAGGATGCCGAGAAGGTGTTCACGCAGAGCGGCCAGCGGGCGATTCTCGTGCGTATCGAGACTTCGCCCGAGGACTTGAAGGGCATGCTCGACGCGGCCGGCATCCTCACCGCACGCGGCGGCATGACCTCGCACGCGGCCGTCGTGGCCCGAGGCATGGGCAAATGCTGCGTATCGGGCGCCGGCGAGCTGCTGATCGACTACAAGACCCGCACCATCTCCGTGAACGGCTACACGGTCAAGGAGGGAGACTGGATTTCCCTCAACGGCTCGACGGGCGAGGTATATCTGGGCCAGGTGGCTACGAAAGCCGCCGAACTGAGCGGCGATTTCGGCCGTCTGATGGAGTTGGCCGGGAAGTACGCCGTCCTGAAGGTGCGCGCGAACGCCGACACGCCGAAGGACGCCGCACAGGCATTCGCATTCGGGGCCGAAGGCATCGGCCTCTGCCGCACGGAGCACATGTTCTTCGAGGGCGACCGCATCAAAGCCTTCCGCGAGATGATTCTGGCCGACGACGAGGCCGGACGCCGCGTGGCGCTGGCCAAGTTGCTGCCCATTCAGCGGGGCGACTTCGAGGGACTGTTCAAGGCCATGAACGGTTTCCCCGTGACGGTGCGCCTCTTGGACCCGCCCCTGCACGAATTCGTGCCCCACGATGAGAAAGGCCAGCGCGAAATGGCCCGGGAGATGAACGTTCCCTACGAGAAGATCGTCGCCAAAGTCGAGTCGCTCAAAGAGTTCAACCCGATGCTGGGCCACCGCGGCTGCCGCCTGGGCAACACCTACCCCGAGATCACCGAGATGCAGGCACGCGCCATCATCGAGGCCGCGATGAACGTCCGCGCACAGGGCATGCCCGTGCATGTGGAGATCATGGTGCCGCTGGTGGGCAACCACAAGGAACTCCGCTACCAGAAGGAGATCATCGACGCCACGGCCAACGAGGTCTTCACGGAGCGCAACGACAAGATCGAATACATGGTCGGCACGATGATCGAAGTGCCGCGCGCAGCCGTCACGGCCAATCAGATCGCCGAAGTCGCCGAATTCTTCTCGTTCGGTACCAACGACCTGACGCAGATGACACTGGGCTTCTCGCGCGACGACATCGGCAAGTTCCTGCCCGTATATCTGGAAAAAGGTATCCTGAAGAACGACCCGTTCCAAATCCTCGACCGCAACGGCGTGGGCCAGCTCATCCGCGAGGCCGTGCTCAAGGGCCGCTCGACGCGTGAAAAACTCAAATGCGGAATCTGCGGCGAGCATGGCGGAGAGCCTTCGTCGGTGGAGTTCTGCCACTATGCAGGTCTGAACTACGTGAGCTGTTCGCCTTTCCGCGTGCCCATCGCACGCCTGGCGGCAGCCCATGCAGCACTGAATTAACCGATCTGTGATACACGGGATTACACGGCAATCCCTGCAGGTCCGTGGCAGACGACGCCACGGACCTTTTTTCATATTCGAAAAAGGCCGGTTCGTTGATTTTATTTTGCCGCGAGCGGAAAAAATAGTATCTTTGTTTCGCAAGCAGTTGAATATATTCATTCTAATAAATAACGAAAAAATGAAAAGAATTCTTCTTACCGCGATTGTCGCGTTGTTCGCAGTAACCGCCGCATCGGCACAGGACAAGGGCAAATGGGGCGTAGGCCCTCAGATCGGCATCTATACCAACACGGGCGCCGACGGAGCAATCTTCGGATTGGGAGCACAGGGTCGTTACAGTTTCACCGACACCTGGCGCATTCAGCCGGCCATCACGGCACTGTTCAAATCGGGCTGCTCGGTTGACATCAGCGCCGATGTGCAGTATCTGTTCAACGTGGCCGACGATTGGACGGTCTATCCGCAGGCAGGTCTGAGCGCCAACGATATCGGCGACTGGTCATGCGGTATCAATCTGGGCGCGGGCGCAGACTTCTCGGTAGCCCGCGACTGGGACATCTCTGCCGGATTCAAGTGGATGATTCAGACGCACAAATATTGGAAGAATCCGATTATCATCAACATCGGTGCGACCTACAAGTTCTGATTCGCATCCGGAACGTTCCATCCCGGAAACCCGTCGAGGTTTCCGGGATTTTTTTATCTGCAAACGACCGCTACCGCATCGCCTTGCCGGCACGAACGCCAGCTCCCGCAACCGCACGGACACCTCCCCGGGCATGCCGCGAGAGGCCCTACCCGATTCTTCGCAACTATCCAAATCGCTGCGCCCGATACGGAACGGCCTCTCTTGATCATGCTACCGATCGGTAACATGGCAGCCCTGCAGGCCGGGCGCTAAACGCCTGCGCCTCGCCATCGGCATACTCCAAAACGGCACGAGTGTTGCAGAGATTTCCGAACGGGAACATTCACATTCAGTAAAAAATACGAAAGCATGAAAAAAATCTTTTTATCAGCCGTCGTCGCACTCCTGGCAGTGAGCGTATCGGCGCAAGACAGAGGCTATCTGGATTCCGGAAGTCGCAACTATCAGACGGGGACGAACGACTACCGGGCTACCGGGCGCGGTGACCGCTACGACGCCCGCGACTACAATGCCGCAACGCGTCCGACACGCGAATTCGAAGGCCGCTGGGCCATCGGCCCGCAGATCGGCGTCTACACGAACACCGACACCGACGGTGCCGTATTCGGCGTGGGTGCGGTGGGTCGCTACGACTTCAGCTCGCACTGGCGCATCCAGCCCGCCATCATGGCCCTTTGCGAAAAGAACTGCTCGGTTGACATTTCGGGTGACATCCAATACTTGTTCCGCGTAGCCCGCTGGTGGACGGTTTACCCGATGGTCGGCGTGGGCGGCAACGACTTCAACGGCTGGTCGTTCGGCGTGGACCTGGGCGCAGGAACGGACTTTGCGATCGCACGCCGCTGGGACATTTTTGCCGACCTGAAGTGGATCGTACAAACGAAGAACGACCGCAAGAATCCGATCGTCATCAACATCGGTGCTGTTTACAAGTTCTGACGCTCCGGCCACACGGCGCAAAGGAAACGGGTGCGAAGCTGACTTCGCACCCGTTTTAGCGAAATAGAAACTGACCGGAACTCGTTTCCGGTGCAGAACCCGGCCCGAAAAAAAGGCCGACGCATCCCGGAACAAAAAAGCCGGACGCTTCAACAACACCCGGCTTTCGATCGAATCTCCCGATCTATTTGGTCTTATAACTGCATCGGTATTTGCCTTTGGCCAGGTTGAGCAGTTTATTCTTGATCAGATTGCGCCGCAAAGGCGAAATCCGGTCGGTGAAGACCGTGCCTTCGATATGATCGTATTCGTGTTGGATCACCCAGGCCTGCAGGCCGTAGAACTCTTCGTCGTGCTCCACGAAGTCCGCATCCATGTAGCGCATCCGAATGCCCAGCGAACGCTTCACATCGGCATGAATACCGGGAAACGAAAGACAGCCTTCGTTGTAGACCTTCGTTTCCTCCGACATCTCATAAATTTCAGGATTGATAAACGCCCGACGGCAATCCGCCAGTTCGGGATTTTCCTCTCCCCAGGGCGTGCAATCGATGATAAACAAGCGGATATTCTTGCCGATCTGGGGTGCGGCCAACCCCACGCCTTCCGCCTCGGAAAGCGTCAGGAACATGTCGTCGATCAGCTTCTTCACCTCGGGATAATCGGGTGCGATCGGCTCGCACCGCTGATGCAGTCCCTGGGCACCGTAAATTACTATCGGATAAATCATAAATCAATTCTTCTTTTTTACATTATTTATCAAACCGGGCTGGATTTCGGGCTTCGTGTCGGACAGGATGAACCGGACAACCTCCCGTTCGGAGTACGCGGGCAGAGAACGCAACTCATTCGTTTTCGCGTGATACTGCGAATTCCATGTAACTCTGCAGGATGATCGTTGCCGAAATCTTGTCCACCAGCGCCTTGTCGCGGCGGGCCATCTTCCCGATGCCGCTTTCGAGCATCGTGCGGTGCGCCATGACCGACGTAAACCGCTCATCGTGCAGCACGATCTCCTTATCGGGCCAGGCCCGGCGCAGGCGTGCTACGAGCGGCTCGACGAAACGCCATGTCTCGGAAGGAGCGCCGTTCATCTGCGTGGGCTTGCCCACAACTATCGTACTAACGTCCTCTGCGGCGAAATATTTTGCCAACCATCGTTCCAGCTCCTTTGTAGGGACGGTCTCCAGCCCCCCGGCGATGATGCGCAGCGGGTCGCTCACGGCAATTCCCGTGCGCTTCGTTCCGTAGTCTATGGCGAGAATGCGACCCACTTTGAAAAGTGAAAAGTGAAAGATGAAAGGTTTGCGGCTAAAGGTTCAATCCGGACCAACCGTCGAAATAGCAACCTCGCAACAGACAGCCCGCCAAACCACCCGGCAGCATCGCCGACAAGATGTCCCACGAGCGGAAATACCCTTTTCTTTCAGCAATTTCCATTACGAGCAATTTTACTTTCACTTTTCAGCTTTCACCTTATTGAACAGCTTGCGGTACGAACACTCCTCATCGACCATCGCGTGCAGTCGGTCGATTGCGATCCGCTCCTGGAGCATTGTGTCGCGATGACGCACCGTCACAGTGCCGTCTTCGAGCGTCTGACCGTCGACCGTCACGCAGAACGGCGTGCCGATTGCGTCCTGACGGCGGTAGCGTTTGCCAACGGAGTCCTTCTCGTCGTAGACCACGTTGTAGTCGTATTTCAAAAGGTCGACGATCCGCTGCGCCACCTCGGGCATGCCGTCCTTCTTCACCAGCGGCAGCACGGCCACCTTCGTCGGAGCCAGCGCTGCGGGCAGCCGCAGCACCACGCGCGAGTCGCCGCCCTCCAGCTGCTCTTCGGTATAGGCCGCCGACATCACCTGCAGGAACATGCGGTCGACGCCGATCGATGTTTCGACGACATAGGGAACATAGCTCTCGCCCGTCTCCGGATCGAAGTACTGTATCTTCCTGCCGGAGAACTTCTGGTGGTTACCCAGGTCGAAATCCGTACGGGAATGAATGCCCTCGACCTCCTTGAAACCGAACGGGAAGTTATACTCGATGTCGGTCGCGGCATTGGCGTAGTGGGCCAGCTTGTCGTGGTCGTGGAAACGGTAGCGTTCGTCGCCGAAGCCCAGCGCGCGGTGCCATGCCATACGGGTCTCTTTCCACGTATTCCACCACGCCATTTCGGTACCGGGGCGCACGAAGAACTGCATCTCCATCTGTTCGAATTCGCGCATACGGAAAATAAACTGACGTGCGACGATCTCGTTGCGGAACGCCTTGCCGATCTGTGCGATGCCGAACGGCACCTTCATGCGGCCGGTTTTCTGCACATTGAGGAAGTTGACGAAGATACCCTGCGCCGTCTCAGGACGCAGGTAGATCGTGTTGGCGCCCTCGGACGTGGAGCCCATTTGCGTGGAGAACATCAGGTTGAACTGGCGCACCTCCGTCCAGTTGCGGGTTCCCGAAATCGGGCAGACGATCTCGCAGTCGACGATCACCTGCCGCAGTTCCGCAAGGTCGTTGGCGTTCTGCGCCTCGACGAAGCGCGCATGTATCGCGTCGCGTTTGGCCGCAGTCTCGGCCACGCGGGGCGAAGTTTCGCGGTACTTGGCCTCGTCGAACGACTCGCCGAAACGCTTGCGAGCCTTCTCGACCTCCTTTTCGATCTTCTCGTCCTGCCTGGCGAGCCAGTCCTCGATCAGCACGTCGGCACGGTAGCGCTTTTTCGAATCCTTGTTGTCGATCAGCGGATCGTTGAAGGCGCCCACGTGCCCCGAAGCCTCCCACGTGCGGGGATGCATGAAGATCGCGGCATCGATCCCCACGATATTCTCGTGCAGCTTGACCATCGAATCCCACCAGTAGCGTTTGATGTTGTTTTTCAGTTCGACGCCGTTCTGTCCGTAGTCGTACACGGCGGCCAGACCGTCGTAAATTTCACTCGACGGGAATACGAATCCGTACTCCTTGCAGTGCGCGACCAGCTTTTTGAATAGTTCTTCCTGAGTCATTATATTTTGTGTTTTATGATTTCCTGAACTACAAAAATACAAAATAAATAGGAACAAAGGTTTTCAATCCGGATTTTATTTCTATATTTGTATCGGCGGCTTGTGAGGGCTGCCGACATTCGACAATAAAAAGCGCATCGGCTTTTTTCTTACATGTGGAAATTGGACACTTTCGCGTAAGGTAAGGAATCAGGTTGGTGCTCTCGCTGTTTTTCAGCGTGGGCATATTCCATCATTCTACCTTACGGGTCGTCCAATACCTCACATGTGAATGTGGAATTTTGCCTGCGCCTTTTGTTTGTCGGGACAAAAACACCCTTTAAACAAATTGAAAAATGAAAACAGCAAGATTCTTCATGACACTCATGGCCGCTGCGCTGCTCGCGTCATGCAGCGACGACACGGATTACTCGGGTGACTATGGACAGATCAGGGTTCCGGACACCCGGCAGATGAAACAGACGGTTTCCGCCGGTGACACGCAGGCCGCCCAAGGCGTGACCTTCACGACCGAAGGGGCATGGACCTCGACAATCACCCAAACGCGCACCGAAGCGCCCGACTGGATCACGGTCTCACCCGACCACGGCGACGCGGCAGGCAGCTACACGCTGAAAATCACCCTTAAACCCAATACCTCCAGAAAGGCGCGCACGGCGAAGATTGTCATCTCGTGCGGTACGTCGAAAATCGAGATCACCGTCACGCAGGAGGGTACGGACGCCCCGATCACCCCGACGCCGGACTCCCGCATTTCAAAGATTGAATGCTATTACGAGGAGGAAGAACATCCCGAAAAAAAACGGCAGATCGGAAATTATTATTTCGAGTACGACAACCAGAATCGCATCACGGAGTACAGATACGAAGATCTGGAAAATCCGTCCTACAACTCCGAACAGACGATCACATTCAGCTACCCAGATTCTAAAACCCTGAAAATTAAGTATCCGTCGGGCACAGGGGATCAATCGTTCACCATTACGCTCAACGATTCCGGCTACGCAACCGAAATAAGCCGCGACGGGGGTACCGAACGCTGGACTGTCTCCTATGATTCAAACGGCCGTTGCATCGAATGCCGCCAGACCGGGACGGACGGCTCGACATCCTGTCCCCGCTCCACCTTCGACTGGGCAAACGGCAACCTCGTCGCGTTCACCTCCTTTAAGGAAAACGGCGACAAAGCTCCGGAGTACTGCTACGAGATCGCCTACGAACCCGACCAGCCAAACCGATCCACGGCCATGAGTCTCGACCTGAACGCCCTGCTGTTCAACGTCAATCCCGGATTCATCTCCGAATACGACCCCATAGGCATTCTGCTGGCCACGATCAACCGTCTGGGCGTCCGCAGCGCCAACCTGACCAAGACAAATTTGATCGACGAAGAGTTCGAGGTAGAATATGATACCGAAACCAATACGCGCTACTATTACGAGATTCTGCCCGAAAATCAGTTCATCCAATGGAGTCAGGAGAGCGAAGACCGCGTTACGGGGGTACGCTGCATCTCTCGACTCCTATATTTAAAAGAAACTCCGGACGGCGAGAAAACGGCTATCTCCGATAAGTGCTACACACGCCTGGAAATCTACAATATTCTCTATTGATGCCCCGCCACAAAGAAACGGACGGCTCCCTTTCCGGGAGCCGTCCGTTATTTTTTATCCGCAGCGTCCTACCCAATCAACCCTTCACGCAGAAACGAAAACTCCCCTTCCCGCGAAATAATCAAGTGATCCAGCAGCCGGATGTCGAACAACGCCGCAGCTTGGCCGATCTTCTCGGTGAGCAGCTTGTCCTGAACACTGGGTTCGGCAGCCCCGGAAGGATGGTTGTGAATCAAAATCAACTGGGTGGCGAGCAGATGGAGCGCCTGCTTGACGATCAGCCGGTGATCGACGACCGTGCCCTGCACGCCGCCCTGGCTGACACGCTGCTGCGCGATGATACGGTTCGACGAAGTCAGATACACGGCCCAGCACTCTTCATGGGAAAGCATCTGCAACTGGGGCCGGTATAACTTCACCACGTCGTCGCTCGTCTTTATCACCTCGAACTTCTCGCTTCGTTCGACCGCAATGCGCCGCCCCAATTCTACGGCGGCAACCACACGCTGTGCCCGCCGCAGGCCCAGTCCGCAGGCCATGCGAAGCCGGGCGACCTCATCGCCGCCCAGACGGGCCAGCGAACCGCCGTACCCGGCAAGCAACCGTTCCGCCAAAGGCCCGTCTTCGACCAGCAACGCCAGCAATTCCACATGCGTCAGGGAACCGGCGCCCCATGCCGACAGCTTGCCGGAAATATTTTGCAGGATTTCCTGACTCTCTTCCATACTTCATACAAGTATATGCAAAATATTCCATTCGGGCAATTATTTAACACAAAGAGTTCGCAAAACACAAAAAATCCCTGCCAATGACAGGGATTTTATCTGCATAAAAGATTTCGGGAGTGTCCCGTATGTCCACGCAGGTCACCGAGCCAGCTTATCCACCTTGTCCAGCAGCGAAGCGCACTGCTCGTCGCTCAGGCCCTGCGATACCGAGAACGCAGCCTGCTGTTCGGCCTCCTTCTTCGATTCTCCGGCTCCGTGACCGACCTCCATACCGTCGACAACGGCCACAGAGGAGAACATGGGATGATTCGAGGCATACCCTTTGTCGTGCCCCGTACGAAACTCGATGCTGTGACGGTTCTTCTGGCACCATTCGATCAGGCGGCTTTTAAAATCGGTTTCCGAACGGGTCAATTCGTCGAGGCTCAGGTAATTGACAAATATATCGTTGATCAGCAGGCGGTTGACGAATTCGTATCCCTGGTCGAGATAAACCGCCCCGATCATCGCCTCGAACGCATCGCCGTAGATATGTTTCTGCGTAAAATTGCCGTTTCCGCTGGAGATGATATATCCGTCGAGTCCCACTTTTACGGCAAGCGAGTTGAGCGACTGGCGCGACACCATTTTCGAGCGCAGCTGGGTCATGAAACCTTCGTCCCGCTCCGGAAATTCAATATAAAGATAGTCGGATGTGACCGCCTCGATCACCGCGTCGCCCAGAAATTCGAGGCGCTCGTTGTTGACCGGACGGCCGTCGTCCAAAAGCAAAGAAGCCGACTTGTGAATCAAAGACAGCTTGTAAAGCTCGATGTTGTTCGGGATAAACCCGAACATGTCATCGATGATTTTGTAATACGCCTTGTCCCGTCCGAAATTTCGCTTCAGAGGACGCAAAATAAAATCCCACACGGCACGAACGGTTTTCCTGGCGTTAGAACTTACGGAACACAACCGAAGAGTTGTGGCCGCCGAATCCGAACGTATTGCTCAGCGCACACTTCACCTCGCGTTTCTGCGCCTTGTTGAGCGTGAGGTTCAGGCGGGCGTCGATCTCCGGATCGCGGTTTTCGCAGTTGATGGTCGGGGGTACCGTGCCGTGCGTGATGGCGAAGATGCAGGCCAGGGCCTCGACGGCTCCGGCGGCACCCAGCAGGTGTCCGGTCATCGACTTGGTCGAAGAGATGTTGATGTCGTACACATGGTCGCCCAGCACACCGGCTACGGCCTTCAGTTCGGGCAGGTCACCCGCAGGGGTCGACGTTCCGTGTACGTTCACATAATCGATGTCCTCGGGCCGGATGCCGGCGTCCTTGATGGCGTCGCGCATCGATTTCATCGCGCCCTTTCCTTCCGGATGGGGCGCCGTGAAGTGGTATGCATCGGCCGAAGCACCTCCGCCGACGATTTCGCAGTAGATCTTCGCCCCGCGCGCTTTCGCGTGTTCCAACTCTTCGAGCACCAGCGCTCCGGCGCCTTCTCCGATCACGAAGCCGTCACGGTCCTTGTCGAACGGACGCGAAGCGTGCACAGGATCGTCGTTGCGCGTCGAAAGCGCCTGCATCGAGTTGAAACCGCCGACACTCGGCTCGTTGACCGCAGCTTCCGATCCCCCCGTCACCATGACGTCGGCTTTTCCGTAGCGGATGGCCTCCATTGCGGCGATCATGCCGTGGTTGGACGAAGCGCATGCCGACACGGTGCAGTAGTTCGGACCCATGAAGCCGTACTTCATGGAGATGAACCCTGCGGCGATGTCAGAAATCATGCGGGGAATGAAAAATGGGCTGAACCGAGGGGTTCCGTCCCCTGCGGCCCAACCCAGACACTCATCGAAGAAAGATTTGATTCCTCCGATGCCCGAACTCCAGATCACGCCTACCTGCTCCTTGTCCACCGTCCCGAGATCGAGCGCGGAATCTTCAACGGCCTGCGTGGCCGCGATCAGGGCATATTGTGTAAAGAGGTCGTATTTACGCACTTCCTTACGGTCGAAATACCGAGCCGGGTCGTAATTCTTTACTTCACAAGCGAACTTCGTCTTAAATTTTTCGGCATCGAAATGAGTAATCGGTGCGGCACCGCTGACTCCCTTCTCCAAATTCGAAAAATATTCCTCAATATTATTACCGAGCGGGTTGATCGTCCCGATACCCGTAACAACTACTCTTCTTTCTGTCATAAATTTAAGGCCTTAAAGAGGCTGTGAAAATTCAGTGTGAAAAATTATTTCTTGTGCTCCTCGATGTAGGTGATCGCGTCGCCAACGGTTGCGATCTTCTCGGCGTCCTCGTCGGGGATCTGGATATCGAAAGCCTTTTCGAACTCCATAATCAGCTCTACGGTGTCGAGCGAATCCGCGCCCAGGTGGTTGGTGAAGCTGGCTTCGGGCACTACTTCCGACTCCTTGACGCCTAATTTGTCAACGATGATCTCGACAACTTTTGACTGAACTTCTGACATAATTTTAAATTTTTAGTTAAACAATTATTTTGAAAATAGTTTGTTTCAGCACTCTTTTCCCACATCCGGCAGCATCCGTATATTCCATTTATCCGCCGCCCTCGCTTATCGGAACCGGCTTGTATTTCCAGGACAATTTTGCGCAAAAGTAAACAAAATTTTATTACTTTTGACAAAACGGTGTATTTTTTTACTCACAATTTTTTCGACATTTAGAACATTTCATCAATCAACACATTACAAACCAACTAATTATGAAACTGCTTTTAATCTCGAATTCGACCAATGCCGGCGAGGAATATCTGCGTTATCCGCTCCCTGAAATCGGACGCTTCCTCGGGGGTGTACAAGAGGTCGTATTCGTACCGTACGCCGCCGTCACCTTCTCTTATGCCGCCTACGAAGCCAAAGTCCGGGCACGCCTGGGGGAACTGGGAATCCGGGTGCGTTCGGTACACCGTGCGAAGGATCCCGTACGGCTGATCCGTGAAGCGCAGGCCGTCTGCGTCGGCGGCGGGAACACCTTTGCGCTGGTGAAAAAGATGCAGGAGCAGGGCCTCATGCCGGCCATTTTGCGCAAGATCAAGGCCGGAACGCCCTACGTGGGCTGGTCGGCAGGCAGCAACGTCGCCTGCCCCACGATCTCGACCACCAACGACATGCCCATCGTGGAGCCGGCGTCGTTCAAAGCCATCGGTGCCGTGAAATTCCAGATCAACCCTCACTATCTCGACGCCAATCCGGAAGGTCACGCCGGGGAGACCCGCGAGCAGCGTATCCTGGAGTACATCGAAGCCAACCCCCGCCGCTGGGTAGTCGGCCTGCGCGAAGGGTGCATGCTTCGTTACGAAGAGGGGCGCCTCGAATTGATCGGCGAGCGTCCGATGCGTATTTTCAAAAAGGGTACCGAGACGTTCGAGGTCAATGCGGGCGACGACCTTTCGTTCCTGCTGTAAACGGCGCCTGCACGAATATTATATATAGGTATGAAAGTACTGATCGTCGGTGTGGGCCTTATCGGAGGCTCTTTTGCCCTGGCTTTGCGCGACTGCGGACTCGCCGGTGAAATCCTCGGCACGGACGCCTCTTCCGCCCATACCGAAAAGGCCCGGGAGCGGGGAGTGATCGACCGCATCGTCACGCTCGAAGCGGGTATTGCGCAGGCCGATCTGATCGTGCTGGCAACACCCGCAGACACGCTTCCCCTGCTTACCGTGAAAACCCTCAACCGGGTAACCGGCAGTCAGGTGGTCATGGACACGGGATCGATCAAAGCCGAATTGTGCGACGCGGTCTCGATGCACGCCGCCCGCAGCCGCTTCGTCGCCACGCACCCCATGTGGGGCACCGAGTACAGCGGCCCGGACGCCGCGCAGCACGCAGCTTTCGCAGGGCGCAAGGTCGTTTTATGCGAACGGGAGCGTTCCGCTCCGGACGCTCTGCAGCTCGTCGAAGGGATATATCGCGCTCTGGGAGCGTCTGTCGTCGAAATGGAACCCGAAGAGCATGACCTGCACGCGGCTTATGTGTCCCACATCTCGCACATCACTTCCTTTGCGCTGGCCCTGACCGTTCTGGAGAAGGAACGCGAACAGCGGCACATCTTCGACCTGGCGGGCGGAGGCTTCGAAAGTACGGTGCGGCTGGCCAAAAGCGCCGCCTCGACGTGGGTGCCGATCCTGTTGCGCAACAAATACAATGTGCTCGACGTGCTGCGCGAACATATCCACCAGCTCGAAGTCATGCGCCGGATGATTGAGCGCGACGATGCTGCCGGTTTGACGGCGGCTATGGAACGTGCAAATACGATCCGCCGGATTCTGCCCTGACTCCGCTTTGCAACAATTAATTAAAAAACAGGACGGATGTTTTGACATCCGTCCTGTTTTTCACAAGACCTGTTCTCTAAAAATTAAAACCGACCTTGAAGACAAAAGAGCTGCTCGTTACGTTTTCCACGCCCTCTTCCGAAAACATCTGGGCCTGATAGCCGATCCCGAAGTTAAGCCCGAACCGGTCACAAAGTTTCACCTGACAGCCCAGCGTCGGCGAGGCATAGAATCCGCCGTATCCGCTGAAATAGTTACCGGCACCGATACCGTAACCCAAATCCACGGACAGGAACGGCGTAACATCCTTATCGAGCAGATAGCCTTTAACGTTGGCAAACACGGGAATCGTGAGTGCCGTGACACCCTCCACCGTATCCACATAATCCTGCACGCCGATACCCACGCCGCAGAACAGATACGGGTTGATCCGGACTCCGTGTACGGTCTCGAAATCGAGCTTGTTCAACCCGTTCTCCCCCACTCCGAGTGCCGCACCCAACGAAACTTCGCCCTGATAGTGAATTTGAGCCGAAGCCGCCGTTACACAGAATAGAGCGGCCGTTGCCAAAAAGAATAGTTTTTTCATAAGAATGGTTTTTAAAGAAATGATAGATGAATATATAAAGATAGCAATAATATTTTCCGGAACAAATTTTTTCGACCGATTCCGTTCGTGCTCCCAAAATGGATCGATAATTGCCAGACGCCGCACCAATTCCGTAAATTTCAACTATCTTTATTCCATAAAATCGGATGATGACAGCAATTTCGGCACAAACGGGCACCACGGGAGAGCAAGCTGCGGCGGAGTGGCTGCGCCGGAACGGATTCGAAATCTGCGCCCGCAACTGGCGCAGCGGACGCTATGAACTCGACATCGTGGCCCGCAGGTGGGATACCCTGCATTTCGTGGAGGTCAAAACCCGCCGGGCCGGGGGTCTCACTCCGCCCGAAGCGGCTGCAACGCCCCAGAAATTCCGCGCACTGCGCCGTGCTGCGGAAGCCTACCTTGCCCAAAACGGGTCGGATCTCGAACCGCAATTCGACCTTGCGGCAGTGGATGTCATGCCCGACGGCACGACGGAAGTGCGTCTGATCGAGTGTGCAATGGAATGCAACTGGTGATTTTGTATTTCCGACAAAATATGCTATCTTTGCCGGACGTTTTTCAGCAGGAGCCGGGGCCGGACGAATCCGGGCGCAACCGGGCCATAGAAAACGACGGGGAAGTCCGCATTTCATTTCCGTCCCGCGAAAACGGAGAAATCCGGACAGCAGCGCGAAAGGAGAATTCGGGCCTGTACGGAAGGTGTCGAATAGGGAGGGGCCGGCAAGAACCGGACAAACAAGAATTAAAACCTGCAAATCGTAAACGCAGATGTGGATCTATAATTTCGGTCTGATGCTCTACGGCTGGGCTGTGCGCCTGGTAGCCCCGAGGTACCGCAAGGCGAAGCTCTGGCACGAAGGCCGCAGAGGACTCTTCGACCGCATGGCCGAAGCGATCGCCCCCTCGGACCGGATCGTATGGATACATGTGGCTTCGCTCGGAGAATTCGAACAGGGCCGTCCCATCATCGAGCAGATTCGCCGGGACTATCCACACTACAAAATCCTCCTGACCTTTTTCTCCCCCTCGGGTTATGAAATCCGCAAGGACTACAAAGGGGTCGACCATATCTTCTATCTCCCGCTCGACACCCCGGCCAATGCCCGCCGTTTTCTGGACATCGCCCATCCCGAAGTAGCCATTTTCGTCAAATACGAATTTTGGATCAACCTGCTCCGGGAATTACGGCGCCGGGCGATCCGCACCTACATCGTCTCGGCGATCTTCCGCCGCAATTCGATCTTCTTCAGGCCCTACGGCGGAATCTGGCGGCAGGCACTGGAGAGTTTCGACGTGATGTTCGTCCAGAACGAGGAGTCGAAGGTATTGCTGGCCGAATTGGGATTCGACAATGTGGTTATCGCGGGCGACACCCGTTTCGACCGGGTGGCACAGATCGCCGCCGCCGCGAAAAAAATAGACATCATCGAGCGGTTCCGGGGTGACGAACGCCTGTTCATCGCCGGCTCGACATGGGGACCGGACGAGGAATTGCTCATCCGCCTGATGAACGACAACCCCGGTGTGAAATTCGTCGTGGCACCTCACGAGATGGACGAAGGGCGCATCGTGCGGCTGATAAATGAAACCAAAGGCGGAGCGATCCGCTACACGCGATGTACTCCCCGCACCGCCTATGGCAGCAAACAACTGCTGGTTCTCGACACCGTAGGGCTGCTTTCATCGGTTTACGGCTATGCCGACTGGGCCTATATCGGGGGCGGTTTCGGAGTGGGGATCCACAATACGCTCGAAGCCGCGACTTTCGGACTTCCCATAGCTTTCGGTCCCAACTACGGGCGATTCAAGGAGGCGCGCGACCTGGTCACGCTCGGGGCCGCGAAATCGATCACCGCGTACGACGGCCTGAAAAACTGGTTCACGCCTTTGCGCGACAACGAGGAGTTCCGCACGAAAACCGCCCGCATCGCCAAAGACTACACCACGCGCCACCAGGGAGCCACCGGCATCATCGTACAGACGATTTTCAAGCAGCATTAGCGCCCGAATCTCAGAACCCACGCCCCGCCTCCCATTCATCCGCCGATAACACGGCCGACAGATTGCCGGCCAGACGCCTTTCTCTCACAAACACTTTCCTTTATTTCCACACGCAAACCGTTCGGACAAGGCTGCCGGACACGATTTTCGTTATCCGTGCCGATGCGGCGACACCTCTACGGCCTTACGCCTGACAACACGGCTGCAACGAACCCTTGCGTACAATCCGCAATCCCCCACTCCGGCAGGACATCTGCCGTTGCCTCAAAAAAGGGGCAGCACCTGCGTGCCGCCCCCTGCCGGTAAAGCAAGGCGATAAACCCGCTACCTGCGGAAAACAGGAGCATCCGGACGGGGCGTCCTGTACCAGTCCTTCGCACGGGGACCGCCGTCGGCAGCGTGCAGGAAATAGTAGCATTCGTCGATACTCTTCATCTCCTGCGGCCATTCGAAGCGCCACGAAGCGTCGTCGGGATCGCTCAGCGGAATTTCGAGCACGTAAGGATAGTCCTTCGTATGCACCGTCGACTGATAGATATAGCCCTTGCCGTTGTTGAGATAGGGGACAATGTCGCCGTAGAGCGTATAGCTTACCGTCTCGCCCACCGTCTCGAAAGATTGTCCGGAATAAACGTTCCGGTAACCGCTCAAATGGTCGGCAAAGGGCGAGAACGAGCCTCCCACAGTCTTGAATCCGAATTCGTTATCATACTGCGCACCGGTTGCCAGCACACGCACGGCAACCTGTTTGGCCTTGTTCGACGACTTGTAGTAGTCGGTAATGCGGTACTCGACCACCGCGTCGTTGAAGTCGAAATCCCCCGTATAGGGATAGTTGTCCTCGAACAGGTAGATTCCCGCCGTCACCCTGTACTCCTTCTTATCGACATTCCCCTCGCCCGAAGTTCCGGTATCTCCCTTGCCGATCTCCTCTTCAGGCTCGATGGCCACGGGATTGGTCTCGATCAGGCAGAGTATGTCGTTGTAATCGCCGTCGTATTTGGTCGATTCGGTCACACTTCGGTTCTCCATCCCCAGCACGTTGCCCTCAAAATCCCCCACGCGGATATGTCGCACGAAGCCGTTGGCCACATACTTGTCGACGATCTGAAACGAACCGCTTTTATCGCCGTACTTTAGCGTACAGTTCGCAACTTTGGCATTGAGCATCGGCGTGGTGAACTGCACCACGCTGTTGCCCGAATAGACGAATCCGATGCTGAGTCCCTTGTCGAAGCGGCCCAGCAGGTGACGCTTGTAGGAGGGTATTCCGGAGACGATCTCGGCCTTCGTGTCGAACACGCAGCTGCGGCCCGCCTGGATGTCGGCGAAATCGACAGGAACCACTTCATCGTTTTTCACACCGTAGAACGTACAGTCGCCGCGCGTCAGGTTCGCCCTGCGCGCGGTCTCGTAGGTATAGAACCACAGTTTGCCGTAGAGCTGTCCCTGGCGGCTTCCGCCGTCGCCCAGAAAGGTCAGCCACACGTCGGCCTGCTCGAAAGCCTCCGTAGCAGGGGTTTCCGTGACGACCAGGTCGGTACACTTGAAAAGATCCTCGCCGCGCACGTTGTTGGTACTTTCCGGAAAATAGATGCTGTTCACGGCCGTCAGCACCTGCTCCGACACCGGATTGACATCGGCGGCCCGCACGGCGGGACTTTTCGCCGGCGCGACGGCAAGCCGGACATTCCCTACGGCCTGGCGTACCAGCCCGCCGTTGCCGACGATGTAGAGTTCGGTGACATCGCGCGGCACATCCAGCGTCGTGGAGATGGGCGTGCGACCCGCCAGCGCCGGCTGCTTTACCAGCGATCCCTCCTCATAGGGAAAGTCGTAGTATACGGCATAATACTGCCCTTCGCCCGACCCGGCGATCTCCACCTGCACGGTCGTCCGGTTGTCGAACGACTTGGCATATTGTTTGGACGTGCCCTCACCATCGTGCTTTTCCACACATGCGGAAGCACCCAGGAGCGCCGCGACCAATATAGTACAGACAAGTTTCATAAGTTTTTTAATAAAATTTATAACTCCTTACACGCCCGAAAGATACACAATTTCGTCTAAAGTCGGTGCATCGGATGCAAAAAACAGTGAAAAATAATTATCAACAATCAAGCCCTTCGGCAGAGAGCCTCCGGAAGGCATTTTTCAGTCGTTTCGACCAAATTTGTTCATAACCAACCGAAACTTTTCACGGATTTGCAACCGATATATTGAACATAATTTTTTATATTTGTTTGATGAATCCATAACACAACCAAATACCAGAGCTAACATGAAACAAAATTACAATTTCAGGGGGGGGGAGACGCCCTACAAAGCCCCTTCGGCCGAAGTTTTTGAAATCCCCGTAGAACGCGGCTTCGCCAACAGTCCCGTCAGCTACGATCCGGATGAGAATCTGGAGCAGACCAATCCGGACGGCGATTACACGCAATGGTAACGAACACGACGACGGTTATGAAAAATCTCTTCAGATCAATCGCGCTCGTTGCGGCAGCCGCAATGACACTCGCCTCTTGTTCGAAAGATCCGGTAACCGACAATCTGCCCGCACCGGAACAGAGAACGCTTCGTTTCACAACGAGCGAAGGCACCGAAGACCGACCCGACCGGGAAATCGACACCCGCACCCACTTCGACGAACAGTATGCAGTCAAATGGGACGATGCGACCGATCAGGTCGGCGTCTACATCCACGATACGGAACTCTTGGGCGGCACGTCCAATGCCCTGGGCACCATCGAGCGTGTGGGCACCGTAGCCAATTTCACGGCCCAGGTCGATGCATTCTACGCAAACGACATCTTCTGCGCCTATTACCCCTACGCGACCGCAAACAACGCCGGCGCCGGCAGCGTCAAAATGACGGTACCCGCACAGCAGGAGCAGGCCGAAACCGGCACATTCAACGGCACTAACAACCCGATGGTCGCCGTCAGCCATCCCTTCACGGAAGAGGAGGCCGCGACCGGCACGATCAAACGCCCCGTCAAGTTCCGCCTGCTGGGCGGTATCGCCGAATTTGCGATCTACACCGACAATGCCGCCTACAACGGCGAAGTGATCCGCTCGCTCACGTTTACCAATTCGACGACGGAAGCGGTTGCCGGAACCTTCACCTACGACCTGACGGCTGTCAGCGAAACCGGACAGCCGGCTCCCATCGACAAATCGACGATTCTTGCCGACGAAGGCAGCAACAGCGTCAGCGTCACGCTGGATCAGGAATGGGCTTCGACCTTCCCGGTTTCGGCGGATCAGAACGACAACATACTCTTCCTGACGGTGCTTCCGGGCGAGTACACGGGCGACTTCGTCGTCACCACCGACAAGGCCTCCTACACGTTCAAGAACAAAACCGTGGACTTCAAGCGTGCCCATGTACGCCGTTTCGCCCTCAACCTGAAAAACGCGGAGCGGAACGAACGTATCACGGGTGCCTACACCTGGGAACTCGCATCGGGCGATCTGAGTACCAACAGCGACACCCCGAAAGCCACCGCCACGACCGGTATGCCGGCCATGCTGTGGAATCTGGCATTCACGAATCCCTATTTCTATTACAGCGCCGACCGGGGCGTCCAGATCGGATCGGGTTCGAAGCAGACAACGGCGGCGCTCTCGACCGACGTTTACGGCGACGAAATAAAATCGATCGTCATAAACAGTTCGGTCGCCAGCGACGGACAGGCAGCCCTCGCGGTTTACCTGGACAACAAACTCCTCCACAGTTTCGACGTGACGAATACGTCCGCCACGGATTACACATTCACGCCCGCAACCCCGGTCAAGGCGGGCAACATCCGCATCACGATGACCCCGGCGGTCACCAAAGCGATGTATCTCAAATCGGTAACGATCCTGTCGGCAAACACCGTAACCACTCCGCTCGCAACGCCCGCACCGACCGTCGAAGGCACGACCGTCCATTGGGAAGCCGTGCCAAATGCGGCAGGATACCGGTACACGCTCGACGGCGGGCAGACGCCCGTCGAAGCAACCGGTACATCGATCGACTGCTCGGCGTGGGCACCCGGCACTTACGCGGTGCAGGTAAAGGCCGTCAGCGCAAACCCGCTCTACGCCGATTCGGAGTGGAGTCAGGCGGTGAGCGTAACGATCGAAAATACGGCCACCGGCGCCCGTTATGTGAAGATATCCGCCAACCTGGACGACTGGACGGGCAGCTATCTGATCGCCTACGTAGACGGTACGTCGGCAAAGGTATTCTCGGGCAAGGACGGGAACATCGGAGGCGTCGCCGACATTTCCAGCAAACTGCAGGAGGACGGCTCGATCCTTTCCGACGATATTACCAACGGTTACGCCTGTGCGATCGCACCCTCGGCCAACGGTTATTCGATTCTCTCCGCCGACGGCTACATCGGTTATACTGCGTCGGCGACTTCAACTTCAGGCTCAAACTATCTGTAC
Source organism: Alistipes sp. (assembly GCA_048465795.1). Lineage (GTDB taxonomy): Bacteria > Bacteroidota > Bacteroidia > Bacteroidales > Rikenellaceae > Alistipes. Next base: position 52,312 of record DBFWKV010000035.1, read on the forward strand.
TTCAGTCCGACCTTCAATGAAAGACAATACGAATGGACGCTTGCGGTTTCCGGCGGCAATGCTACGGTCAAGAACGTCTACAACCTCAACCGTACGCTCCGCTTCAATACCGACCGTTTCGTACCCTACGGCAATACGACAGGTAAACCCGTTCACCTCTATCAGCTCGAAGACAAGACTCCGCGCATCGTGGTGAAGGAGGCTGACAAATCACTGACCGTAGCCGCTGCGGACGCACTGGTCGGCTCGATTCCCTTCACGCCCAAAAACCTGACGGGCGACGTGGCGGCAACCGTCACGGAAGCTGCGGGCGACTGGTTCTCGGCAACCGTGGACAACGCGAACGGCAAAGTCGACTGGACGGCGTCGCCCAATGAAGGTACGACACCCCGTACGGCAACTCTCACGCTGAGCGCCGACAGCGCCGAGCCGGTGGTAATAGCCGTAACACAGCGCGCCCCGGCCCAGGTGCTCGGTAACGTAACGCTGAACAGCCCGGTAGTTGACGGACTGGCGATCACCGTTAGCTGGAACGCGGTGGAACATGCTTCGGGTTACGCCTGGCGCATCGTGAAAACGGATGCTCCGGATACCGATGTGCAGCACGGAACGACCGACAATGCAACCACCACAGTCACCATCGCGGGTCTCGATCCGCATACCCCCTATACGATCCATCTGAAAGCGACCGGCGACGGCATCGATTACCTCGACTCCCCGGAGGCTTCCACAACAGCGACTTCGGGCGGAGCCACACAGCTCGGCATGGTTACGGTGAATGCACCGGCAGTCGAAGGTACGACGGTCGAGGTAAGCTGGAGCACTGTGGAAAACGCTTCGGGCTACGCATGGCGCATCGTTGAAACCGCCGCACCGGATATCGATGTGCAGAGCGGAACGACCGGCAGCACGACCCCTTCGGCAACCATTGCGGGACTCGCTCCTTCGACCGCTTACACGATTTTCGTGAAGGCAGTCGGCGACGGCAGCAGTTTCATGGACTCGGAGGAGGCTTCGGCAACAGCGACGACCGGAGAAGCGGCCAGTGGCATTGCTTTACCGAAAACCTTCAGCTTCAGCGTAAACACGACCGCTTACTGGACACCGGTTTTTGCCAACAAAACCACTCCTACGGAGCACACCTATGTAGAGGGCGGTACGATTACCGTCTGCAAAGCCACTCCGACAAAAGCGAGCAGTGAGATTTACCTGGCTGTTGCGAATACGGGCTATTTTATCCTTCCTGCATTCCAAAAGCCCGTCACTTCGATTGTTCTGAAAAGAGGCAACAACTCGCCGAGCGGCAACTCCCAATTCACGCTTTACGTCAGCACGGACGGGGGATCGACATTCGGGGATGCCATAGCAACTGCCAATTATTCAAACAATGCCTACACGTTTGCATTGACCGATCAGGTTGCGGGAGCTATTTATAAAATCGAGTCCTCGAACACCAAAGCAGCACAGGTCGGAAGTATCGTTATCGAGTAATCCGATTTAGCTGCCGGATAAATCCGGGAACCATCACCCTACAAACAGGGAGGGCCGCTTCGATGAAGCGGCCCTCCCTGTTTATTCCGGAATCTGTTTATCTGTACAGTTTTTCGGCATAGGTTTTCAGATCCTCCCACCGATAATAAGGCCAGGTGTCGGTCGCCACCGGAAGGCGCGCCTCGCGCTCGTTGGCGAGAATTTTCACCAGCACGTCGCCCGTCTGCGGATTGCGGTAGAAGACGAACTGGATATTGGTGCCCATCGGCGAAACGCGGAAATCGTTCCACACCTTGTACACCTCGTCGAGGTTCTCCGTGCGCGCGGACATTCCTTCGACCTGCAACAGCGCGTAAAGCGGGATGATATGGGTGTCGTGGCCGAAGCGCAGCGACGCCGAAAGATCACTCCTGCCGGAGATCACCTCGTCCGCCTCCTCGATGATATTGCGCAGCAAAGGTTTGGCGTCGGCAATCACCGCATCCCCGAAGCGGGCGGAAGGGCCGAAAGTCAGGTAACGGCGGATATTCATGTATTCCCACATGTCGAACAACTCCTCGTCGGTGAAAATGTCGTAAAGCGAAAGACCGAGATAATCTGCATCCTGCAACATCGAAGCCTCCATAAAGAGTTGCTCCATCAGTTTCGCTGGCTTCTTCACATGCATCTTCACATACTCGGCATCGGTGAAGAGCGTACCCATCAGCCGTTCGGGATGCAGGCGCGTGCGGCGCACGCTGTCGACTACCGGAGCCACCTGCTCCTTCTGGCTTTCGTACCCGGCTTTGTTACCCATATAATACATATACCGTTCACTCGACTCGCGCGTGATCCGCAGCGCCGGATCCAACTCCTTCAGGCGCTCGCCGAAGGCCGCCATGCTCAGGATGCAGCGCGGCACCAGCGTCGAACGGCTCCGGATGCGGACTTCGCGTCCGTCACGGGTCGAAAAAACCTCCGGAAACGAAGCATACATCCGCTCGGCAATGCCCCTGTGTTCGTTGACGCCGCGTGGTGTGAGGTCGCCGTAGCGGTCTTTCGCATCGGCAGCGGCAATCTCCACCCGGGCCAACACGTCACGGCCCAGTTCGGTCAAAGCCCCGTCTTCGGCGGCCTTGCGCAAAATTGCCAGAGGTTGGTCGTAGATCGTTCCCGTGACGTACCACCGGCAGCCGTGGCGGCCGTAGTGGCTGATGTAGAAGGGTTCGTACCCTTCCGGCGCGGGTGTCACGTACGAAGCGCCATAGGGATACGCATAGTAAAGTCCGCCCGTAGCGTTCGGATTGGCAGCCATAAAGGCCCGGTCGGTCTGGGCGCGCAGGCCCCACAGGCCGGCCAGCAAGGCCAGCCCAAGCAGCATGAATCTTTTCATATACACGTGGTTTTCGGTGATTTTACATGATTTGTCAATGATCCTTGTGCGTCATGATCCGCAGCACGAGACGGTCGGTCTCGTTCATTCCGTCGCGGCCGATGGCGGTCAGGTTGCGGATGCAGCGGTCCACATCCTCCTCGATGATTCCCTCCACACTCGATACACAATGTCCGTCCATCGCCATCATCGCCGAGAGCACGGCCGTCGATACGCCGCTGGTGAGCTTCATCGAGCAACTCGGTTTGGCTCCGTCGCAGATCATCCCCGTGAGGTTGGCAATCATGTTCTTCACGGCATACGTCACCTCGCGGTAACCGCCCCCCATCAGGTAAGCAATGCCGCAGCTCGAACCCGTAGCGGCCACCACACAGCCGCACAGTGCGGAGAGACGGCCCAGGCTCTGCTTGATGTAGATCACCGTCAGGTGACTCAGCACCAGCGCGCGGATCGTCTGCTCCTCCGTAGCGCCCGCCTGCCCGGCATAGATCACGACGGGCAGCGTGGCGGCAATGCCCTGGTTACCGCTTCCGGAGTTACTCATCACGGGAATCATCGCGCCGGCCATACGGGCGTCGCACGCGGCGGAGGTATAAGCCAGAATGCGGGCAAAGACGCTGTCGCCCATCACCTGCTGTTTACGGCGGTTGCAGAGCGTGCGGCCGACCGAATGGCCGTAATCTCCCCGGAAAGCCTGCTCGGCGGCGGCCATGTTCAGGCGTCTGCTTTCGAGAATGAAGCGAAGTTCGCCGAGTGGCGCCGTCATGGCGAAATCCCACACCCGGCGCAGCGACAACTCCTCCGACGGCATCTCGCCCGCTTCCGCCCCACCGGTACGCTTGTCGAGCAGCGTTTCGCCGTTGTGCGCGAGGTAGACGAAATCGGTATGCCCGCCGGCAATCACGGCCTCGACGTTGTGCCCGGCAGCTTCGGCCTTCACCTCGATGTAGAGTTTCTCGTCGATCCCCTCCTTCAGTCCGATCGAAATGCGTTTTTCGTCGATGTAGCGGCGGCCGCGTTCCACCGCTTCGGGCGTCGCGTCGCGCAACACCTCCAGGCGGTACTCCGAACGCCCGACGAGCGCCCCCAAGGCCACTGCGATCGGAAGTCCGATCATCCCCGTACCGGGAATGCCCACACCCATTGCGTTTTTCAGAATATTGGCGCTCAGGAGCACCCCGATCTTCTCGGGCGTGCGGCCCAATACTTCGGCTGCGCGGGCCACGCACAACGCTACGGCAATGGGTTCGGTGCATCCGATGGCGGGCACCACTTCGCGGCGGATGAGGTCGATTATTCGTTTTCGTTCAGGTTCGGGGATCATCGGAAGTCGTTTTTTAAGTGTCGAATCTTTTTTCAGGCTGGAACAATACAGGTCTATCGGTCTGCCAAACCGGCTTGGCACCGATCCGCCTGCGGCGTTCCGGAGCTGCAAGCGCCCGGCCCGTATAGGTCGTCAGGTTCGATGATCGCAGTCTCCGCCCTCGTTTCCCCGACACATTGCCGAACCGCCGCCTGTCCAAGCCAGCATTTACCTTTGGCAAAGATAGCCAAAAATCATTATCTTCGCACGCAGAAAAACAGGTACAATGGAAAAACTGGAAAACCGTAAATGGAAAGTGCTCTCGAGCGAATACCTGGCGAAAAAGCCGTGGTTCACGGTGCGTCACGAGAGCCTGGAGTTACCCGACGGACGACGCATTCCCGACTATTATGTGATGGAATACCCCGACTGGGTAAATGTGATCGCCACGACCAAAGAGGGTAAGTATCTATTTGTCAGCCAGTACCGGCATGGACTGGGGAGAACGGACTACGAACTGGTCGCCGGCGTGAGCGAACCCTCCGACGCCTCGATGATGGAGGCGGCACAGCGGGAACTGGCGGAAGAAACGGGCTACGGCGGCGGGGAGTGGCGGCAGCTGATGGTTGCAGCCCCTAATCCCGCAACGCAGAACAACCTCACCTACTGCTTCGTAGCGACCGGGGTCGAACCCCTCGGTCCACAGCACCTCGACCCTACCGAAGAGCTTCGCATCCACCTGCTGACGCTCGACGAAGTGAAGGAACTGCTGACTGCCAACCGAATCCGGCAGGCGCTGATGGCAGCCCCTCTGTGGCGTTATCTCTACGAGAACGGGCTTTGATACCGCACCCGGCCGAAAGATTTATTTTTCTGAAATTCCGCATCGTCATCAGGCAGCGACGCGCGGAAGCCCACTCGAAACAGAGTCGGGAGCAAACCCCACGGGGGCCGGGCTGCGCCAGCAGGTTCGCCTGTCCAAACAGGAAATCCGCTCACCACACGTTGGTTCCGATCCCCCGCTGCGCGCTCTTTTTGCCCGGAATTTGCAACGGAAGCGGATAAATATTCCGCTTCCATGTATCTCTCCATCGCCATTAAGTTGCTGGTCGGCATGCTGGGCGTCATTCTGTTCCTGCGTATCTCGGGTAAAACGCAGATGGCACAGCTCACGCCCCTCGATTCGGTAAACGCATTCGTACTCGGCGCCATTGTCGGGGGTGTGATCTACAATCCCGATACGCCGGTCTGGTACCTCGTCTTTTCGTTCGCCGTCTGGACGGCCATGAACGTAGCCCTGCGTTACCTTATGCGCTTCCGCCATATCCGCAAGGCGATACGGGGCGACACGGTGATGATCGTCCGCAACCGGAAACTGGTGCTGCGCGAATTCCGCCGCAACGGGCTTGAGATGGAGCAATTCCGCACGATGCTGCGCGAAAACGGCATCTTCTCCATGTTCGACGTCGACGACGTGCGCTTCGAGACCAACGGCCACATCACCGTTTCCCGACGCAACGAACCGCCCGAATCCTACCTGCTGATCAACAATGGGAAAATCCTCGACAGTTCGCTCCGACGCAGCGGCAAGAGCAAACGCTGGCTGATGCGCCATCTGCAACAGCTCGGTTATCGCAGCACGGAAAAGCTCTTCTGTGTGGAATGGACGCCCGGAAAGGGTTTTTACATTGTTCCGTCGGAGGAAAAGCAGTCGAAAAAGTCCGGCCGGGACGAAAACATCCCGGCCGCAGACTGACGGCGGAGAGCCGCAGCTACCCCACCAAGTATTTACTTTTCGGCAGCAGCGAGAGCAGTTTGACGACACCGTAAGACACCACGAACGTGCAGAAGGCCATAACCGGGATTTTCAACGCAAGGGGACCGATCACGGGATCGAGCATGTCGAAAAAGAAGTTAAGCACCATGATATGAACGAGGTAGATACCGTAGCTGAGTTTCGAGAGATCGGTCACCACCCCGTCCATACGGCCGAGGCTCCTCACGCCCCGCAGCAACAGGAACATACCGAGGGTCATCATCGCCACGTTGATCGTCTCGAATCCCCATGTCAGTTCCAGCTCCCACGCATATCGAGAAGTCTCCAGTTGTTCGCCGAAGCCCCAGACCGTCGCCGCATATCCGACTGCAATCAGCACGATTCCGGCAACGGCGTGCCAGGGACGGTAAACGCTGACATAGCGCCGCAGGTAGAAGGCCAGCACCATGTAGCCCATGAATCCCGAGAAATAATAGAGCATCGGCGTATGGTTCCAGGAGCATTCGCCCCAGATGGCCGGGAATACCAGATGCAGATACGGAATGCAAAGCGTCACGCCCCATACCCCCAGGAAGCACTCTACCGCACGACGTGAAGCCGTATGCAGCCAGGGCGAGATCACCGGCGCAAAAAGATAAAGTCCCAGTAACATGTAGACGAACCAGAGATGCCCTACTTCGACCCCGAAATTGACGGGAATGTTCGCAATATCGCCCCACAACCCGCGTTCAGTTTCGCCACGCAGCCAACGGTAAACCGCATAGAGCGCGCACCAGATAACGAAAGGCACCACCACGCGCGTGAAACGGCGCGAAAAGAACCGGCGCGGCGATCCTTGCACCGGAAGCAGGAAATAGCCCGAGAGCATCACGAAAAGCGGTACCGAGGCACGGCACAGCGAATTGAGCAGGTTCACCACACCCGGGCCGTCGCCCGGAATTACCGTGCCTCCGGCACCTATGTAATAAAATTCACCGGCATGGACCTGGATCACCATATAGCAGGCCAGCACACGCAGCAGGTCGAGTCCCGGAATACGGGATTGAGGTTTCGATAGCATCGCTCGGATTGTTTTAGCAGTTGTTGCGGTTCCGTTTACGGTTCACAAAGGTAACAAAATCCTCCGTCCGTGCAAAAGGCACATGAAAAAAGACGCCCCTTTTCGCGGAACGCCTTTCGAAATCCGGCACGCCGGAAGCTACCGGCCAACGGTCTGCGCCAAGGCGAAGAAGTAGCGCGTCGTGTCGAGGCCCAGCGCCGGGAGCAGTTCGGGCGAAGCGCTGCCGCGCGTGATCGACCGCATAGCGTGGCCCGCCGTGTAGAGGTTCACGTTCTCGGCATAGCCTGCGGCATCCTGCCCGCAGAGGTAGCGAACGTGTTCGGCCGGGATCGGCTTCCCGTCGTAGACGCTCCGATCGGCCACATAGACCAGGTTCAACGGAGCCTTTTCCACGAAATCCTGCATCCCCGACATACGGCGCAGATCGCCTTTCAGCACCCGCACCAACCGGTTCGCCTGCGCATCGTATCGGTAGACTCCTTCCGCGAAGAAGGCATATACCCCGATCGGATAGAGTCCCATCGCCGAGGGTGCGGTGAGATGGTCGTTCGCCGGACGGTTGATGCCCGCCGCAGCCCACATCACGCCGGAAAGTTCTTCGAGCGACAGGGCTTCGGGCCCGTAACCGCGCCACGAGCGGCGGTTCTGCAACGCTTCGTTGATCGTCAGTCCCCCGACCGTATCGGGCTGCACGAGCATGATCTGATCGCCCATCGTCACGACGGTACGGGTCTTTTCAGGAACCTTGTGTGCGGTACAGGAAGCGCACACGAGAACTGCCAGGGCCAATAACTTTTTCATCGTCATTTCTGTTTTTAGTCCGTATACAGACAAATATACACAGAATTCCGCAGATATCATCGGATTTTCCGGCGTGTTTTCGACCGACACGGACGCACAGAATCATCCATTCTCACCACAAATGACGACCGACAACTCCCGGAAGCCATTTTTTCGAAAAAAGAGCGGAAGGAAAAATAAAATCTTTTTATCTTTGCACAAGATAAATTCCGATCAGACAAGCGGACGGCGGGGGCTTGGGTTACGCCCATCCGGTTCCGTCTGATTCGAAGATAACCATCCGCCTCAACCGATGAAACCGACCACCGTTTTTACCGTCTGCTTTTCGCCGACGGGCACTTCGAAAAAAATAGCCACGGCCGTGGCACAGGGCTTCCGTGTCCCGGAACGCTCATCGATCGACCTGACGCAGGCCCCCGCACCCATCGTAACGCTTTCGGGGCAGAGCGTCGCCATCTTCGCCGTTCCGGTTTACGGCGGGCACGCGGCCCCGTTGGCATTGAAACGAATGCAGGAACTCCGGGGCGAAGGCACTCCTGCCGTTGTGCTGGCGGTTTACGGCAACCGCGCTTTCTCAGGTGCGGCCCGGGAGCTGGCCGCGTTTGTCTCGCAACGGGGATTCGTCCCCGTAGCCGCCGGGGCCTTCATCGGGGAACACTCGTACAGCACCCCTCAAACTCCGATTGCCGCAGGACGACCCGATACCACCGATCTCGATGCGGCCCTCCGCTTCGGCAGGCGGATCGGCGAAAAGCTCGCACGGGAAGGGGTGAAGGCGATCGAAGTCGCCCGTCTGCGGGAACCCCGCACACCCCTCTGGTCCCTGTTGCGGTTCATCGCATTCGTGGTGGGCTACCGCCGCAAACAAAAGAAGACTCCCACCGTGCTGCTGCCCGTCTGCGACGGCGAACGCTGCACGCACTGCGGACGCTGCGTAAGGATCTGCCCCTCGCAGGCCATCGCCAAAGGCGACGAACTGCACACCTCCGCTTCCCGGTGCATCCGCTGCTGCGCCTGCGTGAAGGGATGCCCAACCGGCGCCCGCACATTCACGACACCCTTCGCCGAAGCGCTCGCACGGAACTTCCGGAAGCGAAAACCGCCCGTAACGATCCAATAATAAACCGGGAACGACCCCGCCTGCTACAAAACGAATATGCCCGAGCAACTTTTTCATCCGACATCCGGCGACATCGAGATTCTCACACAACTTTGGGAAGCCTCGGTGCGGGCCACACATCACTTTCTTCCGGCAGAGGAGGTCGACTTTTACCGTCCCCTGGCGGCAGAGGGTATTGCTTCCATCGCGGAGCTATACGTCCTACGGGGCACCGCCGGCTTCAAGGCCTTCATGGGCATCGAAGCGGGCAAAATCGAGATGCTCTTCGTCGATCCCCGCTACCGGGGGCAGGGCCTGGGAGGGCAGTTAATCGATTTTGCCCTCCGGGAATGCGGCGTTCGGGAGGTCGATGTGAACGAACAGAACACACAAGCTGTGGGATTTTACATACACATGGGATTCCGTATCGTGAGACGCGACGCCGTGGATCCGTCGGGCAAACCCTATCCGATCCTGCACATGGAGATCGGTACCGGGGGCAAGTAGGAGCCGTATCCTTTTACGTTTCTGCGCGGGGTACAATCCGCGCATTTCGACCCTTCGACAGGCTAAAGGGTTCGGACAATTCATCATGCGGAATGCAAAATTCCCTGATCAGACTTCGGGTAGGGTCCCTCGCATCCTTACGGCAAGCCCAGCGGGCCGCCTTTCAACTTTCAATTTTCAACTTTCAATTACTCCATATACCCCGTAACGGTCACGGGACCATCGCCAACCGGCGCAGTCACCGCGACCGCCTCCCCGCAGGCATTTTCGTAACGGAACTCGTAGGTACGATCCTTTTCGAGCAGGAAGCGCAGGTCGTCGTTCATGTCCTGCTGCGGCCCGGCCGTGCGTCCCCCGCCAATCTGTTCCCCGTCGCAAAACACATCGACATTGGCGGCTACCCGGTCGCCCGACTCCGAGGCGTGCGCCGCATCGCGGAACATCCGGAACCTGACTTCGGCATGCGTTCCGGCAGCCTGCAACAGTCGCTCCTGCGCCGTATACAGGTCGCGGTAACGCGACGTGACATTCACACCGTGTACTTCGCGCGAATCCTCACTCCAAACCATCGGAAACCAGTCGCCCGTAGGCCGGAACGACACGGCAAAAATCCCGTGCGTCCGATCCGTCTCGGAGGCCCGTCCGGCATCCGGGAGGAACCAGGCCCGGTTCAGTCCCGCAGGAAGAAACTCCGTGAAGTACCACCGGCCGTCGATCCACACCTCGACCCAACTGTGATTGCCCCGGTCGTCGTGCCAGGCGGGTGTCCCGGCGAACCGGGCCGGAATCCCGGCAGCGCGCAGCGCATCGACCAGCAACACCGAAAGTCCCGTGCAGGAGGCCATGTGCTGTCGCATCGACTCGGAGGGACTCTGGTTGGTCTTTTCGCGCAGGGTGTTGTACGACACCTGCACGTCGGCGGCCAGGTGGCGGTTCACCGAATCGGCCGCCGCCCGCAGATCGCGGCACCCCGACACCCTGGGGGCGAAACGGGCGTAAAAATCTGCCCGCCAACTGTCCCGCACTTCGTCCACGACGGCATACGGAAGCACCTCGTTCAGGAACACGGAATCGGGAAGCATCCGCGTCCAGGGATAGTCGCGGCGGGCACGGCAGGCGTATTCCACATTCTCGCGCAGCAAATCCAGGCGCATCGTATCGCGGTCACCTTCGGGCATATAGGCAATCAGAAAGGCCATCGCCTCCCGTTCGGCACGAGGCGTGTCGCGCAGCAGCAGGCGCAGGCTGTCGGCCCGGGGGCAACCGGCCAGAGCCGCATCGAGCAGGTGTTCACAGGCGGCCGGGACACCGCAGCCGTAACGGCCGCCGCAGGCACAGAGCAGGCCCGAAAAAAGGAGCAGAAAAAGTTTCTTCATGGTCAGCATGATTCGAGTTGGTTCAGGATTCGGGCAATCAGCGCTTCGTCGCATCCGACCGATTCATACTCGGGGATACCGGGCACACCGCCCATCGAGACTTGCGGGTTGCGGTATTCCATCGCACCCGGGCACATCCGCCGCGCGCTGAAATGGACTGCGTCGATCCCCGTGGCAGCCAGTTGCCGGACATTCGACGGATTTATGCCGCTTCCGGCCATGATTTCGATTCGGCCTGCGGCCTGTGCCACCAGCGCACGGAGCGTATCGACCCCTTCGGCGGCCGTATTGCGTCCGCCTGAAGTGAGGACGCGCGTACATCCGGCGCGAACGACCGCTTCCAATGCCTCGGAAAGATTCCGCGTCATGTCGAACGCCCGGTGAAATGTGGTTTGCATCGGCCCGGCATCGGCCGCAAGGATCGCCGTGCGCTCCGTATCGACCCGTCCGTCAGGCAGCAGCAGACCGAAAACCACGCCGTCGGCACCACATTCGCGGGCGAAACGGATCTCCTCGCGCATCTGCCGGAATTCGGCGTCCGTATAGCAGAAATCCCCTCCCCGGGGACGGATCATCACACTCAACTGCACCCCAGCGACCTGCCGTGCAAGGCGAACGGCGGCGGCGGAAGGGGTCGTACCGCCCTCGTAGGGTGAGGTACATAACTCGGCGCGTGTGACGCCCGCACGGCGTGCAACCTCGCACGCATCGGGCGAATAGGCGCATAATTCGGTTTCGATCATGGCAAAAAGTTCTGTGACCGAAAGATAGTGCAAGGTGAGCGCAAAAGCAAACTTGTTTGCATTTTGCCGAACCGAAGCCTGTCTTCTGTAAAGATAGTGCAGGGTGGGCGCAATGGCAAATTTATTTGGCATTGCGGAACCGCAGCCTGTCTCAACGGGGAGTCACTTTTTTCGTAAAGATAGCAAAAAAACACGTACTCCGAAATACGACCGGAACGGAGGCCGTCCCACCCGGAGCACGAACGCGTCCGCAACGTTGAAAAATATTGCGATAAATTTTGTTTTAACCATGAAAATCATTATTTTACGAGCAAACTCACTTCTCACAAAAAACCACTTAGGTCATGAAAACCCTGAAAACGTTATTCGGGATCGCCGCAATCGCGTCGATCGTCATCAGTATCGGCGCCTGCAACACCGATCCGGAGCGGGCAAAAGGTAACGGCACGTCCCCCGAAGCGGGCGAAGGAATCGTCGGCAGAGGCATCACGGAGGTGCGGACGGCGGCCGACCCGCAGTTGCAGCCGGCCCCCATCGCTTTCACAGACGAAAAGATCGCATGGTTCAACAGCGTGACGCGCGAAATCCGCTTCCGGGACATCGAACCCGCCAGAAATCTCGCACCTTACCGGCAGATCGACTTCGAGCTGAACGGTGCCGTGCTTTTCTCGGCGGCGACGGCGATCACGCCCGCCAGCAGCCGGGTCGTAGACGATCTGGTGCTTTACATCGAATACGGGAAAAATTACCGCTATTATTTATATGACGGCTATCCTCTTTGGGCAGGAGAGACCGACCGGGCCAAAGCGAACGCCGCAGCACGGGCCGCCGGCTGGGAGAAGTTCCTCGAGCACCTGAAACGCAACGGCAAGCTGCGGGAATACGACGACAGCGACCTGGAGACCAAAGACGTCAACCCTGCAAACGACCCTGATGTGCCCGGCACTCCCAACTTCAACACGGGCGACACCGAACTCACCGAACTGCCCCGCCTTTATCCGGATGACGTAAGAAACCTGTCATTCAATACATTGTATGTAATCCGCAGCGAGCGGGAGATGCAGCAGGCACTCGGAGACAAAAGTTACACGGGCATCGACTTCAAGAAAAACACCCTGCTGCTGGTTCGCATGACGGCGCCCAACGGCATCGTATGCCTGAGCTACGGACTGACGGGAGGCAAAGGGGGCTACAACTACTCGGTAACGGCCTTCACCAATCTGACCGATGTGATCGGCGACGAGACGGCCGCAGTACTGGCTCCGGCAATTCCCTACGGCGAGGAAGTCGCTTTCGTCAGCCGCGTGACCGCCTATATCGCGGAATAACAGGACGCCCAAATCGCGTTGCGTCCCGAATCCCGATCCCGCAAATCCCCTTCCGATCGCCGGAAGGGGATTGTCGCAAAAGCCGGAACATGAACAGCAGCCGGAACGAAAAAAGGAGGACTCGACGTCCTCCCCTCCTTTCTCTCGTCCCGGTTAAGGCCCGGAACGTTCGAAGGCTTTTCTTATTTAATCTCGATCTGACGGGCCGCAGGTGCGGTTTTGCTCTCCTTCTTTTTCGGAATTTCAATCGTCAGCACGCCGTTTTCGACCCGGGCCTCGATCTTGCCCTTCTCCACATTGTCGGGCAGGATCAGGCGTTGCTGAAACTGGCTGTAAGAGAACTCCCGACGCAGGTAGGTACCTTTTTTACGATTTTTGCCTTCATTGTCCTTTTCATCGCCCTCGCTGTGCTCCTCACGCTTCTCCATCGTAACGAGCAACTCGTTGTCCTCGTTGATGTTGACCTTAAAATCCTCTTTGGTCATACCGGGCGCCGCCACCTCGACCTTGAACTCATCCTCGTCCTCGAGAATATTGACGGCGGGTGCCGTGACGTTGGATTTGTCCACCCATTCGTTGCCGAAAACATCGTCGAAAATACCCGGCAGCCAATTCTGATTCCTTCTTACTGGCATCATAATCCGATCCTCCTAACTTATTTAATCAAACTTTCACTTTTGCTTTACCTCCGCCTGTCACGTGTACGGATTCATATACTGCAAAGACAAATCCCGTGCCAGCATCGGCCACTCGCAGGCGGCATTTCGGCGCCATCGTCCGTCCCCCTCCTACACCGGCAATACATGCCGGACAAATTGCGGAAAATCGTTATCTTTGCCGACGAACCGATGGAAAAACTTTTATTCCGGCAAACGACGCCCGACGACGCACCGCGCATCGCGGAGATCATCCGCCATGCGCAGGCCCGGATGCGGGCACGCGGCAGCGACCAGTGGCAGCACGGCTATCCGGGGCCGGAGCATATTGCCTGCGACACGGACAATGGATATGGATACGGATTATTCGAAGAGGGGCGGATGATCGCTTACGGCGCCGTGAGTTTCGACGGCGAACCGGCTTACGCCGACATCGCCGGCGCCTGGCCCGATGAAGAGCCTTATGTGGTGGTACACCGTCTGGCTGTGGCGGAGGAGGCGCTGGGTCGGAGGCTCGCATCCGTTTTTCTGCGAAAAGTGGAGATACTGGCCTGCAGCCGGGGTGTAACGCGGTTTCGCATCGACACGAATTTCGACAATACGCCCATGCTCCGAACCCTCGAACGGCTCGGATTCGACCGCTGCGGAGAGATCCGCTACGAAGCAGATACGCGTCAGGCCTTCTGGAAACGGTTTTGACGCAAAAAAACCGGCCCCGAAGGGCCGGCGCGCATCACTGCCGACCAGGAAGCGAGGTGTCGTGCGGGATGATGATGCCTACGAAAAAGTCCGTAAGCGTGATTCCATAATAATCACAAAGCCGCGCCAACGTAAGCAACGTAATGCAGTGCCGCCCGCCTTCGATTCTTCCGATATTCACTCCCAGGTCGTAACGGACCGTCTCCTGCCTGATTCCCCGATCCTTTCGGATCTGTTTCAACCGGGCCGTGATTTGCGGTCTCAGAAGATGTTCATAGTCACTGTTTAACATCATCCAAATTACCGGATTTTTACGCATATAAATTACTACACGCATGGAGTATTGTCCGATTACGACATTATTTGACGTAATTTTATGACGACATAGGATCATACGGACAATCAGCCGGACTTCACAGTTTGTTTCAAAAAGCGCAAAGAGAGTGAAAACGGGTTGCATCCGGCAATAAAAACAGATTTCCATTGGTATTAACACAATGAATACTTTATCTTTACTCCGTGTAAAACAAGAATAAGATGAAACCGCTCTTTATCGGATATGCTTCGTGCGACACCTGTCGCAAAGCACTCAAATGGCTCGCTGCCCACACCATCGAAGCCGACATACGCGACATCGTCACACAGAATCCTTCGGTCGAAGAGATCGCCGGCTGGATAGGCCGGAGCAACCGACCCCTGACAGGGTTCTTCAATACAAGCGGAACCCGTTACAGGGAATTGGGACTGAAAGAAAGGATAAAAACGGCCACACAGGAGGAATTGGTGAAATTACTGGCTACGGATGGGAAACTCATCAAACGCCCGGTACTCGTTACCGAACAACGGGTGCTCATAGGCTTCACCCCGCAGGAATGGGAAGAAACGCTCCTGAACAATCCGGAATAAAGTTCTTCGCGAATTTTATTTCCGTGTCTGTCGTTTCCCCGTCTTTTTCCTGCGCACCGACCAGCCGAAATGCCCGATCGCCTCGCCCAGTGCGAAATACTCGCCGTGAGAATAGGCAATCAATCCGGCACGTTCCAACGCGAACCGGCCGCTTTCGGGGTCGATGTAGCGGCTGTCGACCTGTACATTGACCACCTCGGCCAGGAACATGTCGTGCGAACCCAGCGGCAGCAGCTGCCGCACGCGGCACTCGATGCTCACCGGAGCTTCCGCCACGATCGGAGCGGCGACGATCTGCGCAGGAGCAGGCGTGAGTCCCGTTTCCCGGAATTTGTCGAAATTCCGTCCCGAACGCACCCCGCACCAGTCGACGGCACGGGTCATCTCTTCGGTGGTAAGGTTGATGACGAATTCACCCGTACGCCGGATGATCTCATACGAATACCGTTCGGGACGCACCGAAATGTAGCACATCGGCGGAGAGGTACAAACCGTACCCGTCCAGGCCACGGTCAGCAGGTTATACTCCTCGGGAGTCGCACCGCAACTGACCAGTACCGCCGGCAGCGGGTAGATCACCGTACCGGGTTTCCAAGAGTTTTTCATTTGTCACATTTAAACAGTTACTGGCGTCACCGGCGGCAAAGGTAACCAAAATGATTTGAAATAACAGGTCTGTGCGGTCAGATTCGCTGTATTCGTATCATACCCCGGCTATATTATATCACACATTCGTTTTATCCGGCCCGAACAGACCCGAAGATACGACCCGGTCAGGCTTCTTCCTGATAATAGACCTTGTAGAATTTTCCGCGCTCATCCTCGCCCTGCTCGATCAGTTCGCGGTTGCCGTGCACATAGATGTGGAAATTGCGGTCGAGTTTGATCACACTCTTATAGGCGCGCGCCTGCTTCTTGACGGCCGATTCGGAAATGGCGAACTCATCCTCGATCCGAATGTCGCGCTCCTGCTCGTACTCCTGCTTGAAGCGCGCGAAGCTCTCGGCGACTTCGGGCTGCCGGATCACCTTTTCCGAGAATTCGCCGAACGAAAAGTTGTCCTGCTCCCTGAAGTAACTCATCGTCTCGTTGAGCATCTCGGCCTGGTCGGCCTTCGACACGTCGAACTCCGACGGCAGGTGCTTCGTGACATATTTTTTGCACATCGACATCACGTTGTGCGTATTGTGGTAGCTGTCCTGCCTCGGACGCACGCGCAGGAAGTCGTCGATCCAGTAGCGGGCCTCGGAACGGTTCGTGTTGTCCACGATGCAGACGGCGAAACCCTCCTCGCGCTCCGTATTGAAGATCACGCAGCCCTTATCGAGTTTGTCGACGCCGATTCCCTCATGCGCTTCGATAAACAGCCCTTCACCCTGCTGCGCCACATCGAGAAACGTGTCGCGCATCTCGGATTTGAAAATCCCCACCGCATCTACCGTTTCGCCCGCGAAACGGCAGTCGGTGAAGTAAACGACATAAAACTCGCCGCCCCTGATCTGCGGGTGCGTACCGCTCTGGTACAGATGTCGTGCAAGGTTTACCGACTGGTCGTAGAGCGATCCGGGATCATCGAAAATGCGTCCCGCGAAATTCCAAACCTCGTTGCACCCCAGATCGGTCTGGTGGTAAAGGTTGTAGTACTCGCCGGTTTTGAATCCGCCCAGGAAATAAGCTGTCAGCGTGGACATAAGCGCGGAATCGTCCACCTGCCGCGACAGGCCGGGGGACGTCAGCAGTAGCTCGTCATTGGTTTTATTGCCCACTTTGTGCAGGGCAAGCGCCGCGATCCGGGTATTTTCTGTATAGAGCATCATTACGGTCTCTTCGATTTGGTAAACGGATGCGAAGGTCGGGATTTTTTCAGAACCCGGCAAACAAATTGCCCGCCAATTCCTGCGGCACCGCTTTCGGCAGAACGGTAAAATGTTTACTTTTGTGAAAATCTAAATCCAGGAATGATGGCAAACAGAATCTCATCCTTGTTCGGAATCCGCTACCCGATCGTCTCGGGCGGCATGATCTGGTGCAGTGGCTGGCGGCTGGCGGCAGCCGTGAGCGAGGCGGGCGGCCTGGGGCTGATCGGCTCCGGCTCGATGACGCCCGAGGTGCTGCGCGAGCATATCCGCAAATGCCGCGCGGCGACGGCCAAACCCTTCGGCGTCAACGTGCCCCTGATGTACCGTTATGCGGAGCAAATCATGGAGGTAATTCTCGAAGAGCACGTTCCGGTGGTTTTCACCTCGGCCGGAAGCCCGAAAACCTGGACGCAGCGGCTTCACACGGCGGGTTGCAAGGTGGCCCACGTCGTGTCGAGCAGCAAGTTCGCCCTCAAGTGTGAGGAGGCGGGCGTCGATGCCGTCGTAGCCGAAGGGTTCGAGGCCGGAGGCCACAACGGGCGCGAGGAGACTGCCACAATGGTACTGATCCCCCAGGTGCGCCGGGCCGTCTCGCTGCCGTTGATCGCCGCAGGCGGTATCGCCACGGGAGCGGGGATGCTGGCCGCCTTTGCCCTGGGCGCCGAAGGCATTCAGATGGGCACGCGCTTCGCCCTGAGCGCAGAAAGCTCGGCCAGTGAAGCCTTCAAACGGTTGTGTACCGGACTTAGGGAGGGCGACACGATGCTGGCGCTCAAAAAACTCAGCCCCACCCGACTTGTCAAAAACGACTTTTACCAGCTTATCGAAGCGGCGGAGAACCGTTGTGCTTCGGCGGAAGAGTTGTTGGAATTGATCGGACGCGGCCGGCCCAGACAGGGAATCTTCGAAGGCGACCTTACACAGGGCGAGTTGGAGATCGGACAGATCGCTTCGCTGATCCGCGACCTGCCGGCAGCCGGGGACATCGTACGGGAAGTTGTCGACGGTTACAACGAAGGAATCGGGCACTTGAACGAGTTGTAGCCGCACAGCAGCAAGCGAGAATGACAAAACAGCCTGTTTCACGGGCTGTTCGTTTTGATCCCGCCCGAATGACCGGATGTTTGATTCTCTGCGGACATTGATCCGGTTGGCCGATCGGCCGCATTGATGCTAACAATTCGGAAAACCTGGATCGAATAGCATCGTTCAGACAAAAGTCAGAGCCGACATCTTTCGGGGCGCATTACCAAGAAAGAGGAAGAGTCACAATAATGTAACTCTTCCTCTTTCAAGTGGTACCACCAGGAATCGAACCGGGGACACAAGGATTTTCAGTCCTTTGCTCTACCAACTGAGCTATGGCACCATCCGTTATACGGTCTCAACTTTCGTTTTCGTCGTATCGTGGTACAAAGGTACTAAATAATTTTAAATCTCCAAATGCTTCGGCAATTTTCCATGAACTTTTAACCCTTTCTTCCGGAAAAATCCTCCTGCAAACTCATTATTAATATCCGTAAGGTCGGGGAACTGTTCGTAGGTATCGCCCATCAGGTCGGAACTGGATATGCAGGCACGAAAGTGCACTGAGGACAAAAAAAGAGAGGCTCTATATAAGAGCCTCCCTTTAACACACCGAATAAATTATTTTACGCGGAACCGGTTCGCCTTCACCTGATCGTATGCTTTCAAGTCGACTACATACGTCGGATAATCGAAACCTTCCTTCGCCATTGCCGCCATTTCGGGAACGTCGTCACCCGTTTTGACCATCGTGTAAGGCCCGATCGGGAAGTCCGTGCGCGTATAACCCGGGGCAGCATCGGCATAATAATAGTTGTCGTCACGCACTTTGAACAGGGTCATGGATGTCACAACGAACTTGCCACCACCTTCCAGGTCACCGGTGTACGGTGTTACGGTCGCAGAGCGGCCATCGGAGGACAAGCTGCAGGTAAAGGGGTTGTAAGCACCGCCCACAATGAAAATACCGTCATCTTCCGTGCCCGTGATCTGCGAAAGCGCACACCAGGTAATCATGTAATCCTGATAGCGTCCCAGTTCGATCTTCGAGTTGGTAATAGTCAGGTTATTACCGCTCAACCGTGCTTTCTGGGGATAAGTATTCCGGTAAACGGAAATATCCCATCCATAAATCTCGTACGTCGAATTTCTCGTATCCTCATCGATCACGATATTCAAGGTCACAGGTTTCGCGTTTAGCTCGGACGAAGTACTGGTCAGCGTCCAGGAGCCCAGCCAGGCCTTGTAGTTGTCTTTGATGGCCACATCCTCCGTCGTGGTGAAAGGCTCGCTCTTGAACAGGCCCGTAGACGGGTAAACATACTCGTTGATGACTTCGACGGCGAACGCACACGCGATATATTCCGTCTCAGCCCTCTTGACCTTGACCGTGGGAGCTGCATTTCCTTTGTAGAGATCGCTCACAGAGAAAATCCTCGACATCAACTCCTTCAAAAGCTGATCCTCGTTCTTCGTCTGGACTTCCGACGCCTTGAAGGCTCCGACTACATAGTATGCATCCGGATTGTCGGGCGTCACGGAAACCTTGACCGTCTTGGCCTTCACATCGCTGGTCTTTACCGTAAAGGTATGATTGGCCTTGAGCGTTACGATCTCCGCGCCACTGACCTCGTCCACATACTTCTTGTCCTGCCAGGTCATCTCCGAAATGGTCACACCGTTGACGGTGATCGGCTCGTAAAACTTAATGCCTTTTTCCGTATAGATGAAGCCGGAAGCGACCGCAGGAGTAGAATTGATCGTGAAATGACGCGAGTCATAGCTATTCACCACATCACGGGACATCAGATAGGTCTTGCCGCCTACTACCATCTGATAGGAGGGCATTTCATCCATTTTCTCGACTTTCTGTTTGTAAGCGGTGAATTCCGAGGTCCAGTCGCTCGTCGAAGCGGGAGTCAGGAGAATCGTGTTCTTGGACTTCTTGCCCCGGAGCACCACCTTGTCTTTATCGACGCTCATGATAATGAACTCATAATCGCCGCCCCAGCCGATGTTGGATTCACCGACCGCACCGTAAGGCTCCGAATAATAGTGAAGCAGCGAGTTATAGGTGTCGAAATTGAGCGTCGGACCGAAATCCTCTCCGAAAGAGAAAAGACTCTTCTCGGTTTTGTCCGGATCACCGGCCTCGGAAGCGACCGTGACGTTTCCATGCGTATCGAACTTCATGTACATCCGCACACCTCCGTACTCCTGCTTCTCGCTGGGGTAATATTCGACCACCCAGCCGTTCGGAGCATCTGCGAGTACTTTGGCCGTACTGTTGAGAAATTCCTGCATACGCTCGCTCGAGGACTTGCTGAATAAATCGTCGTCGTCCTTCAAGCACGAACTCGCAATGAGCGGCAGCGTCAATAATATGATGATATATTTTTTCATACATTCGTGAGATTAAAGGTTATCCAAATCGAGTGAGGTGATCTCGCCCTGACGGCGCAATACTACGGAACGCAGCTTATCTACATCGATGTTCCAGGTTTTCAGCATGTAGTCTGCAACGATATCCATTTTCTGTTTGATCTTCGATGCACCGTCACCGGCATCGTTGAGATAACCGTCCCATGTCGCTTTCGTCGATGTGATGTAAACCGAGTAGAGTTCCACGAAATCCTCGTCGACAGCTTTCGAAGAGTACGCCGAGATAAAACCTTTTTTGCGGGCGTCCTCATCCGACTTGTAGGCGATACTCCAGTTGTCGCCGATATAATCGGAACCGGAAATCGACTTGAAGTTCGTCGTATAGGGCGTGGTCTGGTGCAGGATATGCGCAAACTCGTGATGCATCGTCTTGAAGAAATACTCGTTGAGCGCAGCCATGTCCAGCTTGACATCCGGATTATCCGACGTAGGCATCATCAACGGAATATCGTTAATCATGTAAAGAGTCATCATCTTACCGCCCTCGGCCGTTCCCAATATGATCGTATTGTTCGTATTGACGGCAGCCGAACCGATCAGGTGCAGGATTTTCGGGAAACAGGTACGCATAAAATCCTTGCTGCCCGTCACCTCGTCATAGGAGTTCAGACACAGATGAAGCGTCAGTTTCGCCATACGCACCGAATTGATGTAGGATGCCGGCGACAGGTTATAACTCTGGTTCGTCCAGATGTCGTTCATCCGGTAACGGAAATCGATGTTGTAGGGAGTGACATAATTTGCATCGATCCAACGGTCGAGATCGTTCTGCTCGGTCGTTTTATCCCGAATGGAACTCGTATCTCTCAGGTCATCCTCGGAACAGCCCGCAAAGAGCATGATGCCGAGGGCAAATGCCAGCAGTAATATAAAATTCTTTTTCATAGTATAGCTTCGTTTTATTATTTACCACTTCATTATCTGGGATTGGCAGCCATACCTGCGGAAACCACATCCTGCGGAAGCTGGATCGCACTGCGGGGATCGCGTGCCGGCAAAGCTCCGGTAACCATACCCAGTTTCTTATAGGTAGCCAGCTTACGGCGGTAGATCGTGATACCATAGCGTTTCACGTCGAACCAGCGAAGCCCCATATGCAACGTCTCCAGACGGCGCAGGTGCAGCAGTGCATAGCACATATTGGTCTGCGTACCCGACTCAAGGGGGAAGGCGGGGGATGTAATCTCCTTCTTGGGAGTGGGAACCGAAGGTGTATAGGAAGCGGTGTTTCGCACCCAGGCGGCAATCGAATTTTCGGTCATATTTGCCGCGCCCTCTTTCACGTAAACCTTCACCCAAAGGTTCATGTCTTTCAGAGCGGCGGTATACTGTTTCTTCATGATATAAGCCTCGGCACGAACCAGCAGCGTCTCCTCGATCGTGAAAGCCGGATAAACGATATGCGGGAAACCGATCAGGTTCACGGGGTCCGTATACTCGAACAGGTAAGGCATACGCCATGCAAGCGCCTTGTCACCGTCGGCGTCGTTGAACGTATACGTCTTGACGTAATAGGTAAATCCGGTTCCGAAAGGTGCGGGTGCATCGAATGTCTCGCTCTGCGTCAGCCAGTTGCCGTGGTTGAAACCGTTGTTGACTTTATACGGCCCGAACACCGTACCCAACTCCGAAATGCCGGTCTGCAGCAGCAGGTTGCAGGGACGCTGCGCGTTGATGTATTCCATCGTACGCAACAGACGCTTCTTATCGGCGGACTCGATGTTGAGCGACCCCATATACGCCATGTCGCGCGTGCTCGCTTCGGGAGCCGCACCGAGTACCTTTTCGGCACAGTCGATCGCACGATCCCACTTCTGATAGTAAAGGTAGAAACGGGCGGCAAAGGCATAGGCCGCCTTCTGATTGAAATGGTACTTCGGCGTCGAATAAATCATATCGTTGATCAAAGGAAGACCGAGAACCAGGTCCTGATCGATCTTGTCGTACACATTCGCTACGGTACCGCGCTCATACGAAGGCAGCAGGTCGGTTTCGACCGTCTCCATGTAAGGCACACCCATATCCTGATCCGCATACCGGGGATTGTAGGCCTGGCAGAAGATGTTCACCAGGATGAAATGCGCATATGCACGGCAAACGAGAGCCTCGCCACGGGCCGCTTTCAACTTCGCTGTCGTAGGGCCGCCCAGTTTGTCGATGGCTTCCAGCGCCGTATTGGCACTGGCGATCGCATTGTAGCAGGCTTCCCAGAGCTGCGAGGGCGCTTCGTTGTCGTTATCGGTCACCTCCTGCCAGTTATAGACTTGTTCCTGGCAGAGGGTGTAATCGGGATTCTTCAGTGCACACTGATCGATGTTGTCCGACGAAAACTCGCTGGTCAGAATATAGGCAGTCTGAGGATATGCCGAAACCAGCATATCGATCACTTTGTCTTCGGAGTCAAGCTGGGTGCGGTTGTCGGGATTCTCATCGAGAAATTCGGAACAGGCCGAGAGACCGAGCGAGAATACCGCAACTGCAAGCAGGCAAACTATATTTCTTGTCTTCATAGTATTCTTTTTCTTTTGCAAATACACTCAATTATAAACCGATACGGATCGTCAGCGTGAACTGCTTGGGAACAGGTACCGCTACACCACCGGTGTTGAAGAACTCGGGATCCTGACCATTGAGCTTGCTGTCGGCATAAATCAGGAAGAGGTTGGTCGCCTGCAATTTTACCGAAAGGTTCGAGAAACGCAGTTTCGAGATCCACTTCTTCGGGAAATCGTAGGTCAGCGAAATCTCCTTCATACGGATAAAATCACCCTTTGCGATACGTGCCGTCGAATAGTTATACGCGTTATAGGCACGTGCCAGGTAGGTATCGCCCTCTTTCTGGCGAAGGTTGGCGATCACCGGAATGTTGGTCTTGTTCTCGTCGCCCGGCATGATCCAACGGTTACGGAACTCACGAGGCATGGCCGACATGTCGGTATAAGACTCCTTGAATACAGGATCCAGGCGGATCACATTGCCGAACGAATAGGTGATGAACAGGTTCAGCTTGAAACCCTTGTACTGGAAGATATTGCCGAAGCTACCGAAATTGGTAGGATCCGCCGGGCCTTCATACTTCAGGTGACCCAGATTCTCACGTTCCTGGAAATTCAGGTCGGTGGTCGTCAGCTCGCCCTTCTCATTGATAAAGGTGGGGAGCCCCTCGTCGTTCAGGCCACGGAAGTCGTACGAGAAAATCGAACGTACGGGATAGCCCTCCTTACCGAAACCGGTACCGGACACCAGGTCGATCGCACGCATGTAGGCGAACAACTTGGTAATCTCGTTCTTCGTATGCGAATAAATGATGTCGGTCGTCCAGCTGAAGTTCTTGTTCTGGATGTTGCGCGTCGACAGCGACACTTCCCATCCCGACGATTTCATCTCGGCCACGTTACCGTATTTGATGATTTCACCGCCGACACCCTGCGAATTGACACGACCGATCAGGTCGTAGTTGTTACGCTTGTACCAGTCTACGGTCGCATTGATCCGGTTGTTCACGAAACCCATGTCCAGACCGAGATTCAGCTCGTGCTTCTTCTCATAGGTGAGCGAACTGTTCTGCAACTGATCGATCGCCAGTCCCGATTCGGTCTGATCGGCCGAAGGACGCCAAGGGTTGTAGTTCTTGATCACCGCCAGCGAGTTGGTCACGAAATCCGGCCCACGGTCGGCCGTCAGCGAATACGACGCTTTGAGCGACAGATGCGACATGGCGGGCATCAGGGCCTCGAAGAAATTCTCCTCGTGCATGTTCCACGCACCCGACACGTTCCACGTAGGCAGCCAGCGCGCCTGCGAACTCTTGCCCATACGATTGGTACCTTCGTAACGGAACGTACCGTTGATGGTATAACGTCCTTTCCACGAGTAGGTTCCGTTGAAGAACACGGCCACATTGCGGTAGTGGGTATTGCCCATTCCGAAATAGTCGGTATTCTCCTCCTTACCTTTCTTAAAGACCTGGTAGGCGTAGAACGGCGTCTCGCCTTTGGTGTATTGCATACCCCAGCCGTTGAACCACGACTCGTGACGGTCGCTCTGGTTGATCTCCATACCGCCGTAGAGGCTGATGATATGTTCGTTGTTGATCTCCGTATTGTACGAAGCCGCAAAACGGAAGTCATAAGAGAGCATCTTGTTGTCACGGCGTTTGTAGATACCGCCCGAAGGAAGAGTCGTGATAGGCACCGCATACGGATCGTCGGGATCGGTATACAGATAGGGGTTGTTGTCGCGGATCACCGTCGTACCCATGGCGCGGTAAGCCTGCGCCTGGTTCGAGTAGTCCGTAATGTGGTGTTCCTGCGTAGTGGCCGAATATTTCACGGCCGCCAGAGCGGAGAGTTCGAGACCACGCACGGGTTTCCAGCGCAGGTCGGCCTGGAACTTGGTGTCCACCACGTCCAGATCGATGTAGTTGCGGTCCAACTCGTCCTTGATATTGAAGGGCGCGTAGTTGCGGGTATAGAATTCGTCGGGATCCAACGCACGCGACGTGTTGAGGGCATACGAATACGGGTTGATGTCGAAATCGCGCTTCACCTCGCCGAACACGGGGTCGGTCGAAGAAGACAGCGTTCCGGGCGCCTTCTGCTTGCGGTACGATGCATTGCCGATCAGGTTCAGGGTGACGTTGTCATAAATCTTATAGGTCGCATTCAGGTTGAACGTGTAACGCTGCACGTCGCTGGATTTGGTCCATCCCGGATCGAACATGGCGCTCATAGAAGCGTAGTACTGCGACTTGTCGGTACCCGAACTGAGGCTGACCGAGTGGGTGTGCATCACCGAATTGCGGAACAGTTCGTTGAACCAGTCCGTATTGCGGTACTCACCCTGGCGCAGGAAGGCATTCATGGCGTGGTCTCTGTTCTCCAGCGCACCGGAGTTGACCAACTGCCACATCTTGCCGTAGATACCGCTCGAAGAGGCGTTCGTAAGGCTCGCATTGTTCAGCCAGCCTTTGGCGGCCATCTCCTGGTAAACGGCCATCTGATCCTGCGAGTTCATGATGTTGAAATCGCCGTACGAGGGGATCATACGGTAGGTGAAATCACCCGTATAGTTGATCTTGCTGACACCCGACTGGCCTTTCTTGGTGGTCACGACGATCACACCGGCCATCGCGCGGGCACCGTAGATCGATGTCGCGGAACCGTCTTTCAGAATGTTGAAACTCTCGATATCCTCGGCATTCAAACCGGCGATAGCGGAACTGATCAGCGTCGTGGCATCACCCGAAGAGAGCGCGTCGGCATCTACCTCCACCACATCCTCCATAATCACACCGTCGACGACCCACAGCGGTTTCGAACTACCGAAAATCGAGGTCGCACCGCGGACACGGATCTTGGGAGCCGTACCGAACGTACCGGAAACGTTCTGCACGGAGACACCCGCCGAACGGCCCTCAAGACCACGGCTGATGTCGGCCATACCCGAAAGTTTCACGTCATCGGCAACCAGACGGTCGGCAGCACCCGTGAAGAGTCGCTTGTCCGTCTTGGTCATACCCGTCACGACGACCGTTTCCATCGTCTGCGCATCGGGTTCCAGTTTGGCTTCCACGGTCGGACGCACGGGCACCTCCAGGGTTTTGTACCCCAGATAGGAGATTTGCAGAGCCTCTGCATTCGCGGGAACATTGTTCAGCACGAAAAAACCCTGCGCGTCGGTAGAAACACCGATGGTGGTATTTTTGACCACGACGGATGCGCCTACGATGGCCATACCGTTCTCGTCAACGACACTACCTCGCACCTGCTTCGCCTGTGCGAACGCACCAGCCGCGAAAACAAGTACTGCGATGAACGATAGTACAATTTTTCTTACCATAAGCGTTGATATTAAGTTAATAAAAAATAAAAAGTCCCTGAGCAAAGATATATTTCTTAAACCTGAAAAACAAATAAATTATTAAAAACATTTAATAACATAACAGTATTATCCAAATACAACCTTTAGCAATTACGATTTAATATAAAAATCATAAAATATGACTATAAGATGTAAGATAAAATACCCCTTCACAACCCTCAAACCGAAGACTGCGGACTGCTTGTTCAAAAGTAACGTCGGTTGACAAAGATAGCCGGAAGGAAGCAGACGAACAAATAATTTTTTAAAATAATTTAACAATGTGACAATATTTTTGAAATCGCACGTTTCGGATTATGATTTTACAGTTTTTCAGCACGTTCAGCTATCAATTCACAAGGACTCGAGGCCGGAGTTTTATCCGTTCGAACCGGCTTCAGGCTTGTTGGCTTCGCCGGCCCCTCCCCGGGGCAGGCAACGGAAGTCCGATTGCGCTATATATACAAAAGTATGGCGGCAAAGCAGGACCCGAACGCATTGCATTACGGCCCGGACAAAGGGTTGGTATGCGCGTTGCTTCCGGCGGGAAAAGGCGGTGCGAGCCTGCGAAACCACCTTCGTCCGTGATTCGGTAAAAATTCATATCTTTGCCGAAGAAAAGATTCCCTCATGTGCGGGCTGCGATCCGGATAAGCCCACACAGGTTTGGCAGTGCGCTCGGCTTGCACTATCTTTGCACGAAACAGGAACCCGCCCCGTGGAAACAGGCCGCGCGGGTCAGGACTGGCAGGCACCGCGACAAGCGCGCATGATCTTGGCGGAAAAAGTTAAAACAAACATACTTATGAAAATCACGGAAATACTACCCGGCATCCATTACGTGGGCGTCAACGACCGCACCACGACACTTTTCGAAGCGCTTTGGCCGCTTCCTTACGGCGTGACGTACAACTCCTACCTGGTCATAGGGGACAAAATCGCACTTGTCGACACCGTGGAAGAGGGCTTCGGCAGCCGCTTTTTCGAGAACATCCGAGAAGTGATAGGCGACAGGAAAGTCGATTACCTCGTAATCAACCACATGGAACCCGACCACTCATCGTCGATCGAGTCGCTGCGGCGCATCTACCCCGACGTGGAGATCGTCGGAAACGCCAAGACGCTCCAGATGGTCGAAGGATTTTACGGCATCGCCGGCAATACGCTCGAAGTCAGGGATGGCGACACGCTCGCGTTGGGCGCCGGCAAGACCCTTACCTTCTATCTCGCACCGATGGTACACTGGCCGGAGACGATGGTAACGTATTGCAACGAACAGAAAGTCCTCTTTTCGGGGGATGCGTTCGGTACGTTCGGCGCGCTGAACGGCGGAATCCTCGACTCGCAGTTGACGCTCGACGCCTTCTGGGACGAGATGCGGCGTTACTACGCCTGCATCGTCGGCAAATACGGCGCTCCGGTGCAGCGCGCGCTGGAAAAACTCCGCACACTGGAGATCGGTACGATCTGTTCCACACACGGCCCGGTGTGGCAGCGCGAAATTCCCCGCGTCATGGAGATCTACGACCGCCTGAGCCGTTACGAAGGAGAACCGGGCGTGGTGATCGCCTACGGTTCGATGTACGGGAACACGGCCCAGATGGCAGAACACATCGCCCGCGAACTGGCCGAGGCCGGGGAGACCAAAATCTTCGTTTACAACCTCTCGACCGCCGACACTTCGGTCGTCCTGCGCGACATTTTCCGTTACGACACGCTCATCGTCGGATCGCCCACCTATAACGGCGAATTGTTTCCCCAGGTGGAACAACTGCTCAGCAAGATCGCCAACCGATGCATTCCGCACCGGAATTTCGCCTACTTCGGATCGTTCTGCTGGGCCGGTGCCGCCGTCCGGCGGATGAAGGAGTTCACCGAGCGAATGAAGTGGGAAGCCGCGTGCGATCCTGTGGAAATGAAGCAGGGCTTCAGCGCTTCCTGCCACGAGGTATGCCGCACCCTGGCCCGGAAAGTAGCCGGACGCCACTGAACCCGCCGTTGTTCTCGGGAATAAAAGTGCCGCAAACAAGCCGGAATATCAAAAAAAAATCTATCTTTGTTTTACTAATCCGATAGACAGTCGTTCAGCCACGAAGCACGCAGGGATCCCCCTGCCCGCATTGCACCGAAGACGGAAACGTCTGTTTGACATAAAACCACCGAAATGAAAATAGCGATCGTAGGCACGGGCTACGTGGGCCTCGTTACGGGCACCTGCTTTGCCGACATGGGGCTGGACGTCACGTGCGTCGACATCGACCGGAAGAAAATCGACGCCCTGAATGCCGGGGTCATTCCGATCTACGAACCCGGACTGGAAGAGATGGTTCGCCGCAACGCCGAGGCGGGACGCCTGCATTTCACCACCGACCTGACCGACTGTCTCGACGAGTCGGCCGTCGTTTTCTCGGCCGTAGGGACGCCGCCCGACGAAGACGGTTCGGCAGATTTGAAATATGTGCTCGATGTGGCACGCACGTTCGGCCGCCACATTAAAAAATATACGGTACTCGTCACCAAGAGTACGGTTCCCGTGGGAACGGCGCAGAAGGTGAAAGCCGCCATCGGGGAGGAACTCGAAAAACGGGGCTGTCAAATTCCCTTCGACGTCGCTTCGAACCCCGAATTCCTGAAGGAAGGCGCCGCCATCAAAGACTTCATGTCGCCCGACCGGGTGGTGGTCGGTGTGGAGAGCGAGCGGGCCCGCAAGCTGATGACCAAACTCTACCGTCCCTTCCTGATCAACAACTTCCGCGTGCTGTTCATGGACATTCCGTCGGCCGAGATGACCAAGTACGCCGCCAATGCGATGCTGGCTACCCGGATTTCCTTTATGAACGACATCGCCAACCTCTGCGAACGGGTCGGCGCCGACGTGGAATGCGTGCGCCAGGGCATCGGTTCCGACGCCCGCATCGGTAAAAAATTCCTCTATCCGGGCTGCGGTTACGGAGGTTCGTGCTTCCCCAAAGACGTGAAGGCGTTGATCCATACGGCCCGGGAACACGGTTACACGATGGAAGTGATCGAAGCGGTGGAGCGCGTCAACGAACAGCAGAAGTCGGTGGTCGCAGACAAGTTGCGGCAGGCATTGGGGACGTTCGAAGGCAAAAGGGTCGCCATCTGGGGGCTATCGTTCAAACCCGAAACTGACGACATGCGCGAAGCCCCTGCCCTGGTGGTGATCGACCGCCTGCTGGCCGAAGGTGCCGCCGTGCGGGTGTTCGACCCCGTCGCCATGCCCGAATGCCGCCGCCGTGCCCCGGGCGAAGTGGTCTATACGGGTTCGATGTACGAAGCAGCCGAAGGCGCCGACGCCGTTGCGCTCATCACCGAATGGAAAGAGTTCCGGCTGCCCGACTGGGACCGGCTGCGCCGCACGATGCGCGGCAACGTCGTGATCGACGGCCGTAATATTTTCGACAAGGAGGAGGCCCTCGCCAAAGGATTCCGCTACATCGGAATCGGCAAATAAAACCGTCATGGCAAAAGCCCGGAGCAAATGCTCCGGGCTTTTGCCACGCACATCAGCGGATACTCTCCTTACATCCGCACCTTGACAATGATCTTCTTGATCGGCCCTTCGCCCACCATCGGCGCATGGGCGTCGTCCGGAAGCAGGATCGTAAACTGTCCCCGGCGCATCGCATAGTAGGTCTGCGGCGCGTCGTCGAAAAACTGAATGTCTTTCTGCGCGTCGAAATCCCCGAGCGGTTTGCTCACGGCGGCGCGTTCGCTCCATCCGAAACGCTCCTCATCGCCGCACACGAGCACCTGTATGTCAAGGTAGACATTGTGAACTTCCAATTTGGCGTCGGCGGGCTTTTTCAGCCCGACTTCCATCACGTTGACAAAAATATCGTCGCCCTCGATGTCGTGGCGCCCGGCTTCGAGTGCCTCCAGGTTCGTCGAAGCGATATACTCGAAAGCACGCTTCAGGCGAGGATTGAGCGCATAGTAACGCGCACTGTTCCTGAGTGAATCTAAAATCATATTCGATCGGTTTAGTTGTTTGCCTTTTTCATCCGTACGACGAGCGGCAGGTGATCCGAAATTTCGGCATCTTCCACCCGGTAAGTAAGCGGTTCAAGCCCCTCGGAGAGAAGGGCGTAGTCGATGCGCAGCGTGTTGTAAAATCCCCGGAACGTATGCGAATAGCCCCGGCCGCATCGGCGGAACGCATCCTGCAGGCCGTCGGACATCGCGCGGTATACGTAGGACATCGGCGTATCGTTGAAATCCCCGCAGACGATCTTGCGTCCGCGCGTCGCACCGATCACCGAAGCGATGCTGTCCACCTGCTCCGCACGCAGGATGCTGTTGTCGCGGAAACGCTGCACCATACTGCGGATCTTCACCTCACGGGCCGTATCCGACAGATAGAGGTGCTGGCTGATGAACGCATCGTCCGAAGCGTTGATCGCCGTGGAATGGAGATGGTTGCAGAAAACACGCACCGTATCCTCTCCGACAAGCAAATCGGCCCACACCGACGTTTGAGGCAGGATCGTCCCGCCGCGCAGAATGCGGTACTTGCTGTAAATCATCAGAGGCGTGTCGTAGGGCGTATCGTCGCCGGCGGATTTGTGTCCGCAGGAGGCATTGTATTTGTCACGAAGCAGGTCTGCGGCAGGCTCTTCATCCGCCAACCGCACATTGAACTCCTGCAGGCAGAGTATATCCGGCTCCTGCTCCCCGATCAGCCGCATCACTTTCCGGACGCTGCTTTTTCCATCGTCGCCGTAAAAGTTGCGCACGTTGAAGGTCATCACGGTAAACGTACCGCGCCGGAACTCCGGCTCTCCGTAATAGCGTTTGAACTCGGGTTTATAGAAGAGGGAAACTTTGAACAGGCCGATTACGACAAGCACCAGCATCGCCGAAGCATAGACCCACCGCCAGCGAATTATCCAGTAGAGGGCCAGTACGACCGTAGCAATATAGACCACCGGAGCGGCCAGCCCCAGGATCGAGAAAACCCACCACCGGCCGGGATTGACGTAAGGAGCCAGAAAAGTCAGCACCATCGCTACGGCTGTCAGCACGGTCAGCACTCCCGCCGCAATGTCGAGCAGCAGCATCCCCGCACTGCGGCGCGGACGGCGGCGGGACATTCCGCTTCCGAATTCGTCGTAATACCGTCGCATCGCCTAATACCGGATTATTCCCCGGTGCTTCCACCACCAAAGCAGCAGGAAACCCCAAAGCATACCGCCCAGATGGGCAAAATGAGCCACACCGGGCTGGCGGCCCGACATTCCCAGGAAAAGTTCGATCAGGCCATAGATGATCACGAACCATTTGGCCTTCATCGGGATCGGCGGAATCAGCAGGACGATCATCGCATTGGGATGCATCAGTCCGAATGCCAGCAGCAGCCCGAACACCGCGCCCGATGCCCCGACCGTCGGAATGGTAAGCAGGTTCTGCGCCTCGAACGCTCCGAATTTAGCGACCGCATGGCTGTACTCGATCCATCCCACTCCCAACTGGAGCAGGGCCGCTCCGATCCCGCACACCATGAAATAGCTCAGAAAGCGCCGCCCTCCGAGTTCGTATTCCAGCGTACGGCCGAACATCCACAGCGCAAACATGTTGAAAAACAGGTGATAAAATCCGCCGTGCAGGAACATGTACGTCACCACCTGATAGGAATGAAAAAAGGGGCTTTCGGCATTGAACAGCGCCAGGTATCCCACCAGCGTATTGCCCACAGGCAGCAGCGCCGTGACCATAAAGACCAGCACGTTGATGATTATCAGGTTGAGCACCACCGGGGGCGTCTGAAAATAACGGTTCATAGCAATTCATTTTCTGTTTCCGGACAGGCAGCCCTTCCGGGGATATTATTTACGGGAACCAGCGCATACCGGACGCAGGTGCAGGCTATGCCCGGATTTTGCGGGGGGGGGCCTTTTTCGCCAAGACGACGTATGGCGGAAGCCCGGACAAAATCCGCCCCGGTTGGGGCGCGACACGACCGATCTTCGCTTTTCGGGGACAAAGATATAAATTCTCCGGCAAATCACCCCAGGCGGGCACGAATATCTTCCGCCGAAATTTCCGCCAGGATCGCTTTGCCCGAAGGCGTGAAGCTGACATTGCCGCAGTCGGCCAGTTGCGCCAGCAAAGCCTCCGCCTCCTCGCGCGTCTGGCAGCGAACGACGCTTTTCGCCCCTTCGCGCGCCATTACGGCCGCAATCTTCTGCCTGCGCAGCTCCTCCATCGTGAGAGGCGTGTCGAAGGCCTGCAACAATTCGTAGAGCAATTCGTCGATAGCGTCGGCCGGCATATCGGCCGGGGTACCCTTCACTTCGATGGTTCCTTCGCCCCGGTAATCGATGTCGAACCCCAAAGCGGCGAACTCCACGGCATTCTCTTCCAGCAAATTGTATTCGTCGCCGGAAAGCACCAGTTTCTCGGGGAAGAGCAACTGCTCGCTCACGGCCGAACCGTGTCCGAGCATCAACAGGTAATTTTCATAGAGAATCCGCTCGCGCGCACGGCGCACATCGACCACGACCAAACGCCCCCCCAGCAACGCGGCCACATACCCGCCGCCGACGGGCAGCGCCTCCGTAAACCGGGCTTCCGGCTCCACGGCCAGCCTCTGTTGTTCCGGCTCCGCAGACGGAATAAACTCCAGTTCGCTGTCGCTGAAGGTATCGCCGGGAGAAACGGACATTTCGACCGGCCGTTGCGCCGGCGATGCGCCGAGCGTCCCGTCGTAGGGCACGTCGAAGCCCGCGAATTCCACGTTCGGGTCGGGCGCTGCGGGATCGATATAGGTCTCTTTAAACGGGTTGTAGCCGGCATTGGACATGGCCCGGGGTTCGCTGTACACCGCGCCGCGCCGCAGCACGGGAATCTCCACCGCCTGCTCGTCGTCGAAATCCATCATCGGCACCGCACCGGTCTTGGCCAGCGTCTCCCGCACGGCAGCGTTGACGATCTGCCACACAGCCTCCTCGTCGGCGAATTTCACCTCGATCTTCTGCGGGTGCACGTTCACGTCGATCCGCGCCGGATCGATCGTCAGGTACAGAAACCAGGCGGGAGCGCAGTTTTCGGGGATCAGCTTTTCATACGCCTTCATAATGGCGCTCTGCAGATAGGTGCTCTTGAAATAGCGGCCGTTGACGAACAGAAACTGCTCGCCCGAGTTGCGTTTCTTGGCCGCCGCAGGCCGCCCGACGAACCCTTCGAGCGCGGCAATCGAAGTGTCGGCAGAGACTTCCAGCAGGTTTTGCCGGATATGCCGCCCCACCACATCGACGATACGGCCCGCGAGGGTCGTGGCGCCGAGTTTGTAAACCGGGGCATCGTTGGCATAGAGTTCGAATCCGATCTGCGGGTTGCAGAGGGCCACGCGCTGGAATTCCGCACGGATGTTAGCTGCGGCCACGTTGGGTTTTTCGAGGAATTTCCGCCGCGCAGGAACATTGTAGAAAAGATTCCGCACGAAGAACTGCGCACCGACAGGGCACATTACCGGCGTTTGGGAAGCAAACCGTCCGCCGTTGATCTCGGTCTGCGTGCCGATTTCGTCCCCCTGCTGACGCGTGCGCAGCTCGACCTGCGCTACGGCGGCGATCGACGCGAGCGCCTCGCCCCGGAACCCGAAGGTTTGCAGCGAATAGATGTCGTCCACCGAAGCGATTTTGCTCGTGGCATGGCGGTCGAAAGCCATCCGCGCATCGATGGGTGACATGCCGCAGCCGTCGTCGACGATCTGGATCAGGTCGCGGCCCCCGTCCCGGTAGTTGACTTTCACCGTGCGTGCCCCGGCGTCGATGGCGTTTTCCATCATCTCCTTGACCACCGACGAAGGACGGTTTACGACCTCGCCCGCAGCGATCTGGTTGGCAACGACTTCAGGAAGCAGTCTTATCTTGTCGGACATAGGTTATACTACTGATTTTCGGCGGATTGTTCTTCATAATCGTTCGGTACGACCACAATGGGCGCATAGGGATCGAACTCCCCTTCGACAGTTTCCGTCCGGGCCGGAACGCCCGGATGATCGGCCACGCGCAGGAAATAATTCGCCAGTCGCGGATAGAGCAGATAGACGAACAGCAGCACCAGCACGGCGCCGGCCGCCATCACCCAGATGCGGTTGCGGCTCTTGCCGGCCTCTCTTTCGCGGCGTGCGGCACGGGCTTCGCGCTGCGTGCGGATCAACTGTCCCGGACGATACTCCTTGCCGGCATCCTCCGCACGCTCGCCCCGCAGCTCCGCACGGCGCTGTTCACGCGCCTCTTTTTCGGGGTCGTAATAGCGGGGAATGTAGTTGAATTTGTTCGCGTGTTTCTTGAATGGGGTAAAGCCTAACATGGTAGTCGGATTCTATGGTTCTATTTTTGGTAAAGATACGAATATCTCCGCAATTTTATTGCATGGCCCGTCTTTTTGCATTATTCCGGTCGTGATACGACAAGCCCCCGCCGGGGCGGGGGTTTGAAGTAGATCGGATTGCCGACATGGCTAAAAGCCGTGAATTACAAACCGGAATCCGCGTGCGAACGATCGGGAAGCAGTTTCTTCTCCTACCTGAAGAAACTCTTCATCCGTTCGAATATATTCTGATTTTTCACCGACTCGGCCTTCTGGAAATCGGGCTGCGCGGCGAGTTGCTCCACCAGGCGTTTCTCCTCGGCGTTGAGTTTCGAAGGAATCGTCAGATCGACCACTACCAGAATATCGCCACGCCCGTAGCCGTTCACATCGGGCAGTCCCTTGCCGCCCAGCCGCAGCACCTTGCCGGCGTGCGTGCCCGGAGCGATCTTGATCTTGGCGCGTCCCTCGACGGTCGGCACCTCCACGGCGCCGCCCAGAATGGCCGTCGTGACGGGAATATTCAGGTTGTGAATCAGGTCGTTGCCGTCGCGTACCAACTCGGGGTTGCGCTCCTCCTCGATCATCACCTGCAGGTCACCGTTCACGCCACCGTGACGCGGTGCATTGCCCTTGCCGCTCACCGTGAGCACCATGCCCTCTCCCACGCCGGCGGGAATCTGGATCTCCACGACCTCCTGTCCGCGCACCGTACCCTCACCCTTGCATTTGTCGCAGGGCGCGGTAATGACCTTGCCCGAGCCACCGCAGGTAGGACATACGCCCTGCGTCTGCATCCGTCCAAAAAAGGTATTTTCCACGCGCGTCACATGGCCCGTTCCGTTGCAGGTCGGACAGGTCGAATAGGAGTTGCTGTCTTTGGCTCCCGTACCGCCGCACTTGTCGCACGCAACGGTTTTAGTGATCTTGAGTTTTTTCGTCGTGCCGTTGGCGATTTCCGCCAGTGTCAGTTTCACCTTGATGCGGATGTCCGAACCCCGGTTGACATGCCGTCCGCCGCCGGACGACGACGAGCGGAACCCGCCGCCGAAATGTCCGCCGAAGATGTCGCCGAACTGCGAGAAGATGTCCTCCATCGAGAAGCCTCCGCCGCTGAAGCCTCCGAAGCCGCCCGGACCTCCTGCCGCGCCGCCGTTCATGCCGGCATGGCCGAACTGGTCGTACCGCGCACGCTTGTCGGGATTCGACAGCACGTCGTATGCCTCGGCGGCCTCCTTGAATTTCTCCTCGGCCTCCTTGTCCCCCGGATTCTTGTCCGGATGATATTTGATGGCCGCCTTACGGTAGGCCTTTTTTATCTCGTCGGCATTGGCGTTTTTTTCGACGCCCAACACCTCGTAATAATCTCGTTTTTCTGCCATAATTTTACTTGCGGGCACCCGTTGCGCTCCGCGTTAATCGGTTCTTCATTCTGCGCACGGCGCGTCATTCGCCCACGACGACTTTTGCAAAGCGCAGCACCTTGTCGCCCAGCATATAACCCGTCTGCACCACATCGATCACCTTGCCTTTATTCTCCTTCCCGGCGGCAAACTTGGCCACCGCCTCGTGCAGGTCGGGATCGAACTCCATGCCTTTGGCCTCGATCTCGGTCACCTTTTTTTGACGCAGGGTCTCGGTAAATTTGTGAGAAATAAGCTCTACACCCCGACGTAAAGCCTCGATGTCATCGCTTTTTTCCATCGCGTCCACCGCCCGCTGCACGTCGTCGCGCACGGGAAGCATCGCCAGCAACACGTCCTGGCCGCCCGTCTGCACCAGCTCCATCTTCTCGCGCAGCGTCCGCTTGCGGTAATTGTCGAATTCGGCCTGCAGGCGCAGGAATTTGTCTTTCCATTCGTTCGTTGCATCCGATTCGCCCCCCTTGCCGGTTTCTTCCGTTTCACCCGGGTCGGTCATGCGCTCGGCCGGTTCGCGGACCGAATCATCGATACCCTCGTCGCCTGCCATTGTGTCAGCATCGCCCGCCGATTCGTCTGCCATATTGACACAGGGCTGGCCGTCACACGAAGGATAACCGTCCCCGGGCATGAATCCTTCATCGCCCTCAACAGCCTCATTGTAAACCTTTTCCTTTTTCATATCATTGGATTTTACTTTATCTTCCTGCTTCATAGCGCAAATTATATACCGAGAATGAAAATAGCCGGGCGTTTGTTCAGTTCGGGCAACCTGCGCACGCGCCACTCAGCGACCGGATGCGTCTCGATGAATTGTTCGGGGGCCGTGATCTCCGTTGCAATGGTCAGCAGCGTATCCGGAGCACAGGTTTGCAGCAACTGTTCCACCAGTTTCACGTTGCGGTACGGCGCTTCGATGAAGAGCTGCGACTGCCTCTCGGCCCGTGCGCGGTACTCGAAGAAACGGATCGCTTTGGCCCGTTCGGGCGGCTTGACAGGCAGGTAGCCGTTGAAAGCGAACGACTGTCCGTTCAGCCCCGAAGCCATCAGTGCCAGCAGGATCGACGAAGGTCCCACCAGCGGCACCACACGGATTCCCCGTCGGTGACAGGCGGCCACTACCAGCGCCCCGGGATCGGCCACGCCCGGCACGCCCGCCTCGGAGATCACCCCGGCCGAACGCCCCTGCAGAAGCGGCACGATCAACTCCTCCACCTCCCGGCCCGCGACGGTATGTTCGTTCAGTTCACGAAATTCGAGGGTATCGATCGGCCGCGCAACGCCCGCTTTGGACAAAAACCGACGGGCCGTGCGGGTATTTTCTACGATGAAATAGTCGAGCGCGTCGATCACTGCCCGGTTCGAAGCCGGCAGCACCTCCCACACTCCGGTTTCGTCCGAAATCGGGCAGGGGATCAGATAGAGCGTACCAGACATGGTAATGAAAAATTAAGAATTAAAAATGAAAAATTACAGTTCATAATTGGACATAACGCAAATTTGACAGGGAACAACTCTTCTGAAAACCGTACCTTTACTCTTTCAGGTAGATACGCTTCACCCGTCCCGATACGGAAGTCATAATCTCGTAAGGGATCGTATTCAGCACGCGGGCCATCGTTTCCAGATCATTGCCTGGAAGCGCGGAGAAAATCACCGCCTCGTCCCCCTCTGCAATCCCGTCGATTCCGGTGATGTCGATCATACAACTGTCCATGCAGACGCGCCCCACGATCGGGGCCGCTTGCCCGGCGACGCGCATCGACCAGCGTCCGCACCCCAGATGACGGTCCAGTCCGTCGGCATAGCCGACCGGCACGGTGGCCGTCATCGTCGGCCGCGTCAGCTTTCCCGCCCGGCCGTAACCGATCGTATCGCCTGCGGCCAGATGTTTGATCTGCACGATGCGGGTTTTGAGCGTCGCCACGGGACGCAGGCGGTCGTTGTGCATATAGCCGAAACCGTACAATCCCAGTCCCAGCCGACACATGTCGAACTGCGCTTCCGGGAAGCGCTCAATAGCGGCCGAGTTGGCCGTATGCCGGATCACCGGATAAGGCACGGCGGCAACCACGGCGGCGCTCATGCGGTCGAAACGGGCGATCTGCGCACGCGTGTAAGCATCCTCTTCGGGCATATCCGCACAATTGAGGTGCGAGAAGACCGAAGCGACCTTGACCTGCGGCAACGCCGGCAGCAAGGCGCACAACGCCCCGATCTCCTCCTCTGCGAAACCCAGCCGGTGCATGCCCGTGTCGAGTTTCACATGCACGGGATAACGGCTTTCGCCCGCATGCTCCACCGCACGGCAGAAGGCATCGAGCGAATGAAGACTGTAAATTTCGGGTTCCAGCCGGTGTACGATCATCTGATCGAAACTATCCGCATCGGCGTTGAGCACCACGATCGGCATCGTGATTCCGCGCTCGCGCAGCAGCACGCCCTCGTCCGCAAAAGCCACCGCCAGGTAATCGACCCCCTGGTGCTGAAGCAACTGCGCCACCTCGAAATCCCCCGCGCCGTACGACCCGGCCTTGACCATCGCCACAAGACGTGTACCCGGCCCGAGTTTCGCCCGAAAGTAATTGAGGTTGTGCGTCATGGCGTCCAGATCGACCTCCAGCACCGTCGTGTGGCTCTTGCGCGCGAGCCGGTGGGCGAGTTTCTCGAAGCGGAAGTCGCGGCCGCCCTTGAGCAATACGGCCCGTCCGGCGACCGAGGCCCGGTCGATCCGCACCGCGCATTCGTCGGTCGTGCGGAAAAATTCGCGTTCGCAGCTGAAAAGCGACGCGTAATGCCTCATCCGCTCCCCGATGCCGATCAGTTTGTCGATTCCGGCCCGGGCAACCATCCCCGCCACGCGGCCGTACAGTTCGTCGTCCGATAGTCCGCTCTGGGAAATATCCGACAGGATCAGCGTCTTACGCCGGCCGAGGGCCACACCGTGGAGGTAATCGAGTGCCAGGGCCAGCGAGTTCAGATCGAGGTTGTAGGCGTCGTTCACCAGGATCGAGTCGTTGATCCCGTCCTTCACTTCGAGCCGCATCGCCACGGCGGGCGCTTCGGCGAAGCCCGGAGCGGGATACCCCATCGCCGCGCAGAATGCCTCGACGATCTGTGCGTTGCGGCGCGACGCCTCGTTGCCGATCACGGCATCGGGCGCTTCGGGAAAACGTGCGGCATCGACCGCCTTTCCCCCGAAACGGGCGGCGACCATCGCCGCAAGCGGTTCGTAATGGCTGTGATAGATGATCCTCGAAGCGCTACGCGCAAGCACCATCTTTTCGTCGCATTTCTGTTCAAGATTGACGAAATTCTCCTGGTGCGCATCGCCGATCGAGGTGAAAACGACTACATCGGGGCGGATGATCCGCTCCAGCCGCTCCATCTCTCCGGGCCGCGAAATGCCCGCTTCGAAGATGGCCAGTTCCTCGTCGCCTTCGAGCATCAGCACCGAGAGGGGCACGCCCAGTTGAGAGTTATAACTTTTGGGCGAACGGTAGTATTTCAACCCCCGGGGCAGCTCTTCGGCAATCCATTCCTTGATAACGGTTTTACCGTTCGACCCCGTGATGCCGACTACCGTGCCGCGAAACTGTGCCCGGTAGTGGGCCGCAAGCCGTTGCAGTGCCTCGATCGCATGCTCCACACGTACGAAACCGCAATCCGCAGTTCCTGCTTCAGGCATGTCGCGTTCCAGCAGGAAGGCCCGCACGCCCCGCCCGTACATCTGGTCGATGTAATCGTGCGAGTCGTGGTTCGCGCCGCGCATGGCCACGAACAGGGGTGCAACCCCCAGCTCGCAACTCAGCGAGCGGCTGTCGGTCACCACCGAACGCACTTCGGAATCGCAGCCCGAAAATACTCCGCCGACAACGGCGGCTATTTCAGAGAGTTTGTAGTTCATTTTCCTTATTCTCGATGCTAAATCGCCTTTTCCGACTTCGCTACGCGTAACGTTGCCATCTTGGGCGGCTCACACTTGGTGCGAGATCCCGGTCGCCGAAGAGGAAAGCCCCCTCTGACCGGAAGTAATTTTGTAGTATGCTGTTATTTCAGTTTCGTCAAGGTCGTCTAAGCGGATTAAATCCGGAACTTCCTTTTTCAATTGGTCGTCAGAATGGATACAACGCCACAATTTACCGCGCCGATTTGTCGTCAGAGCGGATGAAATCCGGTGCTTTCCTGTCTTTTTTCGTCAGAACGGATGCAGTTCCGCGCTTCGTGCCGCAGCACGCGGATGGGACATAGTCGCCTATTTCCCATTCGCGGGGAGCAAGGGAAGTACGGAAATGCGCCGTTATCACGAAAAATTCACGACCGTTATACCCGCCCCGCCCCGGTCGGCATGTTCGTCCACCGCGCGCTCGATCTCGGGCACCGATTGCAGGTAGCGGCGAATCTCCTCCTTCAGCGCGCCGGTTCCCTTGCCGTGGAGGATCGTCACCGTGCCGACGCCCACCATCAGCGCATCGTCGATGAAGTTTTGCACGGCCTCCAGCGCCTCCGCAGCACGCATCCCCCGCACGTCGATATGATCCCGGAAGTTGAGCTTACGCGAGGAAATGTCCACAGAAACTACCGTTCGGGCCGTCCGGGGGCGCATCGCCTCGCGGTAGTCGTTGTTCGAGACCACCGTCAGCAGCGATTTGTCCACCGTCGTCAGAATCTGTCCGAAAGCCACCTGCGCCTTTTTACCCTTGACCGACTGCACCTCACCTACCATCTCCTGCCCGGCCATGCGCACCTTCGACCCCGCTTCGACCTCGCGGGGCTTCGGGGATGCAGGCACAGCCTCCGCGTCGGGCTTCTTCTCCGCCTTGCGCTCGGCACGACGTTGACGGCGGCGTTCGATACGCTCCATCTCGCGGGCCACCTCCGCCTCCTTTGCCGTCGAATCCGCCTGATCGACCACCTCCCGGAATTCGTCCAATTCCCGGCGTGCAAGACGTGTCAGTTCCTTGTCGGCCTGTGCCTCGCGGATGGTTTTGATCGTATTCTCGATCTGCCGGTTCGCATCGGCAATGAGTTGTTCGGCCTGCTGTTTGGCCTTTTTCAGAATCTCCTGCCGCTCGGCCCTGATCTTTGCAAGCTGCTCGGCATAGGTCTGCTCCAACTCTTCGACCCTGCGGTCGGTAAGACGGATGCGGTCGCGTTTCTGCTCCCAGTAATGCTTGTCGCGGGCAATCTCGCGCAACTGCTTTTCGAGGTTGATGTGGTCGCTGCCGGCCTTTTCACTCGCTATGCGGATAATCTCTTCGGGCAGTCCGATTTTACGGGCGATCTCCACGGCGAACGAGCTGCCCGGCTTCCCCGTTTCGAGCCGGAACAGCGGCCGGATATTTTGCACGTCGAACATCATCGCTCCGTTGGCGATTCCTTCGGTGTTCGATGCGTAATATTTGATATTGGCATAGTGGGTCGTGATCACCCCATAGCACCCCTTTGCCAGCAGGCGTTCGAGGATCGCTTCGGCAATGGCTCCGCCGATGACCGGCTCGGTGCCCGACCCGAATTCGTCGATCAGCACCAGCGTGCGGTCGGAAGCCCCGGCCAGCATGTTTTTCATGTTCAGCAGGTGCGACGAATAGGTCGAAAGATCGTTGTCGATCGACTGCTCGTCGCCGATATCGATGAAGAGCGACCGGAACACCGGCAGCTCCGAAACCTCGGACGCAGGCACGAGGAACCCGCACTGGAACATGTACTGAATGAGGCCCGTTGTTTTCAGGCAGACGGATTTGCCACCCGCATTCGGCCCCGAAATGACAAGAATGCGCTTGCGGCCGTCGAGCTGCATGTCGAGCGGAACGATCTCCCGCCCCTGCGCTTTCAGCGTCTGCTGCAACAGCGGATGGCGGGCATTTCGGAGCACCAGACGATCGTCGGTCGAAAGGATCGGCTTCACACAGCCGTTCGCAGAAGCCCACCGGGCTTTCGCCCGCAGCATGTCGATCCGGGCGAGGTAATCGCCCGCAGCATCGACAGCGTCCGCCTCCGCCCGCACCGACTCGGTGAAAACAGTAAGGATGCGCACGATCTCCCGCCGCTCGGCGTACTCCAGTTCGCGCAGTTCGTTATTGATCTCGACGACCTCGACCGGTTCGACGTAGAAGGTCTTTCCCGTGGCCGATTCGTCGTGGATGAAACCGTTGAGTTTGCGTTTGTTCCCCGCCGCAACAGGGATCACGGCGCGTCCGTCGCGGATCGAGATCTGCGCATCGGAGTCCACGATACCCGCCCCTTTGGCTGCGGTCAGTACGGCCTGGAGTCGTTTGGCGGCCTGCCCTTCGCGCTCGCGGATGGCCCGCCGCACCTCCAGCAGCCCGGGCGAAGCGTTGTCCTTCACCTGTCCGAAACGGTCGACGATCGCATCGATCGCCTGCACCAGACCCGGAAACGTCGTCACATCCCGGCTCATGGCCCGAAGCGCAGGATACCGCTCCTCTCCACGCCCCAGGATAAACGTCACGATGGCCCCCGCAGCCGCCAGCGCACGGCGCAGCGTCACCACTTCCTCCACATCGAGGAACGCGCCTTCGACACGGGCTTTGGACACGATGCGGTCGATGTCGGGAAACTCCCCGCCGGGAAACTCGTGTTCCATCTCGACCACCAGGCGCATCTCGTCGGCCAGTTCCAGCCGCCGCATGATCTCCTGCGGCGAGGTACAGAACCCTTCGCCGCCGAGTTTTTCCCGGGCAACGCGCATGGAGCAAAGCGCAGCCACCTGCTCCCGAAGCCGGTCGAACCCGACCTTCTGTTCGAAGTTTGCAGGGTAAATCATAAAACTATGTAAATAAGCTATTTGAGTCTGCGCAGCGAATCGCGTTCGGCCTTCCAGGCGGCTTTGGCGGCCCGGCGGTCGGCACGTTCCTTCGCCTTCTCGGGATTGCTGCCGAAGAGCGAGAAATGCACGTAGCGCGCCGGATACTGCTTCAGGTCGGCCAGCAGCAACGAGAGGTTGACGCTGGCCCGGTTAAGCGAATTGTAAAGTTCGGGATCGGTCATCAACTGCCCCACTGTGCCCTCGCCCGCATTGATGCGGGCGACCAGCGTATGGAGTTCTTCGACCGTCCGGTTCAGATGGCGCGCGAAATCCTCCTCGCCCAACTGCGCCGTCACACGGTTGACGTTGCCGATA
This sequence comes from Alistipes sp., assembly GCA_048465795.1. Lineage (GTDB taxonomy): Bacteria > Bacteroidota > Bacteroidia > Bacteroidales > Rikenellaceae > Alistipes. The sequence continues at coordinate 95,521 of DBFWKV010000035.1, forward strand.
ATGCTGTCCACACGCTGTGCGTTCGATCCGAGCATGTCCGAAAAGGCAGCCAGGTTCTTCACGGCGCTCTGCAGGTTGTCTTTCTCCGACGAGAGTATTTGCTGCATGTCGCCTGTGATCCGGTTCAGGTGGGTCATCGTGCCTGCAACCTGCCCGGCATTGTTTTCCACCAACGCGTTGATGCTGTTGAGCGTCTTCGACAGGTCGCCCACGACCTGCGACACTTTCTGCTTGAAGAACTCCAACTCCGATCCGGCCACGTCCATCAGGTCGCGGTCGCGGCTCGAACGCAGCGTATCGCCTTTCTGCAGGTAAGTCGTGGCGTCGCCGTAGGTGATCTCGATCGCCTTGTTGCCCATGAAACCGTTGCTGAAAATCTTCGCCTCGGAATTGGAAGGAATGCGGTACTGCCGCTTGATGGTAAACTGGAGCACGACGTTCCGGCTGCGGGCGGGATCGAACGAGACGCCGGTCACCGTACCGATTTTCACACCTTTCATCATGATGGGCGATGCGTTCTGCACGCCGTTGATCTGGTCGTAGGCCGCGTAGTACACATCATTGCGGCTGAAGATGTCGAACCCGCTCAGGAAGCGGATCCCGGCCCATGCGGCGCCGATCATCAATACGGCGAACAGTCCGATTTTAACCTCTCTTTTCATGCTATGTTATCTCTTTTCTTCCACAATCCGGCCCTCCCGGCAAGGCACAACGAAGGCACCGGGAAATTGTTTTTTCACCTCCGCGAGTTCTTTCTGTGCCGCAGCACGGTCGGCGAAATCGCCGACGCAATATTTGTAACAGGCATTCCCCGCGCCTATATACCGTTTGACCTTACCTTTATAGTCCTTGAATTCGGACGACGTGAGCGGCACCTTTTTCGCCCCGGACAGCAACTGCACGGTATAACGCACTTCGTCTTTCGCGGCGGAAACGTCCGGAGTCTTCCCTGCCGCCTGCGCCCCGGATTCCGCCGCTTCACCGATTTGCTCCGTCACAGGTACAGCCGGAAGCGCCCCGATCTCCTCCTCCGCGCGGCGAATGGCGCGAATCCGGTCGGAATACTCCTTCACGGCATTGTACAGGCAACGGGCGATCTCGTTTTGTCCTTTCTCGGACTTCATGTATGCGGCTTCCTGCGGATTGGATAAAAACCCGATCTCGGTGAGTGCACAGGGCATGCTGGTGGCATAAAGCACGCGCAGCAACTGGGGTTTGATCTGACGCACCTGGCGGCCCGCCTTTTTGTAATGATCCTGGATGCAACGGGCAAAAGCCATGCTGTACTGACCGTAGGAGAACTGCTTGTTCTGAATGTAAGCCCTTTTCATCGCTACTGAGCCTTCCGCATCGTCAACCAAGTCTATGTATTCTTCACGGTTGATGGCGATCAGCGCCTCCTCGTTGTAGCGTTGCTCTTTGGGGGTTTCGCCCATGATGAGGGTCTCCGCGCCCTTCGCCGCCGCCGACCGCGCCGCATTGACATGGATCGAAAGAAACAAGTTGTCCGGGTGCTCATTCGCTATGTTCGCCCGGGCCTGCAGGTCTTTCACCAAGTCTTCGCTCAGATGTTTGTCGGTCTTACGCGTATAGACCACCTTCACGCCCGGCATTCCCTTCTCGACCAGTTTGCCCAGTTTGAGCGCCACCGCCAACGTGAGGTCTTTCTCCCTGACGCCGGCATAATGCGCACCGGGAAACTTTCCGCCGTGACCGGGATCGATCACCAGGACTTTTATCCCCTCGGTCTCTTCGGGCGCAATATTCCCCGCCGCCGCTCCGTTGGATAACAGAACCGCGACTGCGAACAGTAAAGGAGCAAAAAATTTCATACGCGACATATAATAACGCGAAAGTGGAGGTATCTACAATTTTTTACCTATCTTTGTCGGGCAAAAAACGCCCCACAGCCCCCACAGGGCACGATCCGGGCCGTTTTGCCGACTTGTCGGCAAAGGTATGAAAAATTATTGGGATTTTGGATAAACCGAGGATAAAATATCTCGTCGCGGCAGTGGTTCTTGTGCTCTGCACCCGGCTGGTATTCGGCTTTCCGGGCTTTCACGGCACGGTGCCGGAAACCCCGCAGGTGCCGGAAGCCGTCACAGCCCCGTCCGATCCCACAGTCACTCCCGAAGACCGTACCCCGGGCCGCCGCGAACGGCGCGAGCAGGCCCGCATCGAGCGGGAAGAGGCCCGCCGCCGTGCCCGGTTGGACGCTCTGCCCCAAGCCGAGCGCGATTCGCTTTTTTCGCAGCAGGTCGATTCGCTCGTGCAGCAAAAAGCCGACTCGGCGGCCCGCAAGCAGACGGACACCCTGTCGCGCGACACGACACGCCGCAAGAAACCCGGGGCTTTCCTCGAAGACATGATCTCGGGCAAGAACACCGACTCGCTGGTCTACGACGTGCGCAACAAGACCGTCTACATCTACAACGAGGGCGACGTGAACTACCAGGACATGACCCTCAAAGGCGACTACATGCGCATCAACATGGACTCGAAGGAGATCTATGCCTACGGCAAGGCAGATACCGTCGAGGGCAAACCCACCGTGACACACCCCGTGTTCGAACAGGGATCGGCTTCCTACACGATGGACACGATCACTTACAACATCTCCTCCAAGAAGGCCAAAATCAAAGGCGTGGCGACGCAGGAGGGAGACGGCTGGCTCATCGGCGGCAGCGTGAAGAAGATGCCCGACAATACGATCAACATCCAGCACGGCAAATACACCACCTGCGACGAGACGGATCATCCCCACTTTTACCTGGCCATGACCAAAGCGAAGGTCATTCCCGGCAAAAAAGTCATCACCGGCCCCGCCTATCTTGTGATGGAAGACGTTCCGATCTATTTCCTCGGTATCCCCGAAGGATTCTTCCCGATCAATTCCGGTCCCAAATCGGGTATTCTGATGCCGACTTACGGGGAAGAGTATACCAAAGGATTCTTCCTGCGCGACCTGGGTTACTATTTCACCATCAGCGACCACATGGACTTGGCGGTGCGCGGCGGCATCTACACGCTCGGCTCGTGGGAACTGTCCGCCGCCTCGCGCTACATCAAGCGCTATAAATACAGCGGCAGCTTCAATGCGGAGTATTCGAGTGTCAAGACCGGCGAGAAAGGCGAACCCGACTTCATCAAGCAGAGCAACTTCCGCCTGCAGTGGACCCACGCCCAGGACCCGAAGGCCAACCCCGGCTCGACCTTCTCCGCCTCGGTGAACTTCGCCACGAGCGGATACAGCAAATACTCGGCGACCAGCCTCAACGACATTCTCGCCACGCAGACCAACTCGTCGATCTCCTTCTCGAAAAACTGGGCCGGCACCCCCTTCTCGCTCTCGGCCAACATGGCCATTTCGCAGAACTCGCAGGCGAAAAGCATCTCGGTGACGCTGCCCACGATCGTCTTCAACGTCTCGCGGTTCTACCCCTTCAAGCGGCGCGAGGCGCTGGGCAAGGCGCGCTGGTACGAAAAGATTTCGATGCAGTATTCGGCCAAGATGACCAACTCGGTGACCACCACCGAATCGGACATCTTCTCGAAGCAGACGCTCAAAAACATGAAGAACGGCATCGAGCACTCGCTGCCCGTCTCCACGTCGCTCAACCTGTTCAACTACATCAACATCTCCCCGTCGTTCAACTACACGGAGAAATGGTATTTCAAACGGCAGTTCAAGGAGTGGGATCCGGCCAACAACCGCGTGGTCGACCTCGACCCGGAATACGGCTTCTGGCGGCTCTATAACTACAATGCCAGCGTCTCGGCCTCGACCACCTTCTACGGCATGTACGACTTCACCAAAAAGCGCCGCGACCGGAAAATACAGGCCATCCGTCACACCCTCACCCCCTCGGTCGGCTTCTCCTATGCCCCGGACTTCTCGGCCCTGAAATACGGCTACCAGCGGCTGGTGCAGTCCGACTCAACGGGCCGCTACCAACTCTACTCGCCCTATTCGGTCAATGCCTACGGCGTACCCAGCTCGGGCCGTTCGGCGTCGATGAACTTCTCGCTGTCGCAGACCCTCGAAATGAAGGTGCTCTCCAAGCGCGACACCTCGGGCGTGAAGAAGATCAAACTCATCGACGAGCTGCGCATCAGCGGTTCCTACAACTTCCTGGCCGACTCGATGCGTCTGTCGACGATCCCCATTTCGCTGCGCACGACGCTTTTCAAAAACTTCGGGCTGAACCTTTCGGCCACGCTCGACCCCTATCGCGTCACGCCGCAGGGAAAACGTTACGACAAACTCTTCTTTCCGGGGCGAATCGTCTCCACGGGCTGGTCGTTCGGTTACACGTTCAAGTCGCGCGAGGACAAATCGCAGCCGGCCGTGAACGACATCACGAGCATCCCGCCCGAGTACATGAATCCCTATTACGACCCCTACGGCACGATGGACCCCGTGCTGCGAAGACAATACATGGCCCAGGCGTACTACGACTTCACGCTGCCGTGGAACTTCGGATTCAACTACACGGTCAACTACTCGATCAGCTATGTCGACAACGGCACGACGGGCTACCGGAAAAATATCACCCAGAGCGTGAATTTCAACGGCAGTGTCAACCTCACGCCCAAGACCGGCGTTACGTTCCAGGCCGGTTACGACATCGCCAAGAACAAACTCACCACTTCGGCCGTCTCGATTTCGCGTGACCTCCACTGCTGGCAGATGTCCTTTTCGTGGATCCCCTTCGGCTATCACCGCAGTTGGAGTTTCAACATCGGCGTGAAGGCCGCCTCGCTCGCCGACCTGAAGTACGACAAGAGTCAGTCGATGTACGACAACATGTACTGATTGCGCCATCCGGGACAGTACGCAAGAGGGGCGTCGGTAAACCGACACCCCTCTTGCGTATTTCGGGAACAAATTCAGATCCGCGTCACCACGACCGGTTTGCGGTCGATGTAATTCGGATAGCGGAATTCGGGCATACCGAGCGCCATCACGGCACCGATCCGGCGCCCTTCGATACCCAACATTTTGTTGAGTCCTTTTTCTTTATCCTGCCGCACGGCCATCATCACGAACCCCATGTAAATCTGACTCACGCCGAGCGCTTCGGCCATCAGCGACGCATTCTGATAAGCCAGGTTGGCATCCTCCGCACCGAAGCGGTTCTCCTCCGGCAGATGGATGACCAGCACAGCCGTCGCACCGCGCAGAATCCGGTCGCGGCCCTCCGCATACTCCCGCTTCATCCGGCGCAGGGCAGGCAGGTACTTGTAAACGCCCGGCAGCAGTTTGCTCAGCCACGGCCTCAGCAGGGGATTCGAGAGCCTGCGCGCGACTCGCCCGAAAACGCCGAGCGTATATTCGGTGATCCGCTGCAGCGTCGCGGGATCGGTCACAAGCGTGAAAGCCACCTGCTGCAGGTTACTGGCCGTCGGAGCGCGGTGCGCGGCCTCGATAATCCGCTCCAGGAATTCCTCCGGCACGGGTTTTCGGCTCAGCGCCCGGTTCGAACGGCGTGACCGGCACAGAGCCAGCACCTGCCGGGGCGAAGGCAGCGAACCGGCATCGACCGGATGCACCTTCTCTGCGGGAAAATCGCCGTGACACACCGCATCCGTGGGGCAGGCAGCCACGCAATGCCCGCAGAGAATACAGTTTTCCGGATCATGAATCCTGACAGGCGCTCCCGGCTTTTTCTGTTCGAAAATCAGCGAAGGGCACACCTTCACGCAACGGCCGCAGCGAATGCAGCGCCCGGTATCGACACCTAAATCGATCGTCTTCATAAGTTGTCTGTTTTAACCGCATCGTGCGGAACAGTCTACCGCCCCGCACGATTTTACTTACAAAACCGGTACCGCAAATCAGGCCATCTCGGCCGGATTGTGCCTGTACTTGAATACGAACGCGAAAACCACCGCCACCACCAGCGCGTAGGCCGCGAAGATGAACCACGACGAAGGCCACCCGCAGGCGTCCACCACAGCACCCGCAGCATACGACCCGAAGAAAGCGCCGAAGCCGTTGGTCATGATCATGAACACACCCTGCGCCGAAGAGCGGATGTCGCGGCTGGTCTCCTTCTCCACGAACAGCGAACCCGATATGTTGAAGAAGTCGAACGCCACGCCGTAGACGATCATCGACAGGATGAGGAACGTCGCGCCCGCACCGGGATTGCCGATCCCGAAGAACCCGAAACGCAGCACCCACGCGAACATCGAGATCAGCATCACCTTTTTGATGCCGAAGCGCCTGAGGAAGAAGGGGATCAGCAGGATGCAGAGCGTTTCCGACATTTGCGACAGGGAGAGCAGGATCACCGAGTGTTTCACGATGGCCGAATCGGCATACTGGGGCATCGCACCGAAACTCTGAATATAGGTATCGCCGAAGGCGTTCGTAATCTGCAACGCCGCGCCCAGCAGCATCGAAAAGATAAAGAAAATCGCCATGCGTTTCTCCTTGAAAAGCGCGAAGGCACGCAGCCCCAACGTATCGATCCACGACTTCGAACTCGACGTGCGGCTCACGGCACAGCCGGGCAGCGTGAAGGAATAGACGGCCAGCATCAAAGAAAGCGCCGCCGACACATAGAGCTGCCAGGCGGTGAGTTTGATCTGTACATCCCCGATATGCACCAGGTCGACGAACCACATCGCCGCGATAAAGCCCACGGTACCCCATACGCGAATGGGCGGGAAATGCTTCACGGTTTCGAGATGCGCCAGGTCGAGCGCGTTGTAGGCTACCGAATTCGAAAGCGCGATGGTCGGCATGTAGAACATCACGCTCAGCAGCATGCAACTGTAAAGCGGCCCGTACTGCGTTTGCGAAGCCGCCGCGACCAGGAAGGCGCCGCTGACGAGGTGGCACAGGCCGAGCAGTTTCTGCGCGGGGATCCACCGGTCAGCGATAATCCCCATTACGGCCGGCATGAAAAGCGACGCGATACCCATTGTGGCAAAGAAACTGCCGATCTGCAACCCCGTGAAGCCGAGGCCGCCGCCGAGGTAAGCCCCCAAAGAGATGAGCCAGGAACCCCAGATGGCGTATTGCAGGAAGTTCATGACGATAAGACGGAACTTGATTCCCATAATCTACTGATTTAGTTGTATTTTTAGGTTTTAGTCTTTCGTATCTCCGAAAAGATTAAAGCAAATATACGTTTTTTTTCGAATTTTTCTTTGTAATTGAAAAATAAAGTCCTACTTTTGCATCACCAAAATCTCACTGAGCTATGGTGTAATGGTAACACAACAGATTCTGGTCCTGTCATTCCAGGTTCGAGTCCTGGTAGCTCAACACAAACAGCGGAAGTTTTCACTTCCGCTGTTTGTGTTGAATTGAGTTCCCCCAAAGGGTTTTTCGTCGGATTCAGATTAATCGGACGAAACCTCATCCGACCGAACCCGGGGAAGGATCAAAATGCTGATTTCGTATAGCGAATACAAAGGAATAACCATCAGCACCAACGTGAAAATATCGGGCGGGGTTATAATTGCCGAGACGATCAGAATGATCACGAACGCCAACTTGCGTCCGCCATGCAATACATCACGGTTGATCAGCCCAGCCTTCCCCATTAAAAAAACCAGTACGGGGACTTCGAAAATCAAACCGGTTACGAAGGACAGCAACGTGAAGGAGGAAATGTAGGAAGACAGCGTAATCGTATTGACAACCTCGGCGCTCACCTGATAGGTCCCCAGGAAACGGAACGATACGGGAAACAGGATGAAATAATTCATCAGAAGCCCCAGCATGAAAAGCAGGTAGACGGCCCCGACGATCCCCGACGAATACCGTTTTTCCCTTTCGTTCAATGCGGGTCGCACGAAACGGAACAGCATATACACCAGGTAGGGAGTACCCATGAGCAAGCCGGTGTAGAAAGCCATCGACACATGCGTCATGAATTGCGAAGACAACTCCGTATTGATCAGACTGACCGAAAAGTTCCCGAACTGCAGCGAACCAAAACCCAACGCCTTTGCCACGGAATCGACGCAGCGGTAAATGACAAAGCCGTCGTGGGACGGAGCGAAAACGATCCTGAACAGATGCTCTTTGAAAAAGAAAGCAATGCCGGAGAACACCACCACGACCAATAAACCGCGCACCAGAATACGCCTCAGCTCGTCCAGATGTTCCCCGAAGGTCATCATGCCCTCTGCGTATCCGGGCTCACATTCGTTTTCCACCGTGCTGCCGTCCTGAGGAAAAGCGGCGTGCGCCAACCTGTCACGACGCTCTTCCTGGAGCAGCACAGGACCGCTGTCCGCTCGTAAACGCTTATTCCTGCGCGGGTGGTTCTTTTTCATGCGCCTGTTTCCCTTCCCGACCGGAATCGTCCTCCGAGATTCGAGTGGTTTCCTGCAATCCGTCCTTAAAACTGCGCACGCCCTTTCCCAAACCCCGCATCAGTTCGGGAATCTTCCTTCCACCGAAAAGTAAAAGCACCACGACGACGATCAATATCAGTTCCGTAGAACCGATCATCAGAAAATGCGGCATACGGTCAATCGGTTAAATAAATATCGCAAGTATCGAAATCGACCTGCCAACTACCCTCTGCGGTTCGCTCCCACTGATATTTGGCAGCCATATCGTCCCACCATTTTTGGAATTTCCCGCCCGTGGTGCCCATATCGGCAATTAATTTCTCGTAAAGACGATCGTCGTCACCGATAATTTTAGCCAACTCGGCCAATCCGTTTTTCCGTTCGAAGAGTCTGCGTATTTCATCGCGCTCTTGTAAGGTAATTTGTCCTACTATTCTTTTCATATGGTTACCATTCATTATGTTTTTCAAAAGGATCGGTATAATCCAGTTCCGGTATCTCGACCTTCGGCATAAATTCACCGGTTCGTCGCAGCCGCTCCAACAAAACTCTCCCGGCGCTGCGTTCGGCATGAGCCATCACACACTGTTCATGCGACGGAGTATTCACCTCCAGCGTCATCCTGCGGTTCAGCCATACACAACGCCGGCACTGATAGGCGTCGCAATGCCGGCAAATCGGCGCATGCGAAAGTTCGTAGAGCTGGGGATTTTTCAAATCCACCCCGCTCTCCGGATCGCCGCACGATTGCTCCCTGTCCTCATAATAGAAGGCCGGGCAAACGTAAAACCGCCCGTCGGGAGCCAGCGTCAGGGTTTCCGCTCCGGCGTTGCAATTATTCATTGCCGTGAGCATCAAACGATCGGTAACCAGATTGATTTGCAGGGAATTCCCTGCGAGATACTCTTCTGCAACCAGATCACTCAACTCCCGGAGCATCGCCTCGTATGCGGAAAAATCGTCCGGCCCGAACGACTCCACGTCGGTCAGTACCACATTCAGCCGCACCAAACGGCTCTTTATCTCTCTGAGAAAAGGAACGACCTTTTCCATCTGTGCCCTGCCGATGCGCAGCAGGCAAATCCGGTTTTCACATCCGTCGATCCGAATCGCATCGGGTATTCCGTCGAACACGACCACGTCGGCATCGGCAGCAGCATCCGCTGCCGCAGACATGATTTTCGTATGATCCACCCCCTCGATCGCGGTCCGGTAGGACTCGGGCAAACGGCCGTCGGGATAGACGAACTGGATATTGAGATTCTCCTTCATTGCAAAGACGATCCCACCTTTCAAGTCCTCCAAAGCAATCAGACGCGAAGAACCGGCCGGCACCGGATAATGGCAAAACGAGACCGCATTATCGGCTAATTGTATGACAAGATATTTCAACATAACATCAGCATGTCAAGGTTAATTTTTTCGGTTCAGGCTCCTGCGGTTCCTCCTTTTCAAGTTTGCGGTAAAGTTTGTTCCAATAATAATTATTGGCCCGCACGCGCGCCTTGTGCATCTTGCAGATTGCCGTCGCACGCTGGTAAATCGTCGGGGTATCGGCCGCATCGTAGTTTTCCCCCTGGCACCAGGCACACCCCTCGGCTACGTCGCATTCGATACATTTCGCGGGACTTTGCGTACAACGGTCCAGGGCGAGGAACGGACGCAGTTTGTTTTTATCGATACCGTCCCGGACATTGCCGATCATCCGCGCTTCCTTTTCGCGCAGGGAATATTGGGCGAAACGGGTACACGGATAGAAATTTCCGGCAGCATCGACTGCCAGCATCATCCCGGCACCGCACCAGTTCTGGTTTTGCAGGACACAGTCGAGCGGTTTGCCCAGATGCTCGCTGAAAAAGGAGCATGCAAAGTCTTCGTAGTATCCGTTATCGATGATTTCATCGGCCAGCAGCATCAGCTGCTCCTCGAAAAGCCGGTCGTCGTCCTTCTGCCACACGTTTTCGAAAACACAATTGATATTCACTTCGTGAATCCCGAGCGAATACAAGTGAAGAACACTCTCCTTGATGTAGGGAATATCGGGACTGCTGATGGTGACTTTGGTTCCATCGCCTGGAAACTGCTCGTTCCACAAGGGTATGTTACCGATGACATCCGAGTAAGATCCTTTACCCGAGGCCTTGTATACACGATTCATGTCATGTTTGACTTCGGTACCGTCGATCGTGATACCGATGCTCAGATGCGACCGGTTCTTGCCGATGAAACGTTGTACTCCGGGACTACGGTAATTGATTCCATTAGTCGTAAGGCTGAAACGATAGGAATTGAACCAGTGGTGGTCGCGCCGAAACATTTCAACTTTCAGATAGTCACAAATTTTATCGATCAGATCGACTTCCAGCAAGGGTTCTCCTCCAATAAAATCCCAAACAACTGAAGACTCAGGGAAGTCCTGTTCATTTTCCAAGATATAATCAATGGCCAGTTTCGCAACCTCCCATGACATTCGCTCTTTGGTATTCTTGCCGACCAAATAGCAATATTTGCAAGCAAGTTGGCAATCTTTGGTCACTATGAACGTAATATTCTTAGCAAGGCCTTCCTGCCACCCTGCGTCATTATCTTTAATCCGAATCATAAAAATAAAGCATATGTATTTAGGTATTTTCCATAGTCCTGCACCCGATACGATGCAGGACTTGGAACAGCGTAATGATAATCCGGGAGATTACCCACGAAGCAGATAACCGGCATTCGTCGAACCGACTTATTTCGTCGTATAAGCACAAAAACCCCGGCAGGACGTACATGCACCTTTACAATTACCTTTACACGAGCTCGGTGCGTAAGTTGCCGAAGCCCGGCATACCCTTGCACAATTTGAACCGCAATGGCCTACACAGGCACTACAACCACCACCTCCGGAACCGCTGCCGCCGCCGGAACCGCCCTCGCTGTCTTCCTTGTCACCGCATGATGCCAGCAGCGAAGGAAGAGCGACGACGGCAATAATGGGCAATGCCATTTTCGCGGCCTTCTTAAAAAAATCACGCCGGGACTGGATTTCATCCTCTTTTTTCATAAACAATTGCATTTGTACCGTAGCAACTCCCATACGGTGGGTTAATGGCAAAAAGAAAGTGTGGAGTTGTGCGTTTATCGGGTGGAGGCTCTGACAAAGCCCAAACACAAATAAACAATACCCCACACTTGTACAGTAACGTGTAGAACACATCGTATACCAATACAAGTGATGAGCGTTTGCCGTCTTTGTGTTTTGTTGAAACTGTCAGATTTCCACCACAAGACAAAAGCGAAACACTTTCATCAATATGTCACCGTTTACACGGTTTTACAAAGATAAGAAGTATTTCGGCTAATTGCAACACTCAAAGGGGTATTGTTGTTACAAATTTCGGATAAAAGTTTCAGAAAATCAATATTGAGCCTGAAATATATTATTTCTGATTGCGGAATTCCGGCTCGAACGGTTCCGGACCGGGAACCGGATGGAATGAAAAAAGGGGCCTTACGAAGCGCCCCCTCAGTCTGATTCGGACTCTGGATCCGGACTATTTGAGATTCATCTTGTCGATAAGTGCCTTCGTCTGGGGTTTATGTCCCCGGAAAGCGACATAAAGCGTCATCGGATGCTCCGTGCCGCCCTTCGAAAGGATATTCTCGCGGAACGATTCAGAGACTTCGCGGTTGAAGATTCCCTTCTCTTTGAACAGCGAATAAGCATCGGCTTCGAGCACCTCGGCCCACTTGTAGCCATAATACCCGGCAGCATATCCACCCGAGAAAATGTGCGTGAACGAGGGGGCCATCGCCGTGCCGGCAACCACCGGCATCACCTGCGTGGGCGCCATCGACTCGACTTCGAACGCCTCCACGTCGCCCTCGAAAGGTTTCGTCAGGCTGTGCCATGCCATGTCCGAAATGCCGAACGACAACTGACGGACGTTGGAATAGGCGGCCAGGTAGTTCTGTGCCGCCACGATGCGTTCCACGATCTCGGCGGGAATCGGCTCGCCGGTCTCGTAATGCACGGCCCACAGGTCGAGGAACTCCTTCTCCGTGGCCCAGTTCTCCATGATCTGCGAGGGCAGCTCCACGAAATCGCGGTAGACGTTCGTGCCGGTGAGCGACTCGTAGGTACCCTTGCCGAGCATGCCGTGCAGCGAGTGGCCGAACTCGTGCAGGAAGGTCTCCACCTCGTCGAAGGTCAGCAGCGAAGGCGTCGTCTCGGTGGGTTTGGTGAAGTTCATCACCAGCGACACCAGCGGACGGGTCTCCTTGCCGTCTACCACCTTCGTACCCCGGAATTCGGTCATCCATGCGCCGGCACGCTTCGAAGCACGCGGGAAGAAATCGAGGTAAAGCACCGCCACGAAATTGCCCTGCTCGTCGGTCACGTCGTAGGCTGTCACGTCGGGATGGTAGACCTGAATTTCCTCATTCGGCGTGAAGTTCAGCCCGTAGAGTTTGTTAGCCAGCAGGAAGATGCCCTTTTGAACATTCTCCAACTTGAAGTAGGGTTTCACGATCTCGTCGCTCAGCGCATATTTTTCGTCCTTATACTTCTCGGTATAATAAGCCCAGTCCCACGGCATCAGCTCTCCCTCGAAACCGAGCGAAGCGGCATAGTCGGCGACCGTCCGGTAATCCTTGTCGGCATAGGCTTTCGTCTCGTCCAGCAGTTCTTTGAGGAAGGCGTTCACCGTCGCCGCGTTCTCGGCCATCCGCTCCTCCAGCACATAATCCGCATAGGAATCGAAGCCCAGCAAATTGGCGATTTTCAGCCGCAGGTTGGCGATCTTTTTGATATTCTCCGTGTTGTCGAACTCGCCTCCCAGCGCCTTCGACGAGGATGCACGCCACAGCTTCTCCTTCAGCTCCCGGTTCGAGGAGTAGGTCATGAAGGGAATGTAGCTGGGGTACTGGAGCGTCACCGTCCAGCCCTTCTCGCCCCGGGCCTTCGCCTCGGCGGCCATGCCCTCCTTCACGAAGCCGGGAAGTTCGGCAACGACCTTCGGATCGGTGATGTTGAGCGTGAAGGCGTTGGTCGCCCCCAGCGAATTCTGGCCGAACTGCAGCGTCAGGGCCGAAAGCTCCGTAGTGTACCGGCGGTACAGCTCCTTGTCTGCGTCGGACAGCGCCGCCCCGCCCCGGGCGAAACCTTTGTAGGTATCCTCCAGCAATTTCTTATCCTCTTTCGAAAGGCCCCATCCCGGATGCTCGTACACGGTCTTCACGCGGGCGAAAAGTTCGGGATTGAGCGATATGTCGTTCGAAAGTTCGGTCAGCATCGGCTGCACGTCGAGCGCGATCTGCTGCATCTCGTCCGAAGCATCGGCTTCGAGCAGGTTGAAGAAGACTCCGGCAATACGGCCCAGCAGTTCGCCCTGACGCTCCAGGGGCACGATCGTGTTTTTGAACGTAGGTTTGGCCGGGTTATTCACAATGGCCTCCACTTCGGCGCGCGACACGGCGATGGCCGTCTCGAACGCCGGCATGTAATCCGCGAGTTCGATCGCGTCGAACGGCGGCGTTTCATAAGGGGTATCCCACGCAGCCAGCAGGGGGTTGTTGGTATCGATTTCGGGCAGTTGGACAACGGGCATCGAATTGTTCCCGCAGCCGGCCGCCAAAGCGGTGAATGACATAACGACAAATAATTTTTTCATGGTTTGTTTTTTTGGGTTTCTTCAATGGGATCAGTTTTCGGCGGCAGCCTCCTGTTCGATCGTGCCGGCAGCCTCCGCAGCATCAGGCCGGTCGACGGTCTCGTCCTCGTCGGGTCCGTTCCACAGGCCGCGGCTGCGCAGCATGGCCCGCTTGTCGGGATCGGCACCCCGGAACGCCCGGTAAAGCGACATCCCGTCCTCGGAGCCGCCACGGGCCAGAAGTTTATAGCGGAAATCGTTGGCTATCTGCCTGTTGAACAAATCACCGCTCTTCCTGAACGCCTGGAAAGCGTCCTTGTCGAGCACCTCGGCCCAGGTGTAGAAGTAATAGCCCGCCGAATATCCGCCGTCGAAAATATGGCTGAAATAGGGATAGCGGTAACGCGGCTCGATCTGAGGGATCAGGCCCCGGCGTTCGTCGAGAGCGTTCGTCTCGAATTCGTTCACGTCGAAGGGTTCGTATTCGGTAATCGAATGAATGTCCATGTCCGACAGCGACGCGGCGATCAGTTCGGTGGTGGCAAACCCCTGGTTGAAGAGTTCGCTGTTGCGCAGTTTCGTCACCAGGTAATCCGGAATCAATTCGTTCGAACGGTAATGCACGGCATAGTGGCGCAGCATCTCCGGCTCGAAGGCCCAGTTCTCCATGATTTGCGACGGAAGTTCCACGAAGTCCCCTTCGACCTCCGCGAGACCCCGGTATTTCACGTCGTGGAACAGGAAGTGAAGCGCATGGCCGAATTCGTGGAAAAGGGTCTCCGTTTCGTCGAGCGTCAGAAGCGCGGGCGACGACTGGGTCGGGCGCGTGAAATTGCAGACGATCGAAACCACGGGCGCCACACGCTGCCCGTCCTCGTAGGTCTGCTCCACGTAGTTGCCGCACCAGGCCCCCTGGCTCTTTCCCGCACGGGGAAAGAAGTCGAAATAAAGCACGCCCAAGTGCGATTCGTCGGCATCGAGCACCTCATAGGCCGTCACTTCCGGGTGGTAGACGGGCACGGAAATCGGGCGGAACGTGATGCCGTAGAGGCGGTTTGCGAGGAAGAAAACACCGGCACGGACATTCTCCAGCGAGAAGTAGGGCCGCAGCATCTCCTCGTCGAGTGCGTATTTCTGTTTGCGTACCTTCTCGGCGTAGTACCACCAGTCCCACGATTCGAACGTAGCGCCCGCCTCGTCCTTCTGCAGAAGTTCGTTCATTTCGGCCAGCTCGTCCTTCGCCCGTTCGAGTGCCGGCGTCCATATCTCGTCCAGCAGGCCGTAAACCGCCTCCGTCGTTCCCGCCATTTCATCCGCGACCACGTAATCGGCATAAGATTTATATCCTAACAAATGCGCTTTCTCCGTTCGGAGGCGGATAAAGTCGTTGATCAATTGTTTGTTGTCGAATTCGTCGCCGTTGTTGCAACGGTTCAGATACGCTTTGTAAATTTTTTCCCGCAGATCGCGGCGTGTCGAGTTGGTAAGGAAGGGAATCAGGCTGGGCTTATGCAGCGTGAACACCCATTTATCGTTCAGCCCCAACTCCCGGCCTTTTTCCTTCGCGGCGTCGCGCACACCCGTTGGCAGCCCTTCCAGGTCGCCGCCGGAAAGTACGAGCTTGAAATTGTTGTTCTCGGAGAGAATGTTATTACCGTATTTCACGCTCACACGGGCCAACTCCTCGTTGATCTGCTTCAGCTGCTCCTTCTGCTCCGGGCCGAGCAGCGCACCCGACCGCACGAAAGCGTCGTAGGTCTTTTGCAGCAGGCGGCTCTGCTCCTTGTCAAGCCCGAGTGCCGCACGGCGGTCATAGACCGACTTGACCTTTTCGAACAGTTTTTCATTCAGGAGTATCTTGTCTGCATGCGCTGTCAGCAGGGGCATCGCCTGCTCCTCGATGGCTTGCATCGCGTCGTTGGTCTCGGCCGCAGCGAGCATACCGAATACCAGCTCCGCCTGCGCGAGCATCCGACCCGAATCGTCGTAGGCGAGGATCACGTTCTCGAACGTCGGTTCATCGTTGTTCGAGGTGATGGCGTCGATCTCCGCCTCGTGCAGCGACATGCCGCGTTCGAAGGCGGGCATGAAGTGCTCCGAAGCTATTTTATCGAAGGGAGGCACCCCGTAGGGCGTGTTCCAATCGGCGAAAAAGGGATTTTCCGCAGCCTGTTTTTTCGAATCGCAACCATTAAGTGTCATCATTAAAAATAGTGTCAGTAAGAATCCGGCAAAACGTTTCATGGGTTTTTGTTATTTTATGTATCTTTGACTCCGTCTTAGACAGGCGGCGGCCCGGATAAGCTCAAACAGGTTTGGCTTATCGCCCGGCTTGCACTATCTTTGGCAGTACCTTAGACAGGCGGCGCCTCGGCAATGTCTCAAACAAGTTTGGCATTGCGCCCGGCTTGCACTATCTTTGGCAGCACCTTAGACAGGCGGCGCCTCGGCAATGCCTCAAACAAGTTTGGCATTGCGCTCGGCTTGCACTATCTTTGCGAAATTAAATCACACCGGGACAAATCCCGGTTTACTGTTTCTCAATTACAAAGTTAATACAAAGTTTAGAATTCACGACTTCCATGCAATTATTTTATGCGCCCGACATCATACCGCCCGCCTACACGCTCAGCGAGGAGGAGTCGAAACACTGCGTGCGCGTGCTGCGTCTGGGATGCGGCGACCGCATACATATAACTGACGGACGGGGCAATTTATTTTGTTGCGAGATCACGGACGACAATCCCAAACGCTGTGCCGTGCGCGTCGTCACCACCCAAAGCGAGTACGAACGGCTGCCTTACGCCCTGACGATGGCCGTGGCTCCGACCAAGAACACCGATCGTTTCGAATGGTTCCTGGAGAAGGCGACCGAAGTGGGCGTGACCGAAATCATCCCACTCGACGCGGCCCACAGCGAGCGGCGCACGCTCAAGACCGAACGGGCGGAGAAGGTCATCACGGCGGCTGTCAAACAGTCGCTCAAGGCCTATCACCCGCTTCTGCGGGAAATGACGCCCCTGCGCGAAGTCGTCACGGCACCCTTCCCCGGCCGGAAGTTCATCGCCCACTGCGATGCGCCCCGCTCGGCCGCCGGAAGGCGTTACCTGCCGTCGCTGCTCCGCAAGGGCGAGGACGTACTGATCCTCATCGGCCCTGAAGGCGACTTTTCGCCCGAGGAGATCCGACTGGCCCTCGCTCACGGCTTCGAAGAGATCTCGCTCGGCCGGCAGCGCCTGCGCACCGAAACGGCTGCCGTCGCGGCGGCGGTGATGGTCTCGGTAGCCAACGCAGCCGAATAATTCTCCGCACACAAACAGCAAACCCGCTATCGATTTAACCCGAACCTATGTTTCTTTACTTACTTATCGCCCTTGCAATCCTCTGCGCGCTGATCTTCGCCGTCCCCGTGCGGGCGAAGGCATGGACGGCGCTGGCGCTGACGGCCGCAGGCATGCTCGCGGCGGCGGTTCCGGCCGTCGGCATCCTCTGCGGCTACCGAAGCCACGCGGAAATCTGGCACGGCATGGGGCTTTTCGGTCCCGACCGGGGATCGCTCGATCCGCTCTCGGCGCTTTTCGTGCTGGTGATCGGCATCGGATCGATCGCCGCCGTGCTCTACTCGCGCGGCTACCTGCGGCACACCCTCGCCCGCAAATCAGCCGCCCACCTCTCGCTCCACTATACCGCCCTGACGGCGATGTGCTTCGCCATGCTGGGCGTGGTCATGTCCGGAGGGGGTTATTCGTTCCTCTTTTTCTGGGAGCTGATGACCATCGCCTCGTTCCTGCTGATCCTCTACGACGCCGAACGGCGCGAAGTCAGGCGCGCGGCGCTCACCTACCTCGTGATGATGCACGTCGGTTTCGTGCTGCTGGTGGCGGGCTTCGCACGGCTCGACGCGGTCTGCGGTTCGGCGGACTTCGCTGCACTGGGCGGTTATTTCCGCACCCACCGTCCCATGCCCCTGTACCTGTTGTTCCTGGCGGGCTTCGGGATGAAGGCCGGACTTTTCCCCATGCACGTCTGGCTGCCCGAAGCGCATCCCGCAGCCCCGTCGCACGTCTCGGCCCTGATGTCGGGCGTGATGATCAAAACGGGCGTCTACGGCATCCTGCGCGTCACGGCCGCTCTCACGGGCCTTCCGGCGCTGCATACGGCGGGCCTCGTCCTGCTGGGACTGGGCATCCTGACGGGGCTGTGGGGCGTAGTGCTCGCCGCGTCGCAGAACGACGTGAAACGTCTGCTGGCCTACTCCTCGATCGAGAACGTCGGCGTCATCGTCCTCGGTCTGGGCGTCGCCGCGCTGGGATACGATGCGGGAAACTACACCGTCGCCCTCTGCGGACTCTGCGGCGCGCTGCTGCACACGGTCAACCACTCGTTTTTCAAGTCGCTGCTCTTCTTCGGCGCCGGAAACCTGCTCTCCGAAACGCACACCACGTCGCTCGACGCATTGGGCGGCGTCGGCAAACAGATGCCCCTCACGGGGCTGCTGTTCCTCGTCGGCACCGCCGCCCTCTGTGCCCTGCCGCCCCTGAGCGGCTTCGTCTCGGAGCTGCTGATCTATCTCGGACTGTTCGACGGCATCGCCTCGGGCAGCAATGTCCTGACTTCGGCCGCCGGGCTGACCGGTCTGGCCCTGATCGGGGGTTTGGTGGTGCTGGCTTTCACCAAACTCTACGGCACCGTTTTTCTGGGTGCTCCCCGCACGCACTGTGTCGCCGAAGCCACGGAGGTCGGTACCGACCGCATTGCGGCAATGGCTCTGCCGCTGGCGGGTATTCTCTTCGCGGGCCTGTTCCCCCAGACGGCGGTCACGATCGCCGTCCGCGCCGCCGCGTTTTTCTTTCCCGCACATGTTGCCGGAACCGAAGCCGCATACCAGCTCCATCCGACCTTCGCGGCCGTTTGCCGCACGGCGTGGCTGCTGATCGCCGTCGTGCTGGCGCTCGCATGGCTCCGCCGCCGGGCGCTCCGCCGCCGCACGGTGGTCACAGGTCCCACGTGGGGCTGCGGCTTCACGGCGCCCAACGTGCGGATGCAGTACTCGGGCGAATCCTTCTCCGAAGGACTGCAATCCATCGCCACGTCACTCACCCAGCAGAGCGGCGAGGGCCGCGCCGTCGATAAGAGCGAAATTTTCCCCTCTGCGCACAATTTCGACATCCGCCGCAAAGACCGCATCGACCGCCTGTTCGCAGCGTGGTGGGTCGCGCTGCTGCACCAGATCAACCGCCGCGTCATGCGGCTGCGCACGGGTAAAATCAACCACTACGTGCTTTTCGCGCTGGCATTCCTGGCGCTGGTATTCCTGCTTACCCTTCTTAACCTGCTCTGACCGATGTCCGTACTCAACACCCTGCTTCTGCTGCTCGTGGCGCTCGCAATCCCGGGCGTCATCAACCGCACACGGGCCGTACTGGCCGGCCGCCGGGGCGTCCGCTTCCTCCAGCACCTCTACGACGTGCGCCTGCTGCTTCGCAAAGGCGCCGTCTACTCGACGACTGCCTCAGCACTCTTCCGCGCCGTGCCGCCCGTCTATCTCGGTTCGGCCCTCGTCGCCATGCTCTTCATTCCCGTCGGCAACCTGCCGGCCGTGCTGTCGTTCGACGGGGACATGGTCTGCTTCGCCTACCTCGTCGCCGTCGGACGCTTCGCGCTGATCCTCGGGGCTATGGACACCGGAAGTCCGTTCGAGGGCATGGGCGCCAGCCGCGAAGCGCTCTACGGGGCTTTGATCGAACCGGCCCTGATGCTCGTATTCGGCACGCTGGCCCTCCTTTCCGGCTACACCTCCTTCGCCGCGATCTTCTCGGGCGACGCTGCGGGCGACGTACAACTCTCCGTCGTGCTGCTGCTCACGGCTTATGTGCTGGTGAAGATCGTCTTCACCGAAAGCGGCCGCGTGCCGGTCGACGACCCGCGCACGCACCTCGAGCTGACGATGATCCACGAGGTGATGTGTCTCGACTACTGCGGCGTCGACCTGGCGATGATCCAGGTCGCCGGCTGGCTCAAGACCGCCGCGCTCTCGATGCTGGCGGCCAACGCCGTAGTGCTCGTACCCGGCCGGGGCTGGTGGGCTGCGGCACCGCTCGCCGTAGTGCTCACGGGCCTCTCGGTCGGCATCGTCGAATCGACGCAGGCCCGCAACAAACTCGTGCGCAACACGACCTTTATTCTCACCGTCACGGCGCTGGCGGCCCTCGTTTTCTTCACGGGTTACCTCGTCCGACTCAACCTTTTCGCCGCATGATCCTGTCGCTCGTTATCCTTTTCGTCGTCACGCTCGTCTACCTGCCGATCACCGAGCGCTTCCGCAACTACGCCTCCCTGGTCTGTCTGCAGGGGTGGCTGCTGTTCGCCATCGCCCTGCTGCGCCTGCACACGATCGACCTGACCGAACTGCTTTTCATCAGCGTCGAGACGCTGGTGTTCAAAGCCGTCGTCGTGCCGGCCATCCTCTTCGCCGTGATCCGCCGCACGAAAATCAACCGCGTACGGCGTTCGGGTTCGTCGCAGTTCAACGCCCTGCTGCTTTCGCTCGCGGCGCTCGCCGTCAGCGTCTCGGTCGCCTGGTACATTGCCGATCCGTCGGTGGACATGGTCTTTTTCGGCGTGGCGCTTTACGCCCTGCTGAGCGGGCTGATCCTGATCGTCCTGCGGGCGCGCCTGTTCTCGCACCTCATCGGATTCCTGGTGATCGAAAACGGCGTATTCCTCTTCTCGACGGCCATCGGCGTCGAAATGCCCTTCCTGATCAACATCGCCATCCTGCTCGACATCCTCATCTCGGTGCTGATGCTCGGGATCTTCTTCACGAAGATCGACGACAAGCTCCACGCCGACGACGCCGACGCCCTCACCCGCGTAAAAGACTAACCACATGATCTACATATACTTTCTACTCTCAATCCTCACCGTTGCAGGAACCTTTTTCGCCCGCAGCCGTCGCGCCGTCCACGCCGCCGGAGGCATCTTCTATTTCATCCAGTCCGTACTGCTCGTCCACCTCTTTTTCAACGAAGGTTATGGCAGCACATCGGGCGGATTTTTCGCTTTCGACGCGGCGGGCACGCTCTTCTTCGTGCTGATGTGCGTGGTCTCGGCCTTCGTTTTCACCCACTCCGAGGCTTACCTGCGCGACAACAGTCTCCCCGAATACCGGCTCTATTTCGCCCTGCTGATGCTTCTGACCACGGCGCTCACGGGCGTTTATTTCGCCGACAACATCGCCGTGACGTGGATCTTCCTCGAAGGCACCACGCTCTGCGCCGCCGGGCTGATTTACCACCGCCGCACTGCTCAAACGCTCGAAGCAGCCTGGAAATACCTCTTCGTCTGCTCCACGGGTATTGCAATGGCATACCTGGGCATTTTGCTGCTGAGCACCGCAGCCACGGGCGGCGACATGAGCTATAAAGCCCTTGCAACAGCCGTCGCAGCGGGTAATCCTCTTTACCTGAAAACGGCCTTCCTGCTGATCCTGTGCGGTTACAGTTGCAAGATGGAGATTTTTCCGCTCTATACGGTGGGTGTCGATGCCAATTTCGCAGCCCCCTCTCCCGCTTCGGCGCTGCTCTCCACGGGACTCGTCAACGCCGGGTTCCTGGCTCTGCTGCGCGTTTACGGCGTGCTGGCCGCAAGCCCCGTCTTCGAATGGGTACGTTCCGTACTGGTGCTCACCGGCGTGATGTCGCTGCTGATCGGGGCGCTGTTCCTGCGGCGCACGAACAACTACAAACGCTTTCTCTCCTACTCCACCGTCGAGAATATGGGCATTGCCGCCATCGGACTGGGGATCGGCGGCGCAGGCGTCTGGGCCGCCGTGTTCCACGTCGTGTTCCACACGCTCATCAAAAGCAGCCTCTTCCTGCAGATGGCCGTGGTGCGGCAGGTCTACAACGGCTACCGCATCAACCGCCTGGGCGACTACATGCGCATCAACCGCATCGGCGCTACGGGACTTCTGCTGGGCACGGTCGCCGTGCTCGCTTTTCCGCCCTCGCCGCTCTTCGTCTCGGAACTGGCCATCCTGCGCCAGGTACTCGCAGGCGCTGCGTGGTGGCTGGCAGCCGTCCTCCTGCTTTTGCTCTGCATCGTGATCTATTCGGTGTGCTCGCGGATGCTGCGCCTCTGCTACCAGCCCAATCAGGACGAACTGCACCCCTCCCGCGCCGACCGCAAACTCTCCTGGTCGGCCCTCACGCTGCTGCTCGCGGCGCTGGCCGCCGGAGTCTGGCAGCCCGGCTTTCTTATGGAGGCCATCGACCGCATCGTACAATTCTGACGCATTATGGAATACTATATCACCGACAACACCTCCGCCGCCGTTCCCCTGCGCAAAATCCCCGAAGCGAGCTACGCGGAATTTTACGACGATCTCTGCACCCGGCTCGGCGACAGCCGCTACCACATCGGGCACTACTTCGCACAGCCGGAAGACGGGGCACGGCTGCGGTTCTACTGCCTCGTGCTCGACGACGCGGAGGGAAAGGTGCTCCTGGCCTCGCACGTCATGGAGTATTACGACGATACGGCGCTGCCGTCGCTCACGGCGCGCCGCGCGCAGATGCACCCCTTCGAGCGGGAGATCGCCGAGCGCTACGGCATCCGGTTCGAAGGCATGCCGTGGCCCAAGCCCCTGCGTTTTCCCTTCGACCGCCGCGACCGCAGCAGCACAACGGACAACTACCCTTTCTACACGATGGAGGGCTCGTCGCTGCATGAGGTCAACGTCGGACCGATCCACGCCGGGATCATCGAACCGGGCGCGTTCCGTTTCATCTGCAACGGCGAGCAGGTGCTCCATCTCGAAATCGCTCTGGGCTACCAGCACCGGGGCGTGGAGCACGAATTCTGCACCACGGACAACCGCCTGCGGCAGATGTGCCTGGCGGACACCGTCGCGGGCGACAGCGCGGTGACCCACGCCACAGCCTTCGCGGAGGCGGTCGAGAAACTCTCCGCCCGGCCCTGCACGGCGCAGCTCCACCGCGAACGCCTCGTGGCGCTCGAGCTGGAGCACATGGCCATGCAGATCGCCGACACGGGCGCGCTTTCGATGGACGTGGGCTATCAACTGGGGCAGGTGGCGTGCGAAGCGCTTCGTACGATGACGATCAATACCACGCAGGCGTGGTGCGGCAACCGTTTCGGAAAGGGGTTGATCCGCCCGTGCGGCACCGACCATCCGCTGACCGCCGAAAAGGCGGCGATGATCCGCCGCAACGTGTCGGAGATAGCCCGCCGCTACGACGAGGTGCGCCGGGACATCAAGTCCTCGCCCACGCTGCTGGCCCGCTTCGAGCAATGCGGCATCGTACCGCGTACGGAAATGGAGCGTATCGGCGGCGTGGGGCAGGCGGCCCGCGCGAGCGGCCTTGCGCGCGACATCCGCGCGTCGCATCCGTGGGGCCTTTTCGCACGGGAATTGCATCACGAACCCGTTGTCAAGACCCAGGGCGACGTAATGGCCCGGCTGATGGTGCGCTGCCGCGAGGTACTCCAGTCGGCGGCGTACATCGAACGGCTGCTGGCGGATTTCACCCCGCAGCCCGCACCGCACCCGGACTACGCGGCACCGTTGGCGCCTGACTCGCTCGCCTTCGGGCTGGTCGAAGGCTGGAGGGGCGAAACCCTGCACGTCGTCCTCACCGACAGCGACGGCCGCATCGCCGCCTGCCGCATCAAGGATCCGAGCCTGCACAACTGGCTGGCATTGGCGCTGGCCGTGCGCGGCGAAGGAATTTCGGATTTCCCGATCTGCAACAAGAGTTTCAACCTCTCCTACTGCGGACACGACCTTTAGAATTCACAATTCATAATGAAGAATTCATAATCATGATTCTCCCGAAAATAAAAGTACTGCGCAGCCACGGGCAGCAGGCCATTCCCGACCTCGACACGGTGGAACTGACCGCCGAATTCCGGGGCCGGCCCGAACTGCGGGAACCGGAAAACGCCGGTGAGATGGAATCCCTAGCCTGCGCAGCCGCGATCTGTCCCACGGGCGCACTCACGGCCTCACCGCTCGCGCTCGACCTGGGCCGCTGCCTTTTCTGCGGTGAATGTGCACGACGGGCACCCCGGAGCATCCGCTTCACCAACGACTACCGCCTCGGTTCGCCTACCCGCGAAGGACTCGTCCTGCGGCCCGGCGACACGGGCGTGAAATTCGATCCGGCGGCCGTTCGCCCCGAAATCGCCCGCTTTTTCAGCCGCGCGCTCAAGCTGCGCGAAGTGAGCGCCGGGGGCGACGCCTCCGTGGAGATGGAACTGGGTGCCACGGGCAACGTCAACTTCGACCTGGGCCGTTACGGAATCGGCTTCACCGCCTCTCCGCGCCATGCCGACGGCGTGGTGGTTTCCGGCCCCGTGACGCGGAACATGGCCGAGGCGCTCGAAATCTGCTGCGAGGCGGTCGCCGAGCCTAAACTTTTAGTAGCCTGCGGCACGGAAGCCTGCTCGGGCGGGCTTTTCGCCGCAAGCCGCGCCGTCGACCGCAGCTTCTTCGACCGGCATCGTGTCGACCTCTGGCTGCCGGGCGCACCCGCACACCCGATGGTTTTCATCGACGGCATACTGACCCTTACAGGAAAGAAAAAACGCGAATAACCATGCAGCGACTCCGAACTATATTCGCCTCGTTCTTCAAAATCGGGCTTTTCACCTTCGGGGGCGGCTACGCCATGATCCCGCTCATCGAGCGCGAACTCATCACCAAGCGGCACTGGATCGAGCACAAGGAATTTCTCGATCTGCTGACGCTGGCGCAGTCCGTGCCCGGTCCCATCGCCGTGAACACCTCGGTGTTCGTCGGCTACAAGATGCGGGGCCTGCGTGGCGCCGTTGCAGCCCTGCTCGGCTCGGTGTTGCCCTCGTTCGTGATCATCCTCCTGATCGCCCTGCTGTTCGCCGACATCCGCCACAATCCGGTGGTAGAAGCCGCCTTCAAGGGAATGCGTCCGGCCGTGGTAGCCCTTATCATCGTGCCCGTTTTCTCACTGGCGCGGGGAATGCACTGGTCGATGTTCTTCATCATCGCGGCAGCGGCACTGGCCGTCTGGCGCCTGGGCTGGTCGCCGATTTACATGCTGATCGGTGCGGCGGCCTGCGGAATCGCGTGGAGTTTATGGATCGCTAAAAAAGTACGAAAATGATCTTCTGGCAACTCTTCATCACCTACGTGAAAATCGGGTTCTTCGGATTCGGGGGCGGCTATGCGATGCTGTCGCTGATCCAGAACGAAGTGGTCGTGCAGCATGCGTGGATGACCAACGCCGAATTCGCCGACATCGTGGCCGTGTCGCAGATCACACCCGGTCCCATCGCCATCAACTCGGCGACCTACGTGGGCTACACCGTCGGGGCACAGGCCGGAGGCGACTGGTGCGGCGTGCTGGGTGCGGCATTGGCCACCTTCGCCGTGTGCCTCCCGTCACTGACGCTCATGCTGCTCATCACGCGCTTCTTCCTGCGGCTCCAGCACAACCTCTTCGTCGAAGGAGCCATGCTGGGCATGCGGCCCGTAGTGATCGGAATGATCGCCTCGGCTGCCCTGCTGCTGATGTTCCCCCACAGTACGGCGCCCGGCGACCAGAACTTCATCGACGCCTGGAGCTGGGTGCTCTTCGGCGGGGTCTTTATCGGTTCGCTGCGCAAGGTCAACCCCATTCTGCTGATCGTCCTTTCGGCTGCGGCAGGCATCCTTATCTACTACCTATTTTAATCCGGAACACACCACATTTAAAAACATACGGTATGAAAACATTGGTTATAAACCTCAAGGAATCCGCCGACCGCCGTGCCCGAATGGCAGGCATTCTGGCGGCGTTTCAATCGCTGGACGTCGAGTTCGTCGAAGCCGTGAACGGCAATCTGATGACTCCTGCAGAACAGGAGCGACGATTCGACACGGGGGGGGGAACTTGCGCTACATGGGGAAACTCCGGCCGGGTGAAATCGGTTGTACGCTGAGCCATCAGAAATGCTTTCGCAGGATTCTTGAAGATCGGCTTCCCTGCGCGTTGATTCTCGAAGACGATCTGTGTCCCGGCGCCGATTTCGACGCATTGACAGCCCTGCTCCAACCCCATCTCGACACGCCCGAACCCCGGGTAATTCTCCTTTCCGGAAATTTCTGGTGGCTCACGAGCTACCCTATTGGCGGAAAATACCGTCTTGCACATGTTTTCGACGGCTATCTGAGCCACGCCTACCTGATCAATCTCGCAGCTGCCCGGCTGCTCGCAGAAAAACGCCCCCAACATCTTGCCGACGACTGGCGCTACATGACCCGCAAAGGCTTGCGGCTTTACGGCCTGCTGCCCCACGCCGCCGGACAGGATCGCGCCGCGTTCCGCTCGACCATCAACCTCAATAAACGGCAACGTCTCGACAGCCTGAAGCAGCGCATCCAGGCCCGCCTGCGGCGTGAACCCTTCAAACGTCTGCGCAAGCAACTGCTCGGCCGGATCGGGCATCACGAACCGGCATAAAAAAAGCCCCTTTCAACAGGGGCTTCTTTATGTCAGATAAAGAGAAACAGCAGCAGGAACACGAACGCCGCCAGGCACACGAAAGCCATCATACCGACAAGGGTACCCAGACAGCCCCAACGGGTGTCACCACCCGGCAACGGATCGGACAGAAGGGCTACGATCAGACCGATAAGAGGCGTGAAAAGCAGGCTCAGCAGAAAAGGAAGGCCGAAGCCGATGCGGCGCCGGCTGCCGACGATACCGACGAGCATCGAAAGCAGGCAGCCCGATAAGAGGCCGAACACGACAAGCAGAATCTCCATCGCAAATATTCGTTTAAAGAGTTATTTTAACCTCGGGCAAAGGCTGCGAGCGTATTGCAGAAACGCCGCAGTCGCCCCAAACCCCAGCCTGAACGGCACGTTACCGGGTAAAACGATAGTAAGTTCCCAAAGGCAGGACTTTGGCCGCACGATCTTCGAAGCACAATTCGCCGTACTGCTCCGCGCGCGGAGCACCGAACGCCTGATGCACCGCCGTGCGGGCCAGCGTCGACGAGAGGCCCATCGAGTAGAGGTTGAGCACCAAAAACGCTCCTTCGCGTTCCAGCAGGCGGGCACAGCATTCGAGCATCTCGCCGATATTATCCTCCAACACCCACTTCTCGCCGTTGGCCCCGCGCCCGTAGGCCGGCGGATCGAGGATGATTCCACGGTAACGGTTGCCCCGGCGCACCTCGCGCTGCACGAAACGCAGCGCATCCTCCACGATCCAGCGCACGCCTTCCAGCCCGCTCAGCTCCATGTTCTCCCTGGCCCATGTCACCACAGGCTTCACCGAATCGACATGCGTCACCTCAGCCCCTGCTGCCCGCGCCGCCAGCGTCGCCCCGCCCGTATAGGCAAAGAGGTTCAACACCCGGGGCGCAGCATCCGGCTCCCGGCCGGACAGCGCGCGGCAGTGGTCATAGATGAAATTCCAGTTGGCGGCCTGCTCGGGGAAAATTCCGACGTGCTTGAACGAGGTTAAGCCCAGGCGCATCCGGAGTTTCATCGCTCCATACGCATAATCCACCGTCCAGCGCGAAGGCATTCCTGCCCCCACCTGCCACTCGCCCCGCTCGTCGCTGCGCGCATCGCGCAGGAACGAGGCGTCGGCCCGGCACCACTCCTCTTCCGGAAGGCTGCGCCGCCAGATGGCCTGCGGCTCGGGACGCTGCGTAACATATTTTCCGAAGCGTTCGAGCTTCTCGAAATCGCCGGAGTCGATCAGTTCGTAATCCCCGAACGCGGGAATAAGCTGTTCCTGCATAACGATCGGTTAACGGTTCGGCTTCACCACGAAGCGGAACGTGTAATCCCCGTAGGGAATGCGGTATTTCTCCAGCGGCATCCCGCCCCAGCTGTTGATACAGCCCAGGCCCATCTGCCGCAGGTCGAGGTGTACGAAAGTAGCTTCCCCGTTCTCCAGCTGCCCCGAATGGCGCTGCGGCGCAAAGTTCGTCACGTCCAGCTCCTCCGTCGCATAGGGCAGCGCCGAAGCGGAGAAGGGACCGTCCGAAACGAACGTCAGCCCCGCGCCCGACGAGTCCACGACGCTCCAGCGGCGCAGGTCGCCGTGTGTTCCCGACTCCTGCGGACGCACGTATTCGGCATGGTATTGGTCGGCGACGCGCTGTTCGTAGCGCCCCAGGTCGGCCGACGTCAGCCGGTCGGCATAATTCTCGTGTGCTCCCCGGCCGTAGAATTCCACCCGGCCGTAACGCGCCGGCATCGGGAAGGCCACGCCGTAGCGGAACAGGTCGGAAACTTCCTTGTTCTTTCCGGCGGTCATGCGCTCCTCGACCTCCATTTCGCCCGCACCGTTGATGCGGTAGGTCATTTCCAGCACGCCTTCCACCTCGGGCATCTCGTAGCGCGCCCGCACGACGGCCACGCCCTCTTCGGTCTGCGCCGTGAACTCCTTCAGGTTCAGTTCGGGCGCTTTCCACACCTTGTATTTGCGGTCGAGACCGGCTCCCAGGTCGTTCTCGGTCGGAGCGCGCCAGAACGACGGCCGCAGCGAGCCGCCCGCAGCGAGCAACTCCTGCCCGCCCACGCTGTAACGGTTCACAAAACCATCGCGGCCGAACATCACCTGCCAGTCGTCGCCTTCGATGCGCGTGCCGCGATCCCAGCGGGAGACCGCCACCCCGCGCTCCGATAACGGCAGGCCGTACTGCGCGGCAAAGTCATGTCCACGAAGCACGAACTGCTGCCGCGCGGCCACATGCCCGATGCCGAGCAGGGGCTGTTTGTTTTTGAGCACATAGGCCACATCGAGCGTCAACTCCCCTTCGGCGGGCAGCTCATCGGTCACGAAGCCCAGCGAATAGGCACGGCGCTGCTGCGGAGCCACGTCGAGCGCATCGATCCGCCCGGCCTTCACCGCTTCGCCATCGGCCTTCACCGTCCACACGAGCGCATAATCCCCGAGTCCCGTGAAGAAATTCTCGTTATAGACCTCCACGACGCCCGATGCGGGATCGGTCGGCGTCGTCCAGATGTTCTGGTACTGCCGTTGTACTTCATAGGCGTGCGGGTGCCATGTGCGGTCGGGCGCGATCACCCCGTTGCAGTTGAACGAATTGTCCGACGTGTCGTAATCGTTGAAATCGCCTCCGTAGAGGAACGACACGCGGCCGTCCTTTCCGTAGCGGGCGAAGCCCTGGTCGACGAAGTCCCAGATGAATCCGCCCTGGTAGGAGGGATATTTGCGCACCAGGTCCCAATATTCGGCGAATCCGCCCATCGAATTGCCCATCGCATGCGCGTACTCGCACTGAATGAGCGGTTTGGAGGGATTCCCCTCGCAGTAGCGTTTGCACCAGTCGTAGTCGGCATACATCGGGCAGGCGATGTCCGTGAAGGGCGAGTCGCTCTTCATGCTGTAATCGAACGCCCGCTCGTAATGCACCGGACGCGACGCATCGTAGGACTTGATCCATCGGTAGCAGGTCTCGAAATTCGGTCCCATGCCCGCCTCGTTGCCCATCGACCAGATAATCACCGAAGGGTGGTTCTTATCGCGCAGCACCATCCGGCTGTTGCGCTCCAGGTGTGCCTGTTCGAAGGCCGGCACGCGGGCCAGCGTCGTTTCGTCGTAGCCCATGCCGTGCGACTCCACGTTGGCTTCGTCCACGAGGTAGATGCCGTAGCGGTCGCACAGGTCATACCACACCGGGTCGTCGGGATAGTGACACGTTCGGATGGCATTGATGTTCAGCTCCTTCATAATGCGTATATCTTCGATCATCCGTTCCCGGCCCACCACATATCCGTGCAGGGGATCCATCTCGTGCCGGTCGGCACCTTTGATCAGCACGGGCTGTCCGTTGACCAGGAGCTGTCCGCCCCGGATCTCCACCGAGCGGAATCCCACGGGCTGCGTCACGGTCTCCGTCACGCCGCGTCCGTCCGACACAGCCAGGCAAAGCGTATAAAGATTCGGAGCCTCCGCCGACCATTTGGCCGGATCGGCCACGTCGAACGTGCAGGCGGCCTCGCCGCCCGTCACACGCACCGTCTGCGCGGCCACGACTGCACCCCCGACATCGCGCAGCGTCACGTCCACCGTCTTTACGGCGGGCGTCGCCGCGAGTTCGACCCGCAGCACGGCATCCTTGTACGCCGCATCCAGTTCCGGCGTGATCCGCACGTCGCGCAGGTGCGCCCGGTCGCGCGCCGTCAACTCCACGCCGCGTGCGATACCCGAAAGGCGCCAGAAATCCTGGTCTTCGAGATAGGTACCGTCCGACCAGCGGAAAATCTGCAGGGCGATGAGGTTCTCCCCGGGCTTGACGAACCGTGTCACGTCGAACTCGGCGGCCAGTTTGCTGTCCTCGCTGTACCCCACGAAACGGCCGTTGATCCACACATAGACATTCGACGTAGCCGACCCGATCGAGAGAAAAATCTTTTTCCCGGCCCAGTCCGCCGGAACGTCGAACGTACGGCGGTAAGAACCCACATGGTTCTCGGCGTCGGGTACCTCGGGCGGATTGTTGGCGAAATTGCCGTGCCAGGCATAGCCCACGTTCTTGTAGACCGGATCGCCGTAACCGTTCAGCTCCCACATGCCCGGCACGGGCATCCGGTCCCAGGCGGCATCGTCGTAGTTCACGCGCCCGATGTCCCGGGGCCGCTCCGAAGCGTTGCGCGTCCAGTGGAAGCGCCACATCCCGTCGAGCGACAGGCGTTCGCCCGCACCCAGCGGCGAGTGCATCGGCAGTCGGTTGATTTCGTTGACGGCAGGATCCTGCCATTCGCGGCCGCTCTGGGCCTGCACGCCGGCGGCGCAGCACCCGCAGGCCGCCAGCAGTAGGAACATTCGTTTGATCATATCGGTCGTAGTTTAGTTGTTTTCCGTTTTCGAAGCGTCGACCAGCCGCATCTCGCAGCGCGAGCAGTCGAACTCCAGTTTATAGCGCGATGCACCCCGCTCCAGATAGAGGTCGCCGGCGATCCGGGGCCGTTCGCGCAGACACTCGCCGATCTCGCGGCGGATGCAGTAAGCCGAACGCATCACGCAGCGGCCCGCCGTCGTGGGCGCCAGGTCCAGCCCCCGCTCGATTTCCGTCACCCCGTGGTCGCGGTAGAACGCCTCCGCCAGGCGGTTGGTCACGTTTTCTTCGGCCGTAAGCCGCGCCGAGGGATAGGCAGCGGCCGGATTCTCAGGTCGTATCGCGTGTTCGCGGGGCATCGACACATAAGCCTTCCGGATGCTTTCCAGCGCTTCGCGCCGCAGCGCCGCCAGCACCGACGCCGGCACGAACCGCACGCCTTCCGGCCAACCGATCCGCACTTCGTCCACCCGAAAAATCGTACCGCCCGTTTTTTGAAGCTGCTCGCGCAGCGTCGCCTCCATCTTCGCTTCGTGCTGCGCCGGGGCAAAAGCGCCTTCCGTCCGGAATTCGAACCGCCCGCCCCGATCGTCCTCGAAGAGCGCCGTCACCCGGCTTTCCGTCACGCAGACCTCCGCCCGCAGCGGAATCACGCGCCGCGTGCGGCTGCGCTCCAGCAACTGATTGAACCGCCGATCGAAATTGCGGTAAACATCCGTTCCCGGCACGATTCCCTCCATGCGGTTGGGCACGATGCGCGCGCCGTCGACCGCATTGACATGGGTACCCTTCAGCTCCCCGCCCACGACGAAGCAGATGCCGTCGCCCGGTGCGAGCGTATGCCTCCCTCCCAGCCGGAACCAACCGTCTGCGGTCTGCGCCACGCGGCCCACGTACTCGCCGACGGACTTGGGCGTATCGAACGAAGCCACACCGGCCCGGCGGCCCGCAAAAAAGTATTCGGATTCCCCACGGGTGAAACTCTTGGACGTGTCGGGCGTAAAGTCCGGTACACTCTCGCCGAACGACGACCGGCGAAGATGCGGCCTCGCGGCCAGCGCCTCATCCACGGCACGGCGGTAGTAAGCCACCACGTTGCGGATATAGTTGACATCTTTGAGCCGCCCCTCGATCTTGAACGACATGACGCCGGCATCCAACAGCTCGCTGATGCGGGCCGAGAGGTTCAGGTCGCGCACCGACAGCAGATGCTTTCCGGCCACATAGGTCCGGCCCAGGCCGTCGGTCAGGTCGTAGGTCAGGCGGCAGGGCTGGCTGCAGGCGCCCCGGTTGCCGCTGCGCGCGGACATCGACCGCGACAGGAAACAGCGCCCGCTGTATCCCACGCAGA
Organism: Alistipes sp.; assembly: GCA_048465795.1. Taxonomy (GTDB): domain Bacteria; phylum Bacteroidota; class Bacteroidia; order Bacteroidales; family Rikenellaceae; genus Alistipes. Next base: position 127,693 of record DBFWKV010000035.1, read on the forward strand.
TCGCCCCGTGCACGAAGCACTCCACGTCGGCCGTCGTCGCAGCGCAGACGGCCCGGATTTCATCGAGCGACAACGCCCGTTCCAAGATCACGCGGGCAAACCCCGCGTCGCCCAGAAACCGGGCCTGTGCGGGCGTCATGTTGCACATCTGTGTCGAGGCGTGCAGTTCCACCGGGAGATTCATCCGCCGCAGGGCCATATCCTGCACGATCAGGGCGTCGATCCCGGCAGCGATCAACTCCCGCGCCTGCCGTTCGGCCTGCGCCAGTTCCTCGTCATACAGGAGTGTATTGAGCGTGGCATGCACCCTTACGCCGTACTGATGGGCATATTCCGCCACGCGGGCGATCTGCTCCGCACTGTTGCCCGCCGCATGGCGCGCCCCGAATTTCGCACCCCCGATGTAGACGGCATCGGCCCCGTAATCGACGGCGGCGACGGCCGAGGCGTAATCTTTAGCGGGGGCGAGCAGTTCGACGAATTTCACGGGCGGTTAATTTTCCACAAAAATAACAAATAATTGCGAATCTGAAACCGGGATAATGAATAGTTTTGTAAATTTGCCGTTCGTAAGAAATCTCAAAAAACGCAATACAACACTATGCTTACACTCAAGCAACTCCGGGATGACAAGCAGGCGGCGATCCGCCGCCTGGCCAAGAAAGGCGTGGACGCAGCGCCCGTTCTCGAAAAGATCGAGGCGCTGGACGACCGCCGCAAGGCGCTCCAGACCGAGCTGGACAACAACCTGGCCCAGCAGAACAAGGCCGCCAAAGAGATCGGCATGCTGATGGGCCAGGGCCGCCGCGACGAGGCCGAGCAGAAGAAGGGCGAAGTGAGCTGGCTCAAGGAGCGCTCCACGCAGCTTGCCGCCGAGTCGAAAGCCGCCGCCGAGGAGCTTCAGAGCCTGATCGTCACGCTGCCCAACTTCCCGGCGGAGATCGTTCCCGAAGGCCGCACGGCCGAGGACAACCTCGTGGTGAAACTCGTCGAGAGCTATACCCCGCTGCCCGAGAATCCGCTGCCCCACTGGGAACTGGCCCGCAAATACGACATCATCGACTTCGACCTGGGCGTGAAGCTCACAGGTGCCGGCTTTCCCGTCTACAAGGGGCAGGGCGCACGCCTGCAGCGCGCATTGATCAACTATTTCCTCGACTGCAACACGAAGGCCGGCTACCTCGAAGTGGAGCCGCCCGTGATGGTCAACGAAGCTTCTGGCTTCGGCACGGGCCAGCTGCCCGACAAAGAAGGGCAGATGTACCATGCCACGGTCGATAACTTCTACCTTGTTCCCACGGCCGAAGTGCCCGTGACGAACATCTACCGCGACGTGATCCTCGACGAGAAGGATTTCCCGGTGAAGATGACCGCCTACACGCCCTGCTTCCGCCGCGAAGCAGGATCGTACGGCAAGGACGTGCGCGGCCTGAACCGCCTGCACCAGTTCGACAAGGTGGAGATCGTGCAGTTGTCGCTGCCCGAAGTCTCCTATGAGGCGCTGGACGGCATGGTGGCCCACGTCGAAGGGATCGTCCGGTCGCTGGGCCTGCCCTACCGCATCCTGCGGCTGTGCGGCGGCGACATGTCGTTCACTTCGGCGCTGACCTACGACTTCGAGGTCTACTCCGAAGCCCAGAAGCGCTGGCTGGAGGTGTCGTCCGTGTCGAACTTCGAGTCGTTCCAGGCCAACCGACTGAAACTCCGCTACAAGGACGCGGAAAAGAAAACCCGGCTGGCCCACACGCTCAACGGCTCGTCGCTGGCGCTGCCCCGCATCGTGGCGGCCCTGCTGGAGAACAACCAGACCCCCGAAGGAATCCGCATCCCGGAGGTGCTGATACCCTATACGGGTTTTGATATTATCAAATAAGTTTTTATATTTGCAAAGTAAACTCCGGCTCAGGCAGGAGGGGGAGGGGCGAATATTATGCGTCAAGCCCGGTACGTACTGCCTTTGCACACGACACAACATTCATTAACCAATAATTTTTTCAGAAATGGCTTACAAAATCACTGATTCCTGCGTTGCCTGCGGCTCCTGCATCGGCGAATGCCCGGTAGAGGCTATCTCGGAGGGGGACATCTATGTAATCGATCCCGACAAGTGCATCGACTGCGGCACCTGCGCAGGCGTTTGTCCTTCGGAGGCGATCATCCCCGAATAAAGACAGGCGAAAGAACGCATGAACCCCCGGAGCACAGGCCCCGGGGGTTTCTTTTGGTGCAGTCCCCATGCGGGAAGCAACGGCCCGAATCGGTTCCCTTCCGCGCAGTGCCCGGATCAGGGACGAATCGGGAAATCGGGATCCATCGGATCGATCACTCCGCCCGGATTGTCGGGATCGACGATGATAACGTCGTCCGGATCGTGTACGCAGAGCCAACTTATCTCATCTTTGGGAACGGTCAGGTGCCAGGCTCTCAGGCGATGTAACCGGATTGAGACAGGGGTAAAGAACACATTGTTTACAGCCCTTTCAGAAGCAGGCATAAAAACGGTTCCACCGGTACCCGCCCGACATAATTTTTCACCCGAAATCTCTTCGGGCACCTCACCTTCCAAAGCCGGGCCGGGATTCAGGTCATATTTAAAATAAACCCCATAGGGTAAAGAAGTATAAGGAATGTTATTCCCATCACACAAGTATAAGGTATTAAAAGCAGCCTGTACTTCCCCGTTTGCTTCCGCCTCAATACTTTCGCAACTTAAATTCTCCGGCCGCCAATACAGTTTAATATCGGCCCATGCGGAAAACATACCACCGAAGCCAGTTGAAATTTGATATTTTCCCGGCTGGTCGATACGCAGGCGGATATTTCCATGCCCATCGTTGCCCAGTACCGTATACTGCGGATTGTTGAAAAGCGTTTCCGTGATCTCAATCGTCGGGGCGGGATAGCGGGTATCTCCAAATACGAATTTCAGGTCGAATGGAACACCCAGTTCGATCTTATCCGGCAGCGTGACACTCTTTGCACGCGACACGACGCAATAAGTCCAGGTCTGCTGATAAAGTACTCCCTCGGCATTTGCATACTCAGCCGTCACAAAGTAATAACCAGACTTAATGAACTTTACGTCATAATATTCTCCAAATTGATCGGAATCTTTCGTGACTTCGAAGTCAGCAGCACTTCCATCTGCAGCGCGAAAATTCAGAGAACATACTTTATTCGCAACTAAGCCGAAGCCATTCATAATTCCTGCTGTACCGACAAACCGGTAGGTCTCTTTCATCGACAACAGGTTTTTTCCTTCTCCTTTGGCGTCGGGCGTGCAGGAAATAGCAAACTGCGGCGTCGAACGCGTCTGCAGCGCCGCAGTTGCTCCGTCCGGCTCTACCGTAGCATCTTTCGAGCACGAACCTGCAAAAGTTATTGCCACGATAGCGACTATCGCCAACAACCGTTTCCGAAGAGCATGACACTTTTTCATAGGCAAATAATTTTAGGGGTTAACTGGAATGAATTTAACATTCCGCTTAAATATACAAAAAATTATACATTTCTCCATAATCGATTGCATCTTTCATATTGCAGGCCACAACTATAAAAGCAACGGCGGCCCTTTGGGCCGCCGTCTCATGTCACAAACACGTGACTCTTGGTTGTATCTTAATTATTTCTCACCATACGCGTCGCGCTGGAGAAAATACGCACACCAACTGCATTATCGCCTGCAGTCTGATACAAAATTTGATTCATCACAAAACCAGCAGCATCAATCTGTGTCATTCTGCCTGCAAATACCGACGACAGCGAGAAGGCGCCAAAGACAGCCGATTTGCTATCATAAGTCAATTTCTTGACACTGTGGGCAAATGTTTTGTCAAGTTTTGCAGCGGCTATCCGGGCAGGGGCAGCACTCTTTTTCGTCAATGTATAAGGCGCTACAGGATAATCCCCTGTTTCCGAATATCCAGCCCACCCTTTCGTAGTCGGATTATATACGAATAAATCCATTGAAGAAACCCAATAGTCTGCGGTGTCACCCTCAAAGTTGATCTTTCCACCCGTGATGGTACCGGTACCATTATTCATTGTTCCTAACAAAGCATCGAAATTGCCCTGGCACAACATATATGAAAGATAATCCGGCCCAAAATCGTAATAACGGCAGATGAAATATACGATTTTTCCATCGTCCAACGTCAATATCTTTGTCTGGTTGGGAACTGCAAGTCCACCACTGCTCGTAAACTTGGCGGGAATTTGAACGTCTGCCAGATCGCGCGTAATAGTCCATCCCGAAATAATATAGGAAGAATTTACCACATTCTGGGAAATTGTAATGTCGAAACTAACCGGAGCTTCGGTCACCTCGGAAGATTCGCTCGTCACCGTCCATGTTCCTAACCAAGCTTTATAGGCTTCGGTAGGCTCAACGCTGCCACTGCCATTATCGGTGGATGCAATCGCATTAGCCACCGTCGTATTGTTATCGGCATCGGCAGCTTTAGCTATCAAAGTGTAGGAAGTATTCGCAACAAGGGGATTCCCGACACCGAAAACGCCACTGACACCACCATCGTTCAAATACTCCAACTCTTTGCTGCTGAAGTCTACGACTAACTGCGGATTGCCGTCGATGATCTGCTCGTAGGTAGCACCATTTGCGATAAGCTCCGAAAGGGCATCAGTCTGAACAAACATATACTTCAACGAAGTCGCAACAGGAGTTGCCTGGGTCAAATCGAAAGACGCAGTTATCTGCGTATCCGTATTTGCTCCGTTCTTGTCGCCGGGAGTCAGGGAAACCGACAGTTTTGGGCCGTTACCGGTCGTACCGCTGCCGTTGCCCAACGTAACAGACGTATGTTCCGTGGTATTGCCGTTATCGTCCGAAACCATGCATACTACCGTCCACTGGCCTGCTTCTAATCCCGGATAAGTGGTAGCAAGTACATATCCCGGATCATCGACGCACTGGTTGATGATGCTTATCGACTCGGCATCCATAGCCTGACCGTATTCATTGATCAGAGTTTCATAAGTGTAACCTTCTGCCAAAGCCTGGGAAACAATGGCAGAGGTATTGATATACATCTTGCCGGCAGTGATTCTGGTTTCGGTTGCGATCTGCACCGTCATGCTGGTTTCCGGATTCTTACCGTCGCGGTCACCAGCCTTTGCCGAGAAAGTTCTGAACTCAGGTCCTTTTCCGCTCGGACCCGGACCCGGATCGTCCTTGCCCTCACCCGAGGTGAAAACAGACTTCACCAGTTCGGAAGTGACCGTACCGTCGAGTTTGATACCATACACATAGGCATAATATTCGGTCTGCTTCTCCAGGCCGGTCAGCGTATAAGTCGCCGTACCGCGGCCCGTCTTCGACTGGAGGTAAGCCGACAGCGTCATCTGCTGTTTCGCAGCCTCGGCCTGCAGGAATGCAAGGTCGTCTTCCAGGAACGCCTTGTCCGACCCCAGAGCGTCGTAGATGCTCTTCTTCACGGCGTTGTAATAGTAAACGGCCGTCTGGTCGCTCGGCGTAACGGCGAGTTTCGCCTGGTCTTTCTCAATGCCCGAAACACCGAGTGTGAACGTCAGCGGCTTCACATCCGGACCCGGACCATCCGGGCCTTTTTCGTCGTCGGAATCGCTACAAGCTGTTGCGACGAACAACGCGGCGATAGCTGCAAGCAGCATCCGCAAGTAAAATTTCACCTTCATACGTCAAAATTTTAATTAAAAAAAAGTATTATTCTCTCATTTACCCGGCATGAACACCATCCGGAACAGGGTCTGCTTTTGCAAATATATAAATTTTTCCACAGATTCATACAGGGGGGGGGAGAATAAAATCAGTCCGATAAATAGCAGTTTCGAACCATTACTTACAATATTCGGCAAAAAGACAATTAATGATTACAGTTTATTATACGTCAGGGTGATTCCGGCGAACGAATGTAAACAGAAAAAAATACATTTTTTTTAATTTTTT
>DBFWKV010000036.1:0-1376 GCA_048465795.1 Alistipes sp.
AAAACCCTGACCCCGGATCACTGGACGAACGGGACGGTGGAGATCGACCTGTCCACGGACGATAACCTGTCGGGCGTGCGGGACATCACCCTGCCGGACGGCAGCGTCGTGGATGCCACACAGGCGAAGTACACGGTGGACAAAAACGGCGTGTACAACTTCTCTGTGCGGGATTACTGCGGCAACGTTTTGACATACCCCGTAGAAGTGAGCAATATCGACCAGCTTGCGCCGGCTGCGGACTATGAGGTGATGCCCGGTGACTGGACGAACAAGCCCGTGACCATCCGTGTGACGGCCACCGACCCGGAGCCGGAGGACGGCTATGCGCCCAGCGGCGTCAAGTCCATCACGATGCCGGACGGCACGGTAGTGGACGGCGATGCGGCGGATTTTACCGTGAGCGTCAATGGTACGTACGACTTCATCATTACCGATAACGGCGGAAATACGTTCACACTGCATACCGGGGTGAGCAATATTGATCACCTCGCTCCCGAAGCGGAATATACCGTGACGCCGGATGTCTGGACGAACGGGCCTGCGGCCATCCATGTGACGGCCACAGACCCGGAGCCGGAGGACGGCTATGTGCCCAGCGGCGTCAGAACCATCACGCTGCCGGACGGCACGGTGGTGGCGGGCGATGCAGCGGATTTTACCGTGAGCGCCAATGGTACGTATGACTTCATCATTACCGACAACGGCGGAAATACGGCCACACTGCACGCGGAAGTAGGCAACGTGGACACCGCGCGCCCGACTGTGGATTTCCATTTTGAGCCGCTGGACGGCGGTGACCGCACCATCATCACGGAATACGGCAAAACCGAGTACTACAATTACGATCTCGTTATGAACGCCAGCGCCGGTGATGTCGGTTCCGGAATCGAACGGTACGAATACAAAGTGGGCGACGGGGAATGGACGGTGTTCGACCCGGCAGACGCGCCGAAATTTACGGAGGAACAGATCATCCATATCGCTGTGCGTGTATGGGATGTTGCCGGGAATGTGAGCGAAGAAAAAGCGCGTGACATCGTGCTGGACAAAACGCCGCCCACGGCTTCGCATACGCTGACGCCGGGCGAGGACGGCAAGGTGAACATCAACCTGGGAACAGACGGCAGCATCTGCGGCGTCCAGTCCATTACGCGGCCGGACGGCAGTGTGGCATATGGCGTGGATACGCTCGTGTTTGAAGTGGACCGGAACGGAGACTACGATTTTTTCGTGTGGGACCGGTGCGGGAACCTGCTGAAGTATACCGTGCCGGTCGACAGCTTCGCAGCGCCTGTGAAGCCGGAGCCTGCGCCCTCTGAGCCGAAGCCGGAACCCAAACCAGAGCCAGAGCCGGATTCGGAGCCGGAAGGACC
>DBFWKV010000037.1:0-7634 GCA_048465795.1 Alistipes sp.
GGGAGGCAGGCGGCGGGCGGCGTAGGGACCCCCGGGAGAATCCCGCGTTCGTCCCCGGGGGCGCGGGTGGGGATGCGGGGCGTCCTGGGCGTCGCCGCGGGGGCGGAAGCCGATATACGAGGCCGGGCGCGTCCGGGGGCCTTCAAAACGGTTCCCGAGAACCCGGCGCGGGCGTCCCGCGGACGGCGCCGACCGGAGGACCGGGTGCGCCCTTCGCAGACAAAAAGAAACCGCGTTCGCCACGCCCCTGCCCGTCCCTCTAAGGACTCGCGGGTTGCGTCGCGCAAACGCGGCTGAAGAGATTTAACCACCAAAGAGAGGGACGCGCCGGAAAGCGCGTACCAACCATTTGCGTGGGACTTATTGTGCCATGCTCGGGCTAACCCTGATTAGTAATAGTACCTAGTTCTCACACCTGTTAACACTTTGAATACAAGTGGCCGACGCCCGTAGATCCCCGTCCCGCAGGGGATACTGTGGTGAACGGAAAACTGTCCGTCCGGCACGTGTTCGGTACTCCGGTACGGTTATGAGGCAATTTCCTTCGTATCTGCCTGTCGACGGGAAAAGGCTTTCTGAATCATAATGAGGGTCGTTGCCTTGGATCGGCTCATACATGCCGGTCTAGGCCGAAAAAAGTTGGGCCGAAGTGGTGTTTCCGTGAGTGACGCCGCGGCGGCGCGATACCTATAATGAATTCCAACTCAGGTCGAGCGGTTTGGGATGCCGATATCAACGCACGATTTCCCTTTTGCTCCTGACCTGCATCTACTTTGAGGAGTGAATCCCATGACCCGTCTTGAACTCGTCGAACAGGTCGCCAAGCGCGCCGGCGTGTCCCAGCAGATGGCCGACAAGGTCCTCGTCGCTGCGCTCGAAAGCATCATCGAATCCGTCTGCCAGAACAAGGTCGTCACGCTGATCGGCTTCGGCACGTTCCGTGCCGTCGACCGTGCCGAACGCGTGGGCCGCAACCCCGTCACGGGCGAGCAGATCAAGATTCCGTCGCAGCGTCTGCCGAAGTTCATCCCGGGCACCGCGTTCAAGGACGCCCTGCGCGACGACTCCGTCCGTCAGGCCCTCGAAAAGGGCGAATGACAGGGATTTTCTTCCCGAGGGGGCCCTACCGGCCCCCGAGCTGATGAAATAGAAAACCCCGCCGGGTTCGTGTCGGCGGGGTTTTTGCGTCTGGGGCGAGGGACCCTTACGACCGCACGATTTCGTTCTTGTGGCGGCCGTTCTCGAGCTTGACGCCCACGTCCCACCAGGTCTTGCCCTCTTCCTCGTGGAGGTTCGCACCAAGGATCTCCGCGCCCGGACGGCGGCGGAGGACTTCCTCACGGACGTTCGTGGGGATCGCCTCAGCGGCGACGTCGCGCTTCGACTTCAAAATCCTGCCTTCCGGCGAGAGTTCGAGCTTGGCTTCGAGGCGGCCTTCACGGAGTTCCGCCTCATAGCGGCCGTCGTCGAAATCCCATTCCGTCACCTGCGCGTTGGGGAGTGCCTGAGCGACGGCCGCGCGGACGGCTTCGGGGACATCCGCTTCGCGGAGGTCTTTGGCCTGGGCGGAGAGGGAGGCCAGCGCCGCGAACGTCGCGACGGCGGCGATGGTGAGGGGCTTGAGGTTGAGCATATGCGGCTCCTGGTTACCCGAGCGGGATGAGTTTGGTCTTGGAAGCATTGTCGCCGCGGGTTGTCGTTGACGGTGGCCTCTTTCGCCGTCCGATTTGCAACGAAGTGCGGGGAAGAAGGACCGTCCCCTCTATTCGAGCAAGACGGCCCTTCTCATCGATCACTGATCCATAGGATGGATCTCAAGCTTCGGCAGGCTCTTGACGATCTTCATCGTCTCCAGGCTCACCGTGATCACTTTGAGGAAGAGATCCAACGGATAGCGCGGATTGCCGATTTCCGCGGCGTAGTCATTGAAGTCGTTGACAATGCCCGACGCCTTGTCGGTCTTCACGCAGGCACGCTCAACCACCCAATCGAGCGCCGACTTCTTGTTGACGACGTACTCCTGCGCTTCGATCGGAATACCCTCGACCGTGATGTCCTCGTTGTAGATGAGACGACTCTTGTCCTTCGCGGCATTGCCGGTCTTCCCGGAGATCTTCCCCCACTTCATTTGAGTGACGCGGTAGTTCGCCGTACCGGGCTTCATCACAACGTTTGCAGGGTAAGGCTTTACCTCTTCGAAATTGACGTGCAGCTCCGCAAGCTTGCGCCCCGCCTCTTCGAACGCTTTGAACTGTTCGTACGTGGCGACGCGCGGGATGCGCGGAAGCTCCTTCATCAGATTGTTGGCGAAGCGCGTCCGGTAGTCCTCTGAGTGGAGGATGCCGTAAATGTAGAAGAACAGGTCGTCCTCGGTGATCGTCTTGCCCTCATATGCTGCCCGGAAGTGCGGGAGTGCTTCTGTAGAAAAGCCGCTTTGGACTTCAGTAGGCTCTCCGAAGTCGAGCACGCCGTCCGCCGGTTCGATGCGCTCTCCCGGTAGCCAGCGGGGAAAGCACTGGCTGTCACCATTAAAATGCAAATCCGTAACATAATTTGTCATTAGCGCAATCTGACCTGCATCTTTGGCATTCTGATTCACGCAAATAATCAAGTTTTTAGCTTCGTTCGTCGGAAAGAAACTTGGGAGTTGGTACGCCCTATCGTTGGCAAACTTGTTAAAGTAGCAATACTGAAAACAAAAAGGTCTATACAAACTTCGATAGATAGAATTGATGTCAAACTTCAGATTGCGAACGCCGCGATTGAAGTAATTCTCCAACGTCCCGTTCCAATGAATCAATCTGTCATCGCGAATAAACTGAAAACTAGATGGATCTTTATCAAAGTCTACTGCTTGCCTGTTATAAACATCAAACATTCGCTCAACATTTCTCTTCACATCCATCATATTAGATCCGTAAACCCAAGCATCTCGCCCGGTTTTTAGACCACTAGAATGGTTTTTAAAAATAAAGGGGTCCTTTGCCTTCTTGCCATCCATGCGAATAAATCGAGCATAGGAATCATCCCTCTGGTTAAGCCAATCACCGTGTGCATCCGGAACAATCAGACTCAACGACATGGACGAGATGGAATGATCGTCCTGAAGCCCTTTCAGCTTGGCCTCGCGCGTCAAGTAGTCTTTCACAGCATGGAAAAAGATCTTACCCCGCTCCTTCGATAGAGGGTTCTTCACCAAGAAGACAATAGCGACCGGACTTCTACTCCCCTCGCCAAAAATCTTTCCACCTTCCTGTCTAGAGCGCTCCCCTGACGTTCTTTGATTTCCCTTCAAATGGTAGATATGAATCGAATTAAATTCTTCTGCCATGCACTTGCGCATTCCATCTGCGCTATTCGATTCCAACCATCCTCCGTTCGTCACGAAACCGATAACACCCTGATCGCCAATGCGGTCTGAGGCCCAACGATAAGCTCGAATGTAAGAATCATACAGAGAATTCTTATTGACAGCACTCGTCTTTGCCGCATATGTCTCAGCAATTCGCGCATCCAACTTTTCATAGTGCTCGTTCTGATTATCATCATTAGCACTACCCTGTCCAACAGAATACGGCGGATTACCAATAACTACACGAATATCCTGGCGACTTAGGACGTCCAATCGGGCGTTATTTTCGCTCAAATCCGTACTGAAAATCGTATCCTGCCGATGATCGGCAAACGTATCCGTCCAAATCATCACCTTGTTCGGCTTATACGGCTCATTCGGACAAATCTCGTGCAACACCCCTTCAAGATTCATCGAGGAGACGTAGTAGGCGAGCGGCATGATCTCGTTCGCATGCAGGTCGTTTTCGAACTTCTGCGGAAGCTTTTCCGGCGGGATGAGCCCCGTCTGCATGAGACGCGCCATGAAGGTGCCCGTGCCGGAGAACGGATCCAAAACATGCACGCCCGGATCGGCGATGTCGGTGCCGAACTCCTTCTTCAGAAGGTCCGCCACGGATTGATTGATGAAGTCCACAACCTCGACCGGCGTGTAGACGATTCCGAGCTTTTCCTGCTGCTTCGGGAAGGCAGCCTTGAAGAACTTCTCGAAGAGCTCCTTGATGATCATCTGCCGCTCGGCGCTCGTCTTGACGTGGCGCGTGCGGGCGTGGACGCTCTCGTAGAAGTCTTTGAGCGTCTTTGCAGGGGACTGCATCCCCTGACGGTCAAGCTCCTCGACCATCGTCGTCATCGCCTTGGCGATCGGGTTCTGCTTGGAAAATTCGTAGACGACGTCGCCCTTTTCGTCGTAGACCGTGAAGAGCGCATCAAGGATCGGCTTCGTCACGACGTGCTGCGCCAACATTTCAATGATTTCGCGATCGTCGAGATTCCCGCTCAAGGTTGCCTTGAGTTCCTTCTTGAATTCCTCGAACTTCCGGCTGACCGCAGGTTCGTCCTGGACCTTCGATTCAATATGCCGCACCTGCGCGTCGCAGAGTTGCGCCACGTCCTCGGCCCAGTCCCCCCATTCCCGGCGGTTCCCGACGCGCTTCAAGATGCGCGTCCGGATCGTCTCTTCCAGGTAGTCGTTGCGTTCGAAGAGACTGCCTTGTTGGGGATCAGGCTCATTACCTTTCCTGCCGCCACGTCCCTTGCCCGGGGCCTTCCCCGCAGGCTTCCCGGGCTTGCGGTTGACCTTGGCCGTGGTGATGCTGATGACCTCGATCTTCTCGGGGTTCACCGTTCCCAACTGCCCGTCGACGACGCTCGCGAAGTCCTGATCGATCGACTTCAGGGCACGAAGCACCTGCCAAACGACGTCGAATTCCTTGTTGTTGTTCAGAGCCAGCTCGCCCGGCACCCCGGCAGAGGTCACGACCGGCAGGATCACGTAGCCGCGCTCCTTCCCCGGCGCCGTGCGCATCACGCGGCCGACCGTTTGGACGACGTCCACAACGGACTTGCGGGGCGAAAGGAAGATCACCGCGTCGAGCGAAGGCACGTCGACGCCTTCCGAGAGGCATCGGACGTTGAAGAGAATCTTGCAGTGGTTCTTCTCGGGTTCCGCCCGCAGCCAGTCGAGGAGCGCACCCTTTTCGGTCGCATTCATGCTCCCGTCGATATGCTCGCAGTCGCACACCAAGGGGTACTCGGCGTCAAAGGCCGCATGGCTGTAGGAGCGGTTCTTCTCGTTGAGCGTGTTGAAGTGGTCGCGCTTGAAGTCTTCGATCGTCTTCGCGAAGTTCGCAGTGAAGAGCTTCGACGACGTGCGGTCCAAGTTCTGCCCCGGCTTCGGCGGCTCAATCACCTGCGCAAACCCCACCGCACGCTTCATGAGCTTGAGGTCGTCCCACATCGAGCGCTCGCCCTTGAAGTCGCACTTCGAGAGCGCGCGCCACGCGCCGATCACCTTCGCGGCATGCTTCACGGTCAGGCCGCCAGCTTCGACCAACGTGTAGTCGTCCATCCCCTGGTTCTTTACGACGGACTCATCCACCGCGAGCACGATGACCTTGTAGTCCACCAGGCTCTTCAGGCGCACGGCTTCCGAGAAGCTGATCGTATGGAAGGTCTTTCCGAAAACCGCCTCGTCGTCCATCGAGTAGAGGACCACATCGCCCTCTTCGCTCTGCTTCTTGGCGTCGCCCCCGAAAATCCTCGGGGTCGCCGTCATGTAGAGGCGCTTCTTCCCGCGGATGAAGTTCTGGTCATGAATGCGCTGGAAGGGCGCGTCTTCGTCGTCGACATGGTGACCGCCCGCCGTGCGGTGCGCCTCGTCGCAGATGATGAGGCCGATCTCATCCATCCCATACTGCTTCTGGGCCTGACTCACGACTTCGATCGACTGGTACGTGGAGAAGATGACGGTCATGCCGCCGCGCTCACGCGCCTTCTTCACTTCAGCCGCAAGCTTCTCCGGCTCCGTCGTCGCGGGGTACGAGAGCTCGCTTCCGACGGTGAGCGACTCGATGTCCTCAAGATCCGCCTTGCCGGTCGTCGTGTCGGAACACACGGCGAACGCATTGATCTCAAATTCGCACTGCTGCTTCCAGTCGGAGAGCGTTTGCGAAAGCAGAGAAAGCGAGGGCACGAGGAACATGACGAAGCCGCCCTCCCCTTCCATCGCCTCGGCGATCTGCATCGAGGTGAAGGTCTTCCCGGTCCCGCAGGCCATGATGAGCTTGCCGCGGTCGCTCGTTTGGAAGCCGGTCAAAACGTCCTTGATGGCGTATTCCTGGTACTTGCGCGGGACGCGCTTCGGCCGTGTTTCGACCTTGCCGCTTTCGGCATAGACGCTCCAGTCGATCACCGAGGCCGCAAGATCCCGCCGAGTGATGAGCGTGACGGGGATCGCCTGCGCGTGGAGTTCCTTCACCACGTTTTCCGACCACTTTTCGTTGGTCGCGACGAGCAGGCGATGCGTGAAGTGAGCCTTCGAGGAGGCCGCGAGGAAGGAATCGATTTCGGGCTTCGTCACGCGGTGCTCGCGCCCATAGAGCTTGCACTGGACCGCCGTGAAGCCGTCCCCGTCCGCATTCGTCGCTACGAGATCGATCCCGTAGTCCTTGGCGTTGACGGCATACCCCGGATTTTCTGCGGACCAGTCCTTCCAGGTCTGGACCTTCGTGAAGAGATTCGCGTACGTGGGCTCCTTCATGAGCCAGTCGCGAATCAGCGTTTCAAAGCGCGTCCCCTTGTCCCGCGCGGAGAGCGACGACGCTTCGATCGACGCCAAAAGCGCCGTGAGCGCCGAGGCGTTGTCGAATGATTCAGGAGTTTCCGGAACTAGAGCGCGGGGGGGGTAAACGCTTGATTTACCTGGGTTTTTTCAAAAAAACCAGAGTCCATAAGAGTATAACAGGGGAAAGCGGAATATGAAGGAAGGAGGCGGACGAGCCCCCGGACCTGCCATGAAGTCCGGGGAAAATCTTCCCCATTTTACGGGTGCGGAGCCAAGCTTACGGACAACCCCGAGAAGCCCTTGCAGAGGGCTTTCCCGAAGGCGTCATGCTTGATCAATACGTCGGAAAACTCCCGTCGTCCTCCGGCCAGGGCGGCGCAGGCGGCATGTCCGGCGTATCGAACCCGTCTACCCCGCCCGCATCGAAGGGCAGCACAGGCTCAACGGGCGCCGCCGGCTTCGCCTCCGCGCGCCACTTCGGCGAGCGGATCGCAGGGGCCGCAGACGTCGAAGTCGAAGCCGACGACTCGCCCGCCGCACGCGTGCGCGTCCGGGTTGAGGTCCCCGTCTTCGTCGTCCTCTTCGTCCCGGTTTTGGTCGCGGTCTTGGTCCCCGTCCGGCTCCCGGCCGCCGACCGGCTCCTCGTCCCGGAGGAACTGCGCCACGAGGAAGCCCTCCCCGACGCGCTCGATTCCGAGGGCGACGCCGACGAGGCACCGCCAACCGGTTCCTTCACCACCACCGGCGCGGTCTTCGCGCGCTCGATTTCTTCACAGATGAAGGCTTCGTACTCCGCAACGAACTGGTCGAGCCGGTATTCGCCCCGCTCGATCTGGGAGAGCTTGGTTTCAAAGGCCGCCGTCATCGCGGCGCTCCTCAGGAACAGTAAAGAAATAAAATTTACTCAGACTCTGACTTGAAGCCTCGGATGATGTAATTCCACTGCCCGAACGGAGCGATCGGCTCCAGATCAATCGCAGCAAATGCCTCATCCGAG